>JAMPHU010000083.1 GCA_023663225.1 Candidatus Gastranaerophilales bacterium
TCCCATAAAGTATTTCAAGGACTATGTTGCCATAGTCCTTGAATGTAGCATCACCACAGCGATACTATCGCTTTTTTAACGCTTATATTCTTTAAGGTATTCCTCCTCTATTGCGTCCGCGTCCTCCCAGGTATATTCCTGTTCAATGGACTCCACATACAAAAACCAGTCCGCCCGAAGCTCTTCCAAGGTTCTGCCCAGAATCTGCTCATAGGATGCTTCATTTTCTCCCACATCCATCAGCTCTAACACCTTGTCCGTTCCATATTGTTCCATAAGATATCTCACAAAAGATTCACAGTACCACTGCCAGATCGTTCTCGCATGACCGCTGAAATCATAGCCTCTCCCCGCTTTTCCTATAGAGTCCGTCACACTTGCATACACTTCCTCTGCGCTGCCCGCCCATGTTTCCTTTGTATACTCATAATAGATTTTAAAACACTGCCAGTACTCCACACCCATCTCCTGCAGTCCCGGATAAAAGATTTTTTTTACACCTACGCTGTCCTGCACATAGCAACAGAGTCCTTCTTCCAAGGACTGTGAAAAGACCGGCCCCACCATGACATGAGTCAGCTCATGGGCCAGAAAGCCGTCATAGCCAGGCTGAGCCAGAAAAAAACCTCCCAAGGTAATGGTAGTTTCCACCTCATTTTTCAAACCTTTTGTACCATACTCCGAGTGGGATTTCTTTCCCTCCGGATTGGTGATGATCAGCGTCACCACCAACGTATCGGCATCAGGATTATTTTCCTTCCACCACTGGTTCAATCCCAGAAGCTCCTGTATCTCTTTCATATATTCTCTTGTAAGATTTTCAAACTTCTCCCTGTCAGGAACAGCGCTTTCACTCAAATCATAAATCTCCCAGTAATCGGCTTTATATTGGAAAAGCAACTCCGGCAAAACGGCTTCTTCCTGCCCGCATCCTCCCTGCAGCAACATTGCCAATATCAACGCACACAGTACGACCTTTTTCCAATACTTTTCCATACGCATACCTCCCGTTCAAAAATAAACCTGCTTCACATCCGTCACCATATCCGCGGCTCACCTGTTATAGATTCATGCTATCGCTTCAACCGCCGCTTTCCAAGAGGAAACTTCTGAAATATACATTTTTCTATTTGAAATGACAAAAATAAAGCAAACTTCTTCATCTCCCACTCCCTTCAGCTTCGCGTCCTCTCCCACTCTACCAGATACAGCTCATGCAATGCGCGGGTTGCCGCCACATACAAGAGTTTCGCGCTCCCCTGTGCGGTCAGAGCACGCTCTTTATCCAGACAAAACAACGGGTAGCTCGCTTGGCGAACTGCCCTTATGTTAAACAAAATGGCCACGTCAAACTCCAGTCCTTTGACCAGCCGCACCGGCAACACCTGCACCGTCTCGTCGGCAATCCATTTAGACACCCACTCCGCCTCCTGCTCGTTCCAACAGATCACCGCGATACTGCGATAACCCTTTTTGCGGGATCGTTCGATAATGCGCGCCACCTCTGCGTCCGCCTCTTCCTCTGTGTCAAATACTTCCTCCTGCACCGGCAGTCCATGCCGGATCACCGGTTCGATCCGATAGCGGCCAAAGGAAGCTTTCTGTAAAATTTCTCCCGCGTACTCCGTGATTTCAATGGTGTTGCGGTAACTTTTGGACAGCAGGCAGAACACATCCTTCTCCCCGCCAAACATCCACTTTTTCAGTTCCTCCCAATCGTTCATGCCCGTCTCAAAATTGATGTTCTGCGACACATCCCCCATAACCGTAAAATAACATTTCGGCAGTACTTTCCGAAGCGCATAATAAAGAGTCACTCCAAAGTCCTGCGCTTCATCGATAAAAATCTGCCCAAATTCCTCATCCTCCTTTTTCCTGGTGATGCGATATTGAATCATCAAAAGCGCCGCCAGGTCGTACACATCATAAGCACCCGCCAAACGTTTTTTCTCGTGCTCCTCCAGATTGAGCGCCCCAGGCTCCACACGATCATATTCTTCCAAAAAATTGGCGTAAATCCGGTAGATATCCGCCTTGGGAAGCCGCTCCTTGAAATAATCCTTGTACTGACGTATCTTGTTTTTCAAATACGCCTCCTGCCCATCCGGACATAGGAATTTGAGCCTGGTGCGCTTCCGCTCCTCCAGAAGCTTCAAAAGCTGTACGACGCTGAGATTTGGGTTCTCCACAAGCAGCCGACGATTATTTTCCGCCGACAAGATCACTCCCAACTGTGGGTCGCGCAATTCCCCGCAATCCACATATCGCTCCCGCAGTCTCATCAGGTATAATTCCAGCTCCAGCATAAAAGGCATTTTGCTGCGCACCGCCGCGTCCTCCACAGGCTCTATCACATGATGCTTCTTGTTTTTCCACTCCTTCCCCAAAAGATGCGTCAGCATAACATCCATGCGCTTCTGCTTGATATTCGGCACATCCAACTCTGGCAGGCTGGCCGTGATATAGTCAAGCAGCAGATCGCTGCCGCCTATAATACAAAATTCATTGGACAAAAACCGCTCGCCGTAATTGTAAAGGATATAAGAGATCCTGTGCATGGCCACCGTGGTCTTGCCGCTCCCTGCCACCCCCTGCACCAAAATATTGACAAAGGGCGATTCCCGTATGATCCGATCCTGCTCTTTCTGGATCGTGGCGATGATATCCCCCAGCACCACATCCTTATTTTGAGACAAATACTGCACAAGCAGCGCATCATTGGCCGCCACATCACTGTCATAAAACCCTTGTAACTTCCCCTCCTGCACATCATAAGTTCTCTTTTGCTTCAGATCGATCTCTATCAACGTTCCGTCCGGCAGACGATACGCTCCCTCCCCCAACTCATTCTCATAGTAAACGCTAGATACCGGAGCGCGCCAGTCCACGATCACCACCTCAGTGCGATTTTTAAACACGCCATGCTTGCCAATATAAATCCGCTCCTCCCCATCCTTCAAAGCTTCACTGTAATCGATCCGCCCAAAGTATGGCTGACGCAGCGCCGCCTTACTCTGCCGCAGCCTCTCCGCCGCATTTTGTTCCAAACTGGCGCTGGTCATGGCCCGATCATACAATTCCGGATCCCCCGAACCGATGACCTTCATCAACCGCGCCGTCTCCTCATGCCTTTTCTCATACTCTCTCTGATATTTTTCTGTGTTATCCGCAATCAACTGCCTGCACGCCGCAAAATGCGCCTGCTCTTCCTGCAATTCCCGTTCCTTGTCCATATCGGCTCCCTCCTTTTTGTCCTCACACACCATAAATCGTAGCAGTTCCACCTTTTCAGATTGCCGCAACCGTCATTGTGTGGACGGTATATTCCAACGCAGACACGCTTTCGCTGCACCTCGCTCGTAGCGGTACATAAGCTGCTAAAAGACAGCAGCTAAGTACCGACGGCTCGCTAGCGTCTGCTTATGGAGTATACCATCCGCACAATTCGGATTACAACAACCGTTAAAAACCATCTGACATTGCTAGTTACTAAGCTCCAGCGGGGTAATTGTTCCCATGAGGAACCGTTGAAACACGTCGGTACTTAGCTGACGTACTTTGTCAGCTTATGTACCGCTACGAGCGAGGTGCAGCGAAAGCGTGTCTGCGTTGGAATATACCATCCGCACAATGACACTCGCTCCATCCTCAGCAAAAACAACTTGAGTGGTTATTACTTTTCACACCTACTCCAGTACATCAGTGCCCGCGAGGCAAACAGCCTTAGAACAGCCTTGTGCAGGTTGGAGCGTTTTCTTACAGCGCGGTTAAGTCTCCCAGGGAAAAATGCACATGGATGTGCATTTCAGGTTTCATCGGGCATGGATGCCCGTTGAAACCGCCCCGAAAGTTACAAGTTCCTGATTTCGCGCTGTTAGAAAACACCCAACCGAAACTCGGCTATTCTAAGGCTGTTTGCCTCACGGGCACATACCTTGCTTGCGACCCTGTGAAAAGTACCCGCTACCCTAAAGTATATCGCCCCATAAAAATTTTACTAGACTTTTCTTTTCCTATGTGCTAAGATATGTAATGTAAGTGTACATAAAAACAAGTCTCTGTATTTCGGAGACTTGTTTTTGTTATTTCAAACTTTTATATGAGATTCATAGCTTCCGCATCTGCCGTCTGCCGCAGCCCTTTTGACTCCGCCTGCTCCCTCACAGCTTTTCGCTGAAAATATTCTTATATCCCTCCCCATAAATCTCCGATGCGCTGGAGACGATCAGAAAAGCCTCGGGGTCCTCCCTTCTGATGATCTCTTCCGCCTTGGGAGAAAGGTTTTTGCGCAGCACGCACAAAATCACCCGCTTTTCCTTGCCGCTGTAAGCTCCGGCTCCCTGAATATAAGTGACGCCGATATCTAATTCCTCCAAAATCCGCCGCGCGATCGCTTCCGCCTGGTCGCTGATCACATAGATGAGTTTCGCCCCATCTTTTCCGTACAAAACCAGATCCAAGATCACGGAGACCATATACACCACAATACCCGCGTAGAGGGCCTGATCCACATTTTGAAACACGAATGCCGACAGACTGACCACCATGATATCGATCAGCAAAAACAGAAATCCTGTCCTGAGATAGGGGAATCGCAGGCGCAGCAGTTTGATGATGATATCCATGCCTCCCGTGGTTCCTCCGGCCTTGAACGTCCATCCCAGGGCGAGGGCGATCAACGCGCTGCCGCACAGCGCCGCCAGAAGGGGATCATTTGTCACAGCTCCCCTGTCCGCGAGGGTGTTGGTAAAAAAAGAGGTCATGACCGTGCTGTAGACCGTGGACAAAATAAACCGCCCGCCAAACTTCCAGGCTCCCACCGTCAAAATGGGAATATTGAGAAGCAGGATCCAAGTGCCGGTCGGCAGGCCTACGACTCTGCTCAAAATAATAGAGATGCCGCTGACGCCTCCCGGTGCCAGAGAGTTGGGATCCAAAAAAAGACTGATCGCCACCGCATAAAGTAAGGCTGACACGGTGATGACCAAATAGTCTCTCACCAGCCGCCAGCCTGTCCGTTTTTCCTTTTCTTGCAGTTTTTGCTCCTGCCCGATACGATTCTCCATAGTCCCTCCATTTTGTCCGACTGCCGCTTGTTAATAGCTTGCCCGCTCCCGGAGAATCTATACCGCTTTATCCTTCCATCTGTCAGATATTGGTGCGCACCAGCTTAGGCTTGTAATCCTCCTTTTCCAGCGCTTCCATAATCTGTTTCTTGTGTTCCGTGCCGAATGCCTCCATCGTGATGCGCAATTCCACGGCCGCGTTTCGATTGATGGAGACAAACTGATTGTGCTCCAGCTTGATCACATTGCCGCTCACACCCGCGATGATGGAGGCGACTCTGCTGAGTTCACCCGGCTTGTCCGGCAAGAGCACGGACACCGTGAAGATTCGATCCCGCAGGATCAATCCCTGCTGCACCACGGAGGACATGGTGATCATATCCATGTTGCCGCCGCTTAAAATGGACACCACCTTTTTGTTTTTGACATTCAGATGTTTTAACGCCGCCACCGTGAGCAGTCCCGAATTTTCCACCACCATCTTGTGATTTTCCACCATGTCCAGAAACGCCACCACCAGCTCCTCGTCGTCCACCGTGATGATATCGTCCAGATTCTTTTGCAGATAGGGGAACAACAAGGTTCCGGGCGTCTTGACCGCCGTGCCGTCCGCGATGGTGCTGACCGTAGACAGGGTAGTCACCTGTCCGTTCTTTAAGGATTCCTGCATACAATTTGCCCCTGCGGGTTCCACGCCGATCACTTTGATCTTGGGATTTAAGAGTTTTGCCAAGGTGGAGACGCCTGTCGCCAGTCCGCCGCCCCCGATCGGAACCAGTATATAGTCCACAAGGGGCAGTTCCTTCACGATCTCCATGGCGATCGTGCCCTGTCCGGTGGCCACCGTGAGATCGTCAAAGGGATGGATAAAAGTGTAGCCGTGCTCCTGGGCTAACTCATAGGCTCTGGCGCAGGACTCATCGTACACATCTCCGTGCAGCACCACATCGGCGCCATAATTTTTGGTGCGGTTCACCTTGATCAGCGGTGTGACCGTAGGCATCACAATCGTCGCCTTTGCGCCATAGCACTTGGCGGCGTAAGCGACCCCCTGGGCATGGTTGCCGGCGGAGGCGGTGATCAATCCCTTATCCCTCTCCTCCTGGGACAAGGAGCTTATCTTGTAATAGGCTCCGCGCAGCTTGTAGGCGCCGGTGAACTGCATGTTCTCTGGTTTCAGAAACACCTTGTTGCCCGTCTGTCTGCTGAAATAGTCGCTGTACACCAGCTTGGTCTCCAGCGTCACGCGCTTCACGACCTCGCTGGCCTCCTCAAATTTCTCCAAAGTCAACATTTCTTCTCCCATTTTCATCCTCATTTCCGCGCTGCCCCCGGCGCATTTTTAATCTGTATCTTTCAAACCGTACTTGCAGATCCTTCTATCTCAAACAGCGCGTTCACAAACTCGTCCGAATTAAATTTCTGCAGATCCTCTATCGTCTCGCCCACGCCGATATATTTCACCGGCACATTCAGCTCCGACTGGATCGCCACCGCAATGCCGCCCTTGGCAGTGCCGTCCATCTTGGTCAGGACGATCCCCGTCAGATCGGCCACCTCGCCGAACTCTCTCGCCTGCACCATGGCATTTTGCCCCGTAGTGCCGTCCAACACGATCAGGTTCTCCCTGTGAGCGTCGGGAAATTCGCGGTCCACGATGCGGTTCATCTTTTTTAATTCTTCCATCAGGTTCTTTTTGTTGTGCAGCCTGCCCGCCGTGTCGATCAACAGCACATCCACGCCTCGGGCCTTCGCCGCATTCACCGCGTCAAACACCACGCTGGCGGGGTCTGCGCCCTCGCTGCCGCCGACCACAGGCACATCCGCCCTTTTCGCCCACTCGGCCAACTGGTCTCCCGCCGCCGCGCGGAAGGTGTCCGCCGCCGCGATCAGCACCTTTCTGCCGCCGTTTTTGAGTTTTCCGGCCAGCTTTCCCACCGTGGTGGTCTTGCCCACGCCGTTGACGCCGATGACCATGATCACGGACTGCTTTTTCTCAAAATCATACGCCGCCTCGTTCACACTCATCTGCTCCTTGATGCTGTCCACCAAAAGCTGTTTGCACTCAGACGGTTCCTTGATATGTTTTTCCTTCACCTGCTTTCGCAGACGTTCCACGATCTCGCCGGTAGCGTTGACGCCGATATCCCCCATGATCAGAATCTCTTCCAGCTCCTCATAGAAATCGTCGTCGATAGCGGAAAAACCGCTGAACACGGAGTCGATCCCCCGCACGATATTGGCTCTGGTCTTGGAGAGCCCCGCTTTCAGCCTGGCAAAAAAACCTTTCTTTTCTTCTTCCATAGACAATCCTCCCCTCGTCCGCTCCCTTTTTAAGCGTCCGCCATTATGTCAGATCCTTGTCGATCAAATTGACGCTGACTAACATGGACACGCCTTTTTCCTGCATGGTGATGCCGTAAAGCCTGTCCACCTGCTCCATCGTCCCTCTTCTGTGCGTGATCACAATAAACTGCGTGTGCTTTGTCAGCTTATGTAAATATTTTGCAAAACGCCCCACATTGGAGTCGTCCAACGCCGCCTCGATCTCATCCAAAAGGCAAAACGGCGAAGGCTTTAAATTCTGGATGGCAAACAAAAGGGAGATGGCGGAGAGCGCCTTCTCGCCGCCGGAAAGCTGCATCATGTTCTGCAGCTTCTTGCCGGGGGGTTGGGCGATGATACGGATGCCCGCCTCCAAAATATCCTCGTCCTCCATCAGCTCCAGCGTGCCTTTTCCGCCGCCGAACAATTCCTTAAACACCTTGTCGAACTCTCTGTTGATCTCTGCAAATTTCTCCGTGAACTGTTTTCTCATGGAAGCGTCCAGCTCTTCGATGATATTCTCCAACGTCTTTTCCGCCTCCACCAGATCGTCCCGCTGCGTCCGCATAAAGGTAAACCGCTCCATCAAATTCTTGTAATCCTCGATGGCGTTCACATTCACATCCCCCAGCTTTCGGATCTGGTCTTTCAAAGAACCGATCTCCCGCTTCATGGCGGTCAGATCGTTCATCTCCTCGTTTCGGATCGCGGCCGCATCGCTCAAAGTGATCTCATACTCATCCCACATGTAGTTGATCTGGCTCTCCACCGACTCTTCCAGCCGCTCCTTTTGGGCGTTCAAGCGATAGACCTCCTTGTCCAGCGAACTCATCTGCTCGGACAGATTCTCTCTGGTCTGGAAGAAAGTTTTCTGCTTGGCGGCAATCTCCTCTTTTCTCGCGATATCCTCTTTCAATTTTTGCTCAAACTCATTCTGCGCGTCAAAAGAAGCGGTGATGGTCTTTTCCAACTCTGTGATACTTAAATTCTTTTGCTCCACGGAGGCAGCGTTCTCCGCCAGCGCGGTCAGAATCTCCTCCAACTCTGACCGGCTCTTTTCGATCTCGCTGACGATACGGTCCATGTTGGTCTGTTGGAAGGTCTGGGACTGCAACATCTTCTCCACTTTCAGATCCCACTCGGCAACCTGGGACGCGGCCTCGGTCTCCCGGGTGCGGTTCTCCTCCAGCTCTTTCTGAAAGACAAGGATCTGCTCCTGAGTGCGCTTCTCCAGTTCTTCACTGGCCGCCAACTCTTGTGAGATGCTCTCTTTGCCACTTTTGATCTCCAAGATGCTGTTCTCAATCTCATGCTGCTCGTTCTGGAGGGACTGCGCGCTCTGCACTTCCTCCTCCATGCGTTCCCGCTCCTGGCTGATGTTGAGTCTGGCGGTGTTCTGTTCGATATTTTTCCTCTGGATGTCGGCCTTTAACGCCTCCACATCCACGCGCAGACGATTTCGCCTGTTCTTGATATTCTCGATCTCCTGCTCGCTGTCCCCGACGGCCTTTTTAAGCTCCTTCACCTTCTTTTCCAGTTCCTCGATCTCGCGCCTGCGCCCGAGAAGGTTGCTGTTGTTTTTGAAGGCTCCGCCGCTGATGGCGCCGCCCGGCACCAAAAGCTCGCCCTCCAGCGTCACCATGCGGATACTGTAGTCAAACTTTCTGGCGATCTTCACCGCATTGTCCACATGATCCACCACCAGGATACGTCCCAACATGGACTTGGCCACATTGCTGTAACGCTTCTCGACACTCACCAGCTCGTCGGCTATGCCGATCACGCCCTTCTCCGCGAGAACCTCTTTGTTTCTGAACTCCTGGGGATGCGTGATGCTGGTCAGAGGCAGGAAGGTGGCGCGCCCCAGCTTGTTGCTCTTTAAATAGGCGATCATCTTTTTGGCAGTGTCCTCATTGTCTGCGACAATATTCTGGATATTGCCGCCCAGAGCGGTCTCGATGGCGGTCTCGTACTTTTTGTCCACCTTGATGATATCCGCCACCACGCCTATAATGCCTTTCTCCCGGTCTTTTTGTTCCATGACCTTCTTGACGCTGCCGCCGTAACCCTCGTAGCGCTCCGTCAGATTGGACAAAGCCTCCAGCTTGGAGCGCTCCTGATGATACTTCGCCTGATTCTCACGCAGCGCGGCATCCTCGGCGGAAAGCTGTTCCCTGCAGCCTGAAAGCTCTTTCTCGCAACCCGCCTGTTTTTGTGCCAGTTCCCGCAGTTCCACGCCGAGAGACCGGAAGGTTTCCTCCAGATTTTTGATCGTTTCCTCGCGCGCTTCCTCGTCCGACTTCACGCGCAGCAGGCGGGAATTTAACTCCGCTCTGCGGATATTGATCTGCTCCATCTTGGCGTCGAAACTGCCCATCTTGGAGCGGATCGTGGCGCGCTGATTCAGTTCTCCGATAATGGTATTTTTGCCGTTCTCAATACTTTGATTCAGCTCGGCAATCCTTTTTTGTACCGTCTCAAGCTGCCCCCGCACTTGCTCGGCGGTGGCGGTGATCTGTTGCACTTGTTCGTCCACATCGCCCTTCTGCGCAAGGATCGCCTCTTTCTCTTTGTTCCTGACAGAGATTTCCTCCTCCAGCGCGGTGCGGCGGTTGGTCAAGTGTTTTTCACTGTCTCTGGCGGAGTTGATCTGCTCCTTCAAGACATTGATCTCGCCCTCCAGACGCCCCCTTGTCAGTCCGGTGTCGTTTAAACTGCTTCTGGCCTGCTCGATGGCCGCGTCCAGACGCTCGATCTCCTCCTGGATGCGTTCATATTCTTCTTTGATGTTCTCATATTTCCCCGTGGTGTCCTGCAAATCCGCGCTTGCCAGCCTGAATTTTTCCTCCGTGGCGTCGAGCTGCTCCTTTAGACGTCGGTTTTCCAAAAGGAATACATTGACGTCCAGCGTCTTTAATTCTTCCTTTTTTCTCAGGTAGATTCTGGCCGTCTCAGACTGTTTCTCCAAAGGCGCCACCTGTTTTTCCAGCTCCGACAAGATATCGTTCACACGCACCAGATTTTGCTTCTCGTGCTCTAACTTGGTCTGCGCCGCCGCCTTGCGTCTCTTGAATTTCACGATGCCCGCCGCCTCGTCGAAAAGCTCTCTGCGCTCCTCCGGCTTCCCGCTCAAAATACGGTCGATCTGGCCCTGCCCGATGATGGAATACCCTTCCTTGCCGATACCGGTGTCATAAAAGAGCTCGTTCACATCCCTGAGCCTGCAGGGGGTGCCGTTGATCAGATATTCACTTTCTCCGGAGCGGTAGATCCTTCTCGCCACCGTCACCTCCTCGTAATCGATGGCAAGCTGATGGTCAGAATTGTCCAGCGTGATCGCCACATAGGCATAGCTCAACGGTTTTCTGGTCTCTGTTCCCGAGAAAATGACATCCTGCATACTGGCTCCGCGCAGTTGCTTGATGCGCTGTTCGCCCAGCACCCATCTCACCGCGTCCGCCACATTGCTCTTTCCGCTCCCGTTGGGCCCCACGATCCCTGTGATCCCATTGTGGAACTGAAAAGTAATCTTGTTTGCAAATGATTTAAAGCCTTGTACCTCAATGCTTTTTAAATACATATCCTCTATCCCTCAAAAGCAGGAGCGCCCGATATGCCGCCTGCTGCTCCGCCGCCTTTTTTGTTCTCCCCGTCCCCGTTCCAAGGCTCTCATCCTCCATAAAAAGCTCCACCTCAAAGGTCTTGTCATGCTCCGGCCCCTGCTCCTTCAAAAGCTCATAGTGGAACTCTTTCTTCAGTTTCCCCTGGATCAACTCCTGTAAGCTGCTCTTACTGTCATAAAACAGACGCTTATCCTCCAGATCGGATAAAATAAACCTATCGATGAACGTCTTGGCGGGAACCATCCCGCCGTCCAGATAGAGCGCCCCGATCACCGCCTCCATGACATCCGATATAATGCTGTCCCGCGTCCTGCCTCCGGTGTTCTCCTCCCCTTTGCCCAGACGGATGAAACACCCAAGCTCCAGATCTTTCGCGCAAAACGCCAAAGAAGGTTCACACACCATGGAAGCGCGCATTTTGGTCAGCTCCCCCTCCGGCATGTCGGAATGTTCCTGAAAAAGAAATTCGCTGGATACCAGTTCCAGCACGGCGTCCCCCAAAAATTCCAGACGCTCGTAATCCTTCGCCTTGTTGATCTTCTGCTCGTTGGTGAAGGAGCTGTGGGTCAACGCCTGCTGCAAAAGCCTGCGGTTCTTAAACACATATCCGATACGCTCCTCCAACATCTCAAGCGTATATCCTTTTAACATATATCCTCCCTGCATACAAAGGTTCCCGAATCGTATCAGAAGCCAATTCGGGAACACAATCGATTCAGATTTAATTTACAGCGTTCTTGATCATCTCGACAGCCTGCTCTACGGTGGTGATCTTCTCCGCGACCTCCGCCGGAATCTCAATATCGAATTCTTCCTCGATTCCCATAATGATCTGGTAGATATCCAGAGAATCCGCTCCCAGATCGTCCGTAAAGGTCGTCGCCATCGTGATCTCGTCCGGATCTACATTCAATACTTCCGCAATCACCTTTTTCAATTTTTCAAATTCCATTTTTCTGCCTCCGTTTTTATTTTCTCTTTTATTGTTTGATCGGATCTTCCAACAAGATCTTCTCTTTTATCTTCTCATTGATCTTTTGCTCTTTGAACGTGATGCACTGTAAGATCGAATTTTTGATCTCAATCGCTTTGCTGCTGCCGTGGGTCTTGACCACCAGACCGTTTAAACCAAGCAGGGGCGCTCCGCCGTACTGCTCAGTGTCGAAAGCCTTGAGTGTGCTCTTGAGCGCCGGTTTGACCAAAAGCGCTCCGATCTTGCTGCGCAGCGAGCTCATCATGCCGCTCTTCACCTTGTCAATCAGCACGCCTCCCACGCCCTCATACATCTTCAGGATAACGTTGCCCACAAAAGCTTCGCAGACCACCACGTCCACCGCTCCCGCCGGAATATCCCGCGCCTCCACGCTGCCGACAAAATTGATGTCGGGGCAGTTACGCAAAAGAGGGAAGGTCTCCTTGACCAGCGCATTGCCTTTCTCCTCCTCGGCGCCGATATTGACGATGCCGACTTTCGGATTCCTGACGCCCATGACATGTTCCATATAAACGCTGCCCATCTTGGCAAACTGTACCAGATGGGAAGGTCTCGCGTCCACGTTCGCTCCGCAGTCGATCAACAGACTGACGCCCTTCTCGGTGTCGGTGGGAATCAGCGGCGCAAGGGGAGGTCTCTCCACGCTCTTGATCCGCCCCACGATCACTTGTCCGCCCACCAGCACAGCGCCGGTGCTGCCCGCAGACACAAACGCGTCGCATCTTCCGTCCTTGACCATGTAGAGCGCCTTCACGATAGAGGAATCCTTTTTCTTGCGGATGGCCATGACAGGCGGCTCCGCCATCTCAATGACTTCCTCCGCATGAACCACTTCCAACTGCTCTGCATCGTAGGTGTATTTCTTCAGCTCCTCCCGAATCAGAGGCTCTCTGCCCACCAAAAACACCTTCACGCGCTTGTCTTCGTTGACGGCTTCCACAGCGCCCTTTACGATCTCTCCCGGAGCATTGTCGCCGCCCATAGCATCCACCGCTACATTTACCAGTTCAGCCATTGCGTATCTTCCTTCCAAATTTTACTCTGCGTATAGCATCTTACATTAATATACTAGACCGCTATACAAAAATCAAGCACAAAGTGAAACAAAGTAACCGTTCAGCCCCTCCCGATTGCCCAAATGTTACGGCAAGTTACGACAAGTTACGCTCCAGCGGGGCAATCATTCCCATTCGGACACGTTCTCACTCGATGAAACACGTAACGGCACATAAGCTGACAAAGTACGTCAGCTATAGTCAACAACGTTTACTATTAGTGCCGACGTGTTTCAACGGTTCCTCATGGGAACAATTACCCCGCTGGAGCTAAGTATCCTCCGCACAACGACATTCGCGGCAATCTAAAAAGGCTAAACTGTTACATACAAAAAAACTTTCCCCAAAAACAGGGAAAGTCTTTGTTCCTGCCCGATCTTAATCTACACTGACAACCTGCTTCTTATTGTAAGAACCACATGCCTTGCACACTCTGTGCGGCACCATCAGCGCCTTGCATTTACTGCATCTCACAAGGGTAGGAGCGCTCATCTTCCAGTTAGCTCTCCTCTTATCTCTTCTACTCTTAGAAGATTTGTTCTTGGGACAAATAGCACCCATCGTTACACCTCCTTACTCCCGTTGAAAATGTCTTTTATCGCCGCCATGCGGGGATCCGGCACAAAGGTATCGCAGCCGCAGTCCCCCATGTTTAGATTCTGTCCGCACTTGGGACATACGCCCTTACAGTCTTCCCTGCACAGAATCTTCACAGGCCAGTTTACCAGAATCTCATTGTACACAAAAGCCTCGGCATTCAACTGATAACCTTCCATACATTCCCGGCTGTCCTCATCCTCCTCTGCGTCCACATCGGGAGCGGTGACGATCCTGTCAAATGATAGAAAAAGCTCTGTAACCGTTTCCGCCAGACATCTGTCGCACCTGGTCTCAAATTTCAACCTGACGCTGCCCGTCACGCTCGCCTTGCCCTCGCCGATATTGGTGAACACAAACGCTGCAGGCTCCTTCTCCCTGATCGGGAAAACACCCATGCGGGTCCGCAGGCTGTCAAGCTCCAATGGAACCTCGACCTGAAACACTTTGCCCGAAGATGTCAATACATCGGATAAATTTACTAACATATTGGCTCCTATGCACATTGATCATACATCGTGTCTTTCCACACACTGATTCATTATAACCGCCGACTGGGGATTTGTCAACATTATTTTTGAGTATTTCAAACAGCTCCTTTAAGCCCGCCTCCAGCCTGTCAGTGATCTCTTTTACTTTCTGCTTTTCCGTCATGGAAACTTTTACATTTTCATCTG
>JAMPHU010000084.1 GCA_023663225.1 Candidatus Gastranaerophilales bacterium
ATTCCTCCCGAAACTGCCGCAGCCATTTGGCTGCACGTCCCTGAAGCTTTGCAACTTGTGCTCCTTTTTTCACGTGTAAAAATATTTGTACAAAAACTCTTCCCATTTTTGGCAATTTAGGTTATCATAATACAGGTATCTTTTGATAGCGCCACATTTAGGGAGGCATGATCATGGAATTAGTCTACAACATTGATTTTGAGTTGGCCGGACTGCTGTTTACTTCAGTGTTTTACGTTCATTTTTGCTTATATTATTCCAATCAGACAGAGGTCAACAAAAAATTTAGAACATTGATAAAATACCTGATGTTGGCGGAACTGATGGATATTGTGACTGCTGTTACGATCACTTATGGCAGTGTGATCCCTGTCGCATTGAATATGCTCGCGAACACGGCCTACTTTCTATCGACCTTTTGTCTGGCCT
The DNA here is from genome assembly GCA_023663225.1 of Candidatus Gastranaerophilales bacterium. GTDB lineage: Bacteria > Bacillota > Clostridia > Lachnospirales > Lachnospiraceae > Acetatifactor. The sequence goes on from JAMPHU010000084.1 coordinate 430, forward strand.
ATACTTTTGTGCAATACGTGGAAAGCTGTGTATCGTCAAATGAAAGTAAAAAGACCGTCCTGTCCGTCAACAAGTTTTTGCTGATCGCACAATGTATACTGCTCTTTTTGAATCTGTTTACCGGATACATATTCGGCTTTGATCAAAACGGGACATATACGCACGGAAGTCTGTATCTGCTCGTTTATATCGTTCCCGTGTATTACATATTGTGTTCCGCATATATCCTGTTCAAAAACCGAAAGCAATTCCGAAAAAAGCAATTCTTTTCCATCATCGCTTACATCGTCCTGTGCATATTGGGGCCGGTTTTGCAGATGTTGTGGTTTCCCGATGTTCTGCTGTCCGTATTTACCTGCTCGATCGCCGCCGTGATCATCCTGTTCGCCATGGAGACTCCGGATTATCAGATGTTGACCAAAACGCTGGCAGAGCTGGAAGATCTCCGTAAGAGCCTGCAAAAGGAAGTCAAACGACAGACAAAAGCTGCCGAGGACAGAAGAGAAAAATTAGAGCATTTGTCAGAGCAAGTGATCCTGACGCTTGCAAAGACAATCGACGCAAAAGATAAGTACACCAAGGGTCACTCGGAGCGAGTCGCCGATTATTCCAGAAAGATAGCAGCAAGACTGGATTTGTCCGAACAGGAACAGCAGGATATTTACTGGATGGGACTGCTCCATGACATCGGAAAAATCGGAATACCGGATACCATTATCAATAAGACCGGAAAACTCACAGACGAAGAATATAAGGTCATCCAACAGCACCCCGTCATAGGCGTCGATATTCTGAATACGATATCGGATATCCCCCACATTGCAGACGGAACAAGGTCTCACCATGAAAAATATGACGGCACCGGCTACCCTGACGGACTTTCGGGTGAGAATATCCCCTTTGTAGCCAGGATCATCGGTGTCGCGGACGCTTATGACGCCATGACATCCAAGAGAAGTTACCGCGATGTCCTGCCGCAGGAGGTTGTTCGCGCAGAGATCGTAAAAGGCAGGGGAACCCAATTTGATCCACAGTGCGCGGATATCATGCTGGCAATGATGGACGAGGATAAAGAGTATCAAATGAAAGAACATTAAACAGTTTCAGGGCGCTTTCCGGGAAGGAGTAATCCGACCGCGGCGGGCGCCTTTCAATCTTCGTCTCCTCTGATATCTGTATGGATAAGTTGTAGGTTTTCAATATTTTTCACTTTCAAACCATACTGCCCATGTGCTTTCACATCTTTCAAAGTGATATTCTGAAAAGGCATTTCCGGCAGACCGTACAGATAAACCGCATTTCCGGCAACGGTATCCAACGTAATATTTTCCAAAAAGATTCCGTCTACCACAGGCGTGCCCTCGTCAACCTCCGTCGGCTGATCTGCATCAAATTTTTCTTCTCCGTAAAAGCCGTCAATATAGATCGCGCCTCGGAACCATTTTGTATCCTGATACTCTGTGCTTTTATTTACGAGGGAACAATTTTCATAGTGAATATTTCGGATATATGCCCCCCGTCCCCGCACCGTCTTGATGCTTACGATACTGTGCGTGTTTTCAAAAGTGCAGTTTTGCACAAAAACATCTCGCACACCGCCGGACATCTCACTTCCCATCGCGACGCCAAAACCGCTTTTAAAAACACAGTTTTCTATCACAATATTTTCCGATGGGATGCCCACCCTGCGGCCTTCCTCATTCCTGCCCGACTTTACGGCTATGCAGTCATCCTGACTCGCGATCAGAGAACGGGTAATCCGCACATCCTTGCAGGAATCGATATCGATACCGTCACAGTTGAATATGGCATATTTGTTCCCGTTTTCATCATATTTGGAATGAACTTCAATCCCCTCGATCAGCACATTCCGGCAATAAATCAAATGCAGGCACCATGCCGGCGACTGCCGGAGCGTAACATTTTTGATGGTCACGTTTTCCGTATTCCGTATGCATACGGCACGCCCCCTTTTCCCTCTGTTCTCATCCATCTCCGCATGGAACAGGGCGACGCCGTTCGCATCTATCACACCTTTGCCGTCGATGGTAATATTCCTGTGGGGAGCGCCATCCGTATTGATCAGGCTTGCGTAGCACAGTTGATCCAACCCCTCATAGGGATAACCCATCAGCGGAAAATCTTCTAACTTCCCCGTCCCGACCAGACGTGCCCCTTCCTCAAGGAATAATGTCATATCGCTTTTCAAAAAAACCGCTCCCGAGAGGAATCTGCCCTTCGGGATATACACCGTGCCGTTTTTGTCACACAGATCGATCGCCCTCTGGATCGCCTGTGTACATGCCATGCCGCTGTCCGGCACTGCGCCGTAGTCTGTGATATTGTAAATTGCCATAGGATACCTCCAAAACTATCTATGATTTGAAATCATTCTAATAACATGATGTAAAGGCTTTTGCCGTGCTATAGATATTGAAAGGGAAACGCTCCCTCAAAATAATAAAACCCATAGACACCTCCATGAGATGCTGTCCACATTTCGACCAGCTTTGGCCCTGCTCCCATCTCCTGAACCAGATAGGCAAATTGGGGGGTATTCTCCTGGTTTCCATCTGCATAGATCACAAAATAAAAACCGTCCGTGTCACCCAGATAATCCTTCAATCTTTGCTGTGCGCCGGGACTGTTAGAAAACCAGCCGCCACTGACCACAGCATTGATAGGGTGATATATGGAAGTCTCAAATACATTGCCCTTATAGGAACTCAATGAGTTAGCGTCTACCAAAAACCTGTCTTGCGGCCGATTCTGGAAATATTCTTGCATTTCCTTCAGTCCTTCCATAAAGATTGCCTGTCCTTCATTCATCTCCCTCACAAAACGACTCTGCAATTTGCCGGAAGAAATGCCTGCTATACAAAAGATCAGACTGCCCAAAATCAACAAACCTTTCTTCCAGAGTGCGTTCTTCCATCCTACACAATCATTCCAAACCAACACCAACAAAAACATAGTCTCGCACGCCATCAGCGGAAAAGTGACTCTCACCGGAAGTCTACCCCCCCAGACCAAAAAACTCCAAACCGCCGTTCGCGCACCTCCCAAAAACACAACTCCTCCACATAGAGACGCCCAACGCTTTCTAATCAATGTCTCCAAAAGAAAAAGGATCCATGCGATCACTGTAACGCCTCCTATACCCCACTGACTCTCTCCGACAGATACCTGATAAACCTCGCGCAATAACGCTCCTATCTTCAGTTCTCTTTCTTCTCTCCCAATGGCGCGAACTTCCAACTGACGATCACATTCTATATCCTTCTCCCAGTCCAGCACCATATATAGACAATATGCCTCATATTTTTCCTTGGAAATTCCATAGTCCTCCAAAATATCGCTAACTTCCTCATAACTCGGTTTACCATAATAATCAAACATCGCAGTTATAGTGTCGTTATACTGTTGATACCGCTCCCATTCTGCTCCATGATAGCCAATCAAATGGCCCGCAGCGCTGATGCTCACAACCAAAAGTACTCCGCCCGCTACACAAAAAATCTCTTTCCCTTTCTGCCGCCAAGGCAAGTCCCGTCCTGCCTCCGTCACAACCGCCGCCGCAAAACCCAAAGGCTGCACCATCAGCATTGCCTGACTGCGCAACTGATAACTCAACAATTCTAATAGAAAAAAGATGATCAGTCCCTTTTTTCTGTTATCATGCAGAAGAAGACAAGCATACCCTGCCATTGCCAGCAGACCCGCCGTGGAAGTAAATTCAATTGCACCCACACAATAATAATAAGCTACAAAAAAACCTGTGACCATAACCGTCACCCAAACAATCTGTTCCCACTTCTCACAGCAAGTATAGGCGCTGCCAAGAATCACTGCATACAGCAACCAATGACACATCATCAACATACCTCCATACCAAGGTACTGCAGAAGTGACTCTATAAAGAAGTGAAAGAGGTAATGCTAACAGGTAATCCATATATATTGTATGCGCATCAGGACTCCCCGTAATCACACCAGAGAGTATGGAAGCAATGTAACGGTCATCATTTGTTTCAAAATAAATCCCTGTTTTTTGCCAGGCAAACATCAACAACAACAACGGTACGATCACGGCCAAAGCCCTTTTGCAACCCGCCTTCATTATTCCAATACACCCATTCCTCTCAAAATACATTTTCCGTTTCATACTTGTCACATATAGCCTATTATACTAATAAAACCGTTTTTTCGCAAGTTACGGTTTCGTTATTTCAACTTACTCATCCCGTTGAGTCCCATTAAACGATCAGTTGCTTTACAAACTTCTCCACAGCCGATACACTATGTTATGAAAACTCATGAGTTTCTACAACGCCTACAAGGATACAAGGAGGAATCTACACCATGAACATAGAAAAGCATTTCGGCAATACGATCTGTCACTACAGGCAGCTACACCAAATGACCCAAGAGGAATTTGCATCAAGACTTGGCGTGACGCCGCAGGCGGTCAGCAAATGGGAAAGGGGAAACGGTCTGCCGGATCTGTCTCTGGTCCCGGGGATTTGTAAGATTTTGAGAGTCAACGCCAACGAATTACTTGACATCGACAACAAGCTTGTTGAGAACGGTAATATTGCCGCCGAAAAGGAAATCAGAGACAACATGACGGCGGAACCTTTAACCTTGGAGTTTGGCAGAGACATCATAGCCTGTGTGATGGCAGGATTGGAAACAGATTATATCAACACCAAGCGGCGGGAACTTGTCACACAGACCGGAATGTTGATGCCGCTTTTGAGAGTGCAGGATAATCTAAAGCTCGATCCGAACGCCTTTCAAATCATATCCTATGACAGGATCTTGTTTCATGGGTCATTGGAAAGCTTTGACGATCGCGCATATCAGGGTATGATTGACCAAGTGACGCTGTGCTGCAGGGAGCGCTACGCCGATCTCATCAACAAACATCTCGTCAAGTCCATGATCGACAATATAAAAGAACGTTTTCCCGGCGTGGCGGACGGCCTCATCCCTGAAAAAATTTCATATTTGCAGTTGGAAAGAAAGTTACAGGAAAAGCTCCGGCACGGTGAGACCATACGGGATCTCATCCATATCCTGGAAGAGATGGAAGAATCCATTACCGACTGATTAAGTTGACAGATACGCCTTTTTTACCCCCGACACTTTTTTGACTCCCGCGAGCAATGGCGCTTGGCCCATTGCTCGCGTCGGAGGGTGCTTTGCACCATAGACATTTTTGTATATCAGACCGTTTTCATTCGCCACGCCGCAAAAGAAATCTCCGCCACAGCATTTCCGCCGCCACCACGACAATCCCTTCCAGCGCAAAGACAAACAAGATCTTTCCGCAGATTTGCCGGTGCTCTTCCAGCGTTTCCATGTTATTCAAGGTTTCCCGAAATGTCATAGACAACAACATTCCCAGCAAAGAGATCAGGGGCAGTATTCCAAAACGTTCCGCCCGCTTAATGCTCTGCACAGCAAAAAAGGCGAACAGTAAAAACTCCACAACTACCACCAGATTCAACTGCATCATCAGAGCGGGCCCCATGTCGGAAATCTCCACTCCAAAAAAGGAATACCCTTTCTCTATGGCAAACATGCTGTATTGAATGATCGCCACACTATAGATCAATCCGCAGACGCCGAGCACTCCCGCCACATTCCGCAGTCCCTGCCCCTGCGGCCTCTTGTCCGCTTTCGACAAAAGCGACACCGACACCAACGCCAACACCGGATAGGCCAAATAATAATACCACAGAGAACCTCTCTTTGCCAAAACTGCTATGAACCACAAAATAGCGAAAAAGGCAAGGAATGAAAGGCAAATCCCGGCCACGGTTCCGCTCTGGCGGTGAAAGTGGCTCTTGACCTTTTTCATATAGTCGATCTCGCCCTGCTCCGCCTTCTTGCTCACCAACTCTGTCTGCCTCATCATCTGGATATAATTCCGGCACTTTTCACATTCTGCCACATGTTCCTCCACCAACTGTCTGGAACCGGCGGAACAAATTTCCTCCAGATAAGACGGGGTCAAATCTTTCACAACATCACAATCCAATTTACTCATGCGACTCCTCCTCCCACGCGGCGTCCCTCGCCGCCTGAATCAATTTTTCCTTGCCTCGATAGAAAGTGACCCGCGCCCAATTCTCGCTTTTCCCCAGAATCTCACCGATCTCTCGAAAAGAAAGCTCTCCCGTCAATCTCAGATAGAGCACTTCTCTGGTGAGCTGGGGCAGCTTTTGCATCTCCTTTAACATGTCCAAAAGCTCCAGATGCACCAGGGTTGTCTCCTCCGGAGAGGATGCCTGCGGCTTCTTTCCCGCTGCCGCAAGGGACGGCTCCTTTCCCGCCTGCTCCGCTAAGTCCGTGGGAATTTCCCGTCTGTGCTTCGCTACATGTTGAAAGTAGAGGTGCTTGGCGATCTGACACAGCCAACTGGAAAGTTTACAGCTTCCGTCATATCGTTCCAAAGAGCGGTATGCCTGCAAAAAGGTCTCCTGCGTCAAATCTTCCGCCAAAACCTTATCGTGGCAGAGCGACAACAAAAAGTGATAGATCAGCTTGGCATTTTCCCTGTACATTTCTTCCATGTTGTCCCTCCGCCCTCTTGGAAACTCCGATCACCTGCAAGGTTTCATAGATATATCCGTTTAGGAAGGAATTCGTTACACATTGTAAGTTAAAAATAAAATTAAATCGCCTCCAAGGCCTGCGTCAAATCTGCGATCAAGTCCGCCTGATCCTCCAATCCACAAGACATGCGCACCAGACCTGCGGGGACGCCTGCTGCCGCCAGTTGTTCTTCGTTCATCTGTCTATGGGTGCTGCTGGCAGGATTGAGACAACAAGTCCTGGCATCCGCCACATGTGTCTCGATGGCGGCCAGCTTCAGACGTTTCATAAAGGTTTCCGCAGCGCTGCGGCCTCCTTTTAATTCAAAAGATACCACGCCGCAGCCTCCCTTTGGAAGGTATTTTGCCGCAAGCGTATAATATTTGCTGCTTGGCAGACCGGAATAATTGACATAGGCCACTTTGGGATGCCGCTCCAAAAACTCTGCTACCGCCTGTCCGTTCTCCACATGACGAGCCATCCTCACATGCAGCGATTCCAGTCCTAAGTTGAGAATATATGCATTTTGAGGTGCCTGAATACATCCTAAGTCACGCATCATCTGCACAGTACATTTGGTAATGTACGCCCCCGCTTGTCCGAATTTTTCCGCATAGACCACGCCGTGATAAGAATCATCCGGCGTACAGAGTCCGGGGAATTTGTCCGCATGAGCCGTCCAGTCAAACTTGCCGCTGTCCACGATGGCGCCGCCTAAAGCCGCTCCGTGTCCATCCATATACTTTGTGGTGGAATGAACTATGATATCCGCTCCCCATTCTATCGGGCGGCAGTTCACCGGCGTGGGGAAGGTATTGTCCACAAACAACGGCACACCATGGTCATGTGCCGCCTTGGCAAATTTCTCAATATCCAGCACTGTGAGAGCCGGATTGGCGATGGTCTCACCGTATACCAACTTGGTGTTCTCACGAAACGCCGCATTTAATTCCTCGCCGGTACAGTCGGGATCCACAAAAGTCACCTCAATCCCCATCTTTGCCATGGTAACGGCAAAAAGATTATAGGTTCCTCCATAGATAGAAGAAGAGGAGACAATATGTCCGCCACATTCACAGATATTGAATACCGCCATAAAAATAGCCGACATTCCGGAAGCCGTCAGCATAGCTGCCGTACCGCCCTCCAACTCCGCGATCTTGGTGGCCACATAATCGTTAGTGGGATTCTGCAGACGGGAATAAAAATAGCCGGACGCCTCCAAATCAAACAGCTTTCCCATATCCTCACTGGTGGCGTACTTAAACGTCGTAGACTGAATAATCGGAATCTGTCTGGGTTCTCCATTGCCGGGGGTATAACCTCCCTGTACACATTTCGTGTCAATTCTGTAATCGTTCATAAAATGTTCTCCTTTCTGGTATAAGTCACATAATCATAAGAAGGGATATCCTCCAAATCCGTGACAACGTGCTTCTCCACTTCTCTGACAAACAAATTTCGATCGAACTCCGGAAAATAGGTATCCCCCTCTATGACGGCGTCAAGCTCCGTAATGTACATTTTGTCCACAAGCTCCACAGCCTCCTCATACAGTCCCGCCCCGCCGGATATATACACATTCAGGCCCTTTGTCAGAGGCTTTTCCTCCGCCAGCAGGAGCGCATCCTGCAAAGAAGCCGCCGTGGCACAATTCTGCGCCTGAAAATTGCGGGTGCGAGATACCACGATATTATAGCGATTCGGCAGAGGATGCCCGATCTCCTCATAGGAGCGTCTGCCCATCACCACGACATTCCCCGTGGTCAACTCTTTAAAACGCTTCTGCTCCCCCTTGATCTTCCAGGGAATTTTCCCATCCCTGCCGATCACTCTGTTTTTTGTGTATGCTACGATCAGCGCTACCATGACAAACCTCCAAAGATTTCTAGTCGATCAGACATTATTTTATTATACTCGGTTCTTCTTTCGTATTCAATGGAATAATTGACGTATATATTTACTATTTTCTTTTTGTATCTATCAAACAGTTAGTCAACCATATATTCGATTCATGTCACTCGACCAGCGCAATCTCTGTCGGCACTACCGTTGTAACGGCGTCAAACACTTCTCCGCTCAAAATAAACGTGACCTTAAAAGTGCTTCCCGCATTTTGTCTTACAAGGTCGGCCAGCTCCGGCAGCTTAGTCATATCCACATAGACAAAATGCCCATAGCTCAGATCCTCCTCCGCATACAGAAACTCAAAAGGAAATACGCCGTCGTCCTCAAACATCATATCCGTTCCATAAAATGTGTAGGTACTGCCTTCTTGCCCGATGCGCACGGGAACTGCCTCAGACGAAACCGAAACCACATTGTAACCGTCAAAACAGCTATCCGGATTCCGAACCAGCTCGGCTGTAACTTTGTATTTCCGCACGGTGGCTGTTCCGTCATATCCAACTTCCAAGTCGGCGGTGACGATCACTCCGTCATCCGTATCTTCATAATCATATGCGGATATCGAACCATAATTCAATGCGCTTGCAGCGTCATAACGATTTACAGAGCCGCCTTCATAGGAGGAAAAATCAATTTCAATGCCCGTTAAGGAATACTGGATATAGTTTAACTCCGCCGCGTCGATCTCTCCCTGATTCTCCTCGGCGATCCTATCCAAATAGTCAAACGATAACCGCGTATTTTGAATGAATCCGGAGACAAAGATTTCTCTCCAGTACTCACTTTCAACAGAATTTCGATCAAACGCATCATAGCTGAGCGCCAACTGCGTGATCGCAGTCTTCAAATTATCTCCCAGGAAAAAGGCTTCCCTCTCATCGGCTCCTTTGCCGCATCCGCTCAAAACCAGCAAGATCGCTCCTATCATAAAAAGAATCTTTCTTTTGATCACAGACATCTCCTTCCCTTCCAACTATCGACTTGTTCAACAGGTATAGTCTAGCACATTACTCTCTCTGATTCCACAAAAAATATAGAAGCAAAGCGGCAACTAAAGTGCAAAATGGTTGACTTTTTGGAATAAGGGTAATAAATGTAGGTAAAATGCCTTTTGATGCCTTATCATTGTATTGACCCTCGCCGGAGTCAATGCGATGCAGTTAAAAAGGTTTTAGGAAAGCTATGCGCCCTATCTGCAGGAGTGTTTCCCTGAGGTAGACTTTACCTTTTATGTGGCGACCAATTCCACCGACTTCTATCGTTTTAAACAGGAGATGGGGGATCTGCCCGATATTCTTACCGTCCGGCGCTTTGCCCTGCGCGACGTGGTGGAATGGAAGGATGCGCTGATGGACTTAAGCGACACTGAACTGGCGAATACTTTTTCTCACTCCTACCTGCGCAGTTACACTTATAACGACGGCACAGTCAACTGGCTTCCCGCATGCGCGGAAGTAGACGGTATTCTGGTGAACAAGATACTATTGGAAGAACATGGATTATCTCTGCCCCAAAATTATCAGGACTTTGTGGAGCTGTGCGGGGTGCTGAAGGAGCTGGGCATCCAGCCTTTTGGCTCCAATTTCGGTGCGGATTACACCTGTATGGAAGTGCTCCAAGGCCTGTCCTTGGAACAGCTTACATCACAGGAGGGACGTGAGTGGCGGCTGCAATATGAAAGCGGGCAGACCGATCAGCTCAACGAGGAAGTTTGGCTGCCCGTCTTTCAAAGCAACGGCACGCGTATGCATGATGATATTTCCGAGGAAAACAGTATTCAGGCGTATAATGTGCTCAAAGTGTTGGAGGAAATGGAGGGACAGCAATATCTCGACATTCGTGCGGCGCTGGCAGGCGAAGATACAATCAGCACGAATTTTCAGATGAATGGTCAGGAATACTACTACTGCATTACCTCTCTGGCAGAATATGACACTTTGCTTCTGTTTTTGATCCCGGCGGATTTTGTGGCATCCGGTACGGTGAACATGGTAAATACGGTGGTGCGCACCCTGCTGATGCTTGCGCTGGTGGTTCTGGCGCTTATGGTCTTGGTATCGATAGCAATTCTCCGGCAGCGCAACAGCACACGGTTATACCTTCAGGAACAGGCAAACCTGCGCAGACAGGAAGAACTGAATACCATGCTCCTGCAATCGAAAAATACGGCGGAACAGGCTTTTCAGATCGCAGAAGAGGCCAATCGGGCCAAGAGTTCTTTCCTGTCCAATATGAGCCACGATATCCGTACACCCATGAACGCCATTGTGGGGTTTGCCACTCTCTTGAACCGAGATGCGGAGAATCCGGACAAAGTGCGGGAATACACCAAAAAGATCACTTCCTCCAGCCAGCATCTTTTAGGCCTGATCAATGACATTCTGGATATCAGCAAGATCGAAGCGGGTAAAACAACGCTGAATCTGTCTGATGAGAGCATGGTAGAGCTGATCGAAGGCATTGACAGTATCATCCGTCCGCAGATGAAGACGAAGGGACATCATTTTGAAGTCTACAATATCGATTTGAAACATGAGTACGTGGTGATGGATAAACTCCGCATGAACCAGATATTGCTCAATCTGCTGTCCAACGCGGTAAAATACACGCCGGATGGCGGCCAAATCACATTGACGGTACAGGAATTGCCGCAACATGCCGAACATCTGTCCGACTATCGCTTTATTGTGGCGGACAACGGTTATGGCATGAGCGAAGAATACCAGCGGAACCTCTTCCAGGCCTTTACCCGTGAAGAGGACAGTGTGACCAACAAGATCCAGGGGACCGGTTTGGGTATGGCCATCACCAAAAATCTGTTGGATCTGATGAGCGGAACCATCTCGGTGAAGAGCAAAAAGGGCGAGGGCACGACCTTCACTGTGGAGCTGAGCCTGCATATCAGCGAACAGACTATCGATCAGAATTTTTGGAAAAACCACAATATTACCCGTGTTCTGGCAGTGGACGACGAGGAGGTCATCTGTGAGAATATTCAACTGGCCATGGAAGGCACCGGCGTCAATGTGGACTACGTTCTGAACGGTCAGAGCGCGGTGGAAAAGGTACAACATTCCGGCGAAGAGAGACAGCCGTATGATATTATCCTGCTGGATTGGAAAATGCCCGGCATGGACGGTGTGGAGACCGCCCGCCGCATCCGGGAAAGCATGTCAGGGAACACTCCCATATTGGTCCTGATCAGCTACGATTGGCCGGAGATCGAGGAAGAAGCACAGGCTGCCGGAGTGGATGCGTTTCTCTCCAAGCCATTTTTCCTCACCAGCTTCCGGCAAAAAGTGGATGAAGTTCTGCATCGAGAGGAAGCGATGACCGCCGAGGTAAAAGATCCTGTTTTGACACAGAGCGTCTTCCAGGGGATGCACATTCTGGCAGCGGAAGACAATGAGATCAATTCAGAGATTCTTCGGGAAATATTGACCATGGCAGGAGCCACTTGCAAAATCTGTGAAAACGGACAGCTTGCAGTAGAAGAATTTAAACAGTCCGCACCCGGACAATATCAAATGATCCTGATGGATGTACAAATGCCGGTGATGAATGGATATGAAGCCACCAAAGCAATTCGTTCCTTGGATCACCCGCTGGCAAAGACCATTCCCATCATTGCTATGACCGCAAACGCGTTCGCCGAAGATGTCCGAGACGCACTGGCAGCCGGAATGAACGCTCATGTAGCCAAACCCGTGGATATGACGATACTGGAGCAAACGGTCAAGGAGCTATTGGAGACCACATAACTTGTGCATTATTCGAGTAAGCTTTGGTAGATTTCGTAATCCCTCTGTTTAAACACATTGAATATCACCTTCATTCTGCTTTGTGTCTGTCGCTTGTATTCTTTTACCGTCTCCACCGCGATCTCGGCCGCCCGTTCATTTGGGAAATGAAACTCACCGGTGGAAATACAGCAAAAAGCAATGCTGGCCACTTTGTTTTCTTCGGCAAGATTCAGACAGGAGCGATAACAGGAGGCGAGCAGTTCCTCATCCTCTCTTGTAAGACTTCCGCTGACAATCGGGCCTACTGTATGCAGCACATATCTACAGGGAAGATTGTAAGCCGGTGTGATCTTAGCCTTTCCCGTCGGTTCTTCGTATCCCTGCTCACTCATCAGATCCGCACAGACCATGCGAAGCTGCACACCGGAAAAAGTATGGATCGCATTGTCGATACATCCGTGGCAGGGGCAGAAACAGCCAAGCATTTGACTGTTCGCCGCATTGACGATGGCATCACATTTTAGCGTCGTGATGTCTCCCTGCCAGATATAGAGGTCATCCTCCACAGGCGTCAGTTCCGCAAGATCCGCAATACCCTTTTGGGCCGTCTCAGTCTGTAGGTACGCATCCTGCACCTTCAAAAATTCTTCGCTCACAGGCCGCGGCATCCGAACATTAAACAGCGATCGGAGCAGATTCTTCTGTTCCTGTGCATGCGTCGGAATATCCATATCCCTGTATTTGGGTTGTTCATGGAGCAGCTCCTTGATTAAAAAAATTCTTCTCTCCGCCTGTGTCATGTGATCTCCTTCTCCTTATAGATCATTACCATACAAATAATCTCTTCCCTATCATCATACTCCCTTTTGTGCCAAATTGCATAGACATTATTTTCTCACAACACTGATGCGCTCTTTTATATGCTTCCCGCTTACAATCTCATCAACCATTGCGATCGCATAATCGGCATAGCTAATGATACTTTCACCGCGGCTGTTCAAGGTAAGCTCCTCGCCCGCCAAAATATATTCGCCGGTACGCTCGCCCTCCGCCTGAAAATCACCTGCCGGACTGATAAAAGTCCACTGTACGTCATTTCTCTCGCGCAGTTCCGCCAACGCCTTGCCCTGCGCCTTGGCCAACGGCAAAAATTGAGGCGGAAAATCCGGACCGTCCGAGACAACGGCGGTATGTTCCGGATGATACATTTCCCTCCGTCCATGACCGCGATCTCGTCCAGGCTCATCAGTTCTATGCAACATTGTCAAGTGATGAGTTCAATTTTTTTCACAAAAAAAGAGCAGGGATACTCAAATCTCTGCTCTTATCTGCTGTTTTCGGCTATATCGTTCAATATCTCCGCCTTACAGTTCCCCGACAAAATTATAAACAATCCGCACTTCCTGTGTCCTTACACCGTCAACCTTCTCCGGCTTGCCTATCAGTATGCGGTTAATCAGCCTGTTCAGCACCGTTTCGTCAAGCTCCGTAATGGCGGCATACCTCTTTATTTCTTCCATGAACGTCCGCACATCGCCCTCTGAATGTTCCTCCTCGCTG
>JAMPHU010000085.1 GCA_023663225.1 Candidatus Gastranaerophilales bacterium
GCCGACGTGTTTCAACGGTTCCTCATGGGAACAATTACCCCGCTGGAGCTAAGTAACCAGCAATGACATACAGTTTTGTCGATTGTTGTAATTGTTACAAAAAGAGGCCACTGTTCAGCCTTGAAATAAGTGGTCAAATATAGTATGATACATTATAAAATTAATAAAGATAATCGGGATTAATATGAGAGGAATCATATATGAACAATAGATCTAAAAATGAAATAATAGGAGTTTTATATGATGCTGTCGAAAAGAGTTTTCAATCTCTGTTTGTTTAGCATGGTGATGATGATATAGAAAATATGGGCGAAAAAATTTGAGGAGCATAGATGATGGGAATTTATTTGAATCCGGGAAATGATGGCTTTTGGGAAGCGGTCAATTCCAAAATATATGTAGATAAAACGAATCTCATAGCGTGTACTAATGAGCTGATCGGTACAGAGCAGAAATTTATCTGTGTCAGCAGACCCAGACGTTTCGGAAAATCTATGACGCTGAAAATGCTGGCGGCCTATTACAGCCGTGGCTGTAATTCAAAAACTTTGTTTGAAGGCCGCAAGATAGAAAAAGAGGAAACCTTTCAAAAGCATTTAAATCAATATGATGTGATTTATCTGAATATGCAGCAGTTTCTAATTGAAGCGGAAAGCCGGAAGCTGACAAAATATCTGGAAGAGGAGGTATGCGGCGAACTTCAGGAAGAGTATGGAGAACTTTTGACGCGACCGGATATAGGACTTGCTGCATCACTCAGAAAAATCTACGCAAAAACAGGAAAAAAATTTATTTTTCTGATAGACGAATGGGATTGTGTGATGCGTGAGCGGCAAAATTCGGAAGCCATGCAGAAGCAGTACCTTGATTTTCTTAGGAATCTATTAAAGGATCAGCCGTATGTGGCGCTTGCCTACATGACAGGGATATTGCCTGTAAAAAAGTACGGGGAACATTCGGCCCTGAATATGTTTACAGAATATTCGATGACTGATCAGGATATGTTTGAGGAATATACAGGATTTACGGAAGCCGAGGTGAAAGCGCTGTGTGAACATTTTAACATGGATTTCACAGAAACAAGCAATTGGTATGATGGATATATGTTTACGGAGTTTGGACATGTATATAATCCGAAATCTGTGGTCGAAGCAATGCGCCGCCGTAAGTTTTCAAATTATTGGACATCTACAGAAGTCTATGACGCATTAAAAAACTATATTACTATGGATTTTGACGGACTTCGTGAGGATGTTGCGCAGATGCTTGGCGGCGGACATATTGCCGTAAATATACGTAGTTTTCGGAACGATATGTGCAATTTTGAAGTGAAAGAT
This sequence comes from Candidatus Gastranaerophilales bacterium, assembly GCA_023663225.1. Taxonomy (GTDB): domain Bacteria; phylum Bacillota; class Clostridia; order Lachnospirales; family Lachnospiraceae; genus Acetatifactor. The sequence goes on from JAMPHU010000085.1 coordinate 1,338, forward strand.
GACGTACTTACACTTTTGATTCATTTGGGATATCTTGCGTATGATTCTCATAAAATGGAGGTTTTTATTCCAAACAGGGAGATTGCCGGAGAATTTGAGACGGCTATGAGCGTGAAGGGTTGGTCAGAAGTGATGCGTGTCCTAAAAGCATCGGAAAAACTTCTTGCAGATACCTTGTCGTGCAATGAAAAGAGTGTTGCGGAGGGACTTGACAGAGCTCATACAGAAATATCATCTATACTTACTTATAATGATGAAAATGCCCTTGGCGCTGCTATTGGACTTGCATATTATAGTGCAAGAAAGGATTATACACTGATCAGGGAACTTCCCACTGGAAAAGGATTTGCGGATATTGTGTTTCTGCCGTTACCACACACAGGCAAACCCGCGCTTGTAATTGAATTGAAATATGATAAGGCTGCCGCCTCCGCTATACAACAGATTAAAGACAGGCATTACACACAGGCTCTTGAAAGATATGTGGGCGAGATTTTGCTTGTGGGAATAGATTATAACCGAAATAGTGCGGATAAACCGCATAGCTGCGTGATAGAGAAAGTGGAAAAAACTTTGTGTAATTGACATATTGGATAATATTATGGCAACTATAACGCAGGGGAACAGAGGGAGATTGTGGAGGAGTTTTGCTATGAAAGTTACGATAGAGGAATGGGAAGCGTATCTGCTTGACCATTATCACAATGGCGGGATTGGTCAGGGCCTATTTATGAAGTTGGTCGAAGAAGTCGGAGAGGTAGCTGAGGTACTCAATAAAAAAACCGGCAGAAAATCATCTGAGAATGAAGATTTGCAGGCCCAACTGGGCAATGAATTGGCCGATGTAATACATTATGCTATAGCTATCGCTGCAGTGAACGGACTTGATTTGAATGACATTATCATTCAAAAGGACAAAATAGCCTCTGTAAAATATAATCACAGAACAAATTTAGAACAGTTCATCTTGAATCGAAAAAACAATGTCTGCGGAGGAGATGAGAAATAAATGCTGCCAACAAGAGAGAAAGCAGAAAAACTTTTGCGGGAAGCGGAAAAATGCAACCCGGGGCCGTGGGGGAATCATAGCCGTGTTGCCGCGCATTGTGCGGAAAAAATAGCTATGGAATGTGATGATTTGGATTCAGATAAAGCGTATATACTGGGACTGTTACATGACATTGGCAGAAAATTTGGCGTAAGACATTTGGGACATGTATATATTGGGAAATTTGATACAACAGACGAAAAATTGAAAATGATTCAAGATGCATTAAAAGAGGTTGCCTTCGACGATTATGATAGACTGATTCAATTATGTGATTCTTTAGCCGGTGCAGAACGGGTACTGGACATTGAGGAACGAATGGAAGATGTAAGGCGCAGATATGGTTCCTATCCACAGGAAAAGTGGAATGGAAATCTCGCATTAAAAAAATATTTTGAAGAAAAAACTGGAAAAGATATCTATGTTGTAGTAGATAAGAGTAATTTCAGACTATAAAGTTCTATAATCGCAAACCGATAGAAAATATCTTTACGTTTACTTTCACTCTATGCTATAATAAAATTTATTGTGGGCGCCGCAGGGAGCGCACAAATTTTTACGGCATGGAGGCAGTCTATGACGAAAGAAGAATTTCTAAATTTATCACAGAAAAAAATCTTATATCTGGACGGCGCTACGGGCAGCAATCTGGTGAAGGCGGGTATGCCCTCCGGCGTGTGTCCCGAAAAGTGGATAAAGGAGCACCGCGAAGTCATGCTGCAGCTGCAAAGGCAGTATGTGGAGGCGGGAAGTGATATTCTGTATGCGCCTACCTTTACGGCAAACCGCTTGAAGCTCGCGGAGTACGGCATGGATGGCGAGATGGAGACGCTGATCGGAGAACTGGTGGATATTTCCAGAGAAGCGGCAGCGGACTGTAAAGAGCGCAAAGTGTATGTGGCGGGCGATCTGACCATGACGGGCGAACAGCTAAAACCCATGGGGAACTTGGATTTGGAAACGTTGATCGATGTCTACAAAGAACAGATTTTGTGTCTGGTGAAGGCCGGAGTGGATCTGTTGGTGGTGGAGACCATGATGAGTCTGGCGGAGACCCGAGCGGCATTGATCGCCGCAAAAGAGGTTTGTGCGCTTCCCGTGATGGTGACTATGACTTTTGAGAAGGACGGCAGGACTTTGTACGGAACGGACGCCAAAACCGCCGCCATCGTGGCGGAGAGTCTGGGGGCGTGCGCCGTGGGAGCCAACTGTTCCACAGGGCCGGCGCATATGAAAGAGCTGATCGGGGATATGGCGTCCGTGACCACCATTCCCATTATCGCAAAACCCAACGCCGGACTGCCTTTTTTAGATTCTTTCGGCGTCACTTGCTATGACATGGAGGCGGATGCTTTTGGGGAGGAGATGAAGGTGTTAGTGGAGGCGGGGGCCTCTGTGCTGGGCGGATGTTGCGGCACCACACCGGATTTCATTCGGACAATCAGCGGCATCTTTGGCCGCGAGAGGGCGGATGTCCCACGCAGACCGAAGGGTATCCGCTATCTGACGTCCGAGAGAATGACCGTATCCTTTGGACTGCAGGATGGTTTTTTCATTGTGGGAGAGCGCATCAATCCCACCGGCAAAAAAATGCTTCAGGCACAGCTTCGGGAAGGCAGTATGGAAAAAGTGCTCGCTTTTGCCGAGGAACAGGAACAATGCGGGGCAAAAGTCTTGGATGTCAACATGGGCATGAGCGGGATCGACGAAAAAGCGATGATGCTGCGGGCGATCGAGGAAGTTTCCGGCGTGACCAATCTGCCCCTGTCCCTGGACTCCAGCTATGTGGAAGTGTTGGAGGCGGCGCTGCGGCATTATCCCGGCAGGGCGCTCATCAATTCCATCTCGCTGGAGACGGAGAAATTTGAGAAGCTTTTGCCCATCGCCGCCAAGTATGGCGCCATGTTTATTCTGCTTCCCCTATCGGATAAGGGACTTCCCAAGGATTTGGAGGAAAAAAAGCAGATCATACAGACGATCTATGAGCGGGCGCTGTCTTTGGGGATGCGCCTTGAGGATATCGTAGTGGACGGACTTGTGGCCACGGTGGGGGCCAACAGTCGGGCGGCTCTCGATACTTTGGAGACCATCCGCTATTGCAAAGAACGTGGTTTTGCCACCATCTGCGGACTGTCCAATATCTCTTTTGGTATGCCGGAGAGAAGCTTTGTCAATACGGCATTTTTGACACTTGCCATCAGGGAAGGACTCACCATGGCGATCGCCAACCCTTCCCAGGAGCTTTTGGTCGGCTGTGCGTTCGCCGCAGATTTGCTTCTGGCGAAAGAGGGGGCGGATCTACGCTATATCACATGTGCCGATGATCTGAAAGAACGGCGGGAGAAATTGCAGCAGGAGAAAGCGCGCAGGGAGCGGATACAACAGGAAAGAGAACGACTGGCGAGCGCGCAAAGAGAAGGAACACAACAGGAAGAATCGCGACAGGGAAGTGCACAAGGAGCGAGCGTGCAATCGGAGCGATCACAGCAGGGAAGCGCGCAGGGGGAGCGTACACAACAGGAAGGATCACGACAGGGAAGCGCGCAGGGGGAGAAATCACAACAGGAGAAGCCGCAGGGAGCGGTCTCATCAGGTGCAGCAGAAAAAGACGCCGACATCTGGGAGGATCCTCACAGGGAAAACCTGAAAAATGCGGTTTTAAAGGGGAATCGAAACGGTATCGCGGCAATTACCAAGACAGCGTTAGAAGCGGGCGCAGACCCTTCGGCTCTGTTAAATGAGGTGCTTTTACCGGCCATCAATACCGTGGGAGCATATTTTGAAAAGGGCAAATATTTCCTGCCGCAGTTGATCGCCAGCGCGGAAGCTATGAAAAACGCCATCGAGGTGTTGGAACCGCTTCTGCTCAAGGCGTCCGAAGGGGAGGATATGCCTGTGGTGGTGATCGCCACTGTGGAGGGAGATATCCACGATATCGGCAAGAATCTGGTGGCGCTGATGTTAAAGAATTACGGTTTTCAGGTGATCGACTTAGGGAAGGATGTGCCGAAGGAGAAGATCATAGAGGCGGCAAAAGAGCATCATGCTCAGATCATAGCTCTCTCGGCGCTGATGACCACCACGATGCAGCGGATGCGCGAGGTGGTGGAACTGGCAAAGCGGGAAAAGCTTGACGCCAAGGTGATGATCGGAGGCGCGGTGATCACTCAGGAGTATGCGGATGAGATCGGCGCGGACGGCTACTCCAGGGACGCTGCGGATGCAGTCCGCCTGGCGCAAAAACTGCAGGGATAACAGGCAATCTGGCGTAAAAACTGCAGGGATAACAGGCAATCTGGCGCAAAAACTGCAGGGGTAACAGGCAATCTGGTGCAAAACTGCAAGGGATAGCATGCAATTTGACGCAAAAATGCAAGGGTAACAGGTATTTGTGCACAAAAGTCGGATGTCGGTAACATAATAGATAACATAAAAGAAAGGTTTGGTGATCTTTATGAATGGAGCAGACGCCATTATAAAATGTCTGGAAGCGGAGAATGTGGAGGTAGTCTTTGGCTATCCCGGCGTAGCGATCTGTCCTTTTTACAACAGTATCTTAGATTCCAAGATTCGGACGATCCTGATTCGAACGGAACAGAACGCCGCCCATGCGGCCAGCGGTATGGCGAGGCTCACCGCGCGCCCCGGTGTCTGTGCTGTGACTTCCGGCCCCGGCGCCACCAATGTGATCACCGGTGTGGCAACCGCATTTGCGGACAGCATCCCCCTGGTGATCATCACGGGCCAGGTAAACAGCGAACTGTTGGGGAGCGACGTGTTCCAGGAGGCCGATATCACCGGTGCGGTGGAGTCTTTTGTAAAATATAGTTATCTGATCAAAGATGTAAACGATATCCCCAGGGTGTTCAAGGAGGCGTTTCATATCGCCAACACGGGGCGCAAGGGGCCTGTGCTGATCGATGTGCCCATCGATATTCAAAACGCCCCTTTAAATCGTTTCCGCTATCCCGAGGAAGTGAATATCCGCACTTACAAACCCACGGTGAAGGGCCACGCGGTGCAGATCAAGAAGGTGTTGGGAGAGTTGAAAAAGGCAAAACGCCCCCTGATCTGCGCGGGCGGCGGCGTACTCTTGAGCCAGGCGGAGGGAGAGCTGCGTTCTTTCTCCGAGAAATACCATATCCCCGTGGTCTCCACCATGATGGGGATCGGCGTCATGCCCACGAAGCATCCTTTGTATTTCGGCATGGTGGGCAATAACGGCAAACCTTACGCCAACTACGCCATGAACGAGTCCGATCTGCTGATCATGGTGGGCGCGCGGGTGGCTGATCGGGCGGTAAACCAGCCGGATTTGATCACGCAGAATAAGGTGCTCGTCCATATTGATGTGGACCCTGCGGAGATCGGCAAAAACGCAGGCCCCACCATTCCCCTGGTGGGAGATGCGAGACATATTTTTGAGGATTTTGCCAAGGAGGAGATCGAGGCGGACTATGAGGAGTGGCTGCATACGCTGAATCGTTATCGGGAGACGATGCTGCCCAGGCGCAGTCCCAATCCGGAGTATGTGGATCCCGCAGCGTTTATCACCATGTTGTCCGAGAAGATGGAGGATGACGCGGTCTATGTGGCGGATGTGGGACAGAACCAGATCTGGTCCTGCGGCTACACGGTGGTCAAAAACGGGAAATTCCTCACCTCCGGCGGTATGGGGACCATGGGTTACTCCATTCCTGCGGCGATGGGGGCCAAGATCGCCTGTCCCGACAGACAGGTGGTGGCGGTGTGCGGGGACGGCTCTTTCCAGATGTCCATGATGGAGCTTGCCACCTACAGGCAGCATGGCGTGCCTGCCAAGATCATCGTGTTAAAGAACGGTTATCTGGGCATGGTCAGAGAATATCAGCACTACACCTACAAAGATCACTATTCCGTGGTGGATCTCTCCGGCAGTCCCGACTTGGAGAAGCTGGCTTTGGCTTACGGTTTTTCTTTCCTGCGTCTGGAAAATATGGAGCAGGCGGAGGCGCAGATCGACTCCTTTTTGCAAAGTAAAGAGTCGGTGTTGATGGAATGTGTGATCGATCCCATGGATCTGGTAAAATAAAAAGGAGCGAAGCGTGATGAAGAAGAAAAGAATCTATTCCGTCCTGGTGGAGAATCGTTCCGGCGTGCTGTGCAAAGTGGCGGGACTCTTTTCCAGAAGGTGTTTTAATATTGACAGTCTGGCGGTGGGAGAGACCGACGATACCGTGGTGTCCTGTATGACGATCGTCTCCAGCGGCGATGAGCGTACCATCGAGCAGATTGAGAAGCAGTTGAACAAAAAGCTTGACGTGATCAAGGTCAAGACTTTTGAAGAACAACAGTGTATCACCAGAGAACTCATGCTTATGAAGGTGAAATACAACAAGAACAACCGTCGGGAGATCATGGAGATCTGCGAGGCCATGAAGGCGGAGATCGTGGACATGTCGATCCATTATATGATGATCCAGATCTGCGATACCCCCGAGAGGATCAAACTGTTGATCGGCATGTTCCAGTCCATCAGCATTGTGGAAGTGGCGCGGACAGGGACGCTGGCGCTGTGCAAATGTATGGAAAACGATGAATGAATCGTCTGTCAAATGATTGACAAGCAGTTGTGAAATTGCTATATTAGATAACAGTTAGATTTTTCAAGAAAGGGATATCGGCGATGCAGAAAAAAGTATTTCAGTTGTTAGTGGACAATACATCCGGCGTGCTGAGCCGCATTTCGGGGCTTTTTTCCAGGCGCGGATACAATATTGAGAGTATCACCGCGGGCGTGACGGCGGATCCCCGCTTTACCCGCATCACGATCGTGACCAGCGGCGACGACGAGGTGTTGGAGCAGATCGAAAAGCAAGTGGGGAAACTGGTGGATGTGCGGGATATCAAGGAGCTTAAGCCGGATCAGAGCGTGTTTCGAGAGCTTGTGATGATCAAGGTCAAGGCAGGCCCCAATGAGCGCCAGAGCATCATCGCCGTGGCGGACGTGTTTCGGGCCAACATCGTGGATGTGGCGCCGGAGAGCCTGATCATTGAGCTTACCGGCAATCAGAACAAGATCGAGGCATTCATCAATCTCTTGGACGGCCACGAGATCTTGGAACTTGCCAGGACGGGCATCGCAGGTCTGGGGCGCGGTATCGAGAACGTCACCTATATTGACTGAATCGGAAAACCTAACAGTTATAAAAAAGATAACATGTGAACGGAGGAGAACAAAATGGCAAAGATTTTTTATCAGGAAGACTGTAATCTCTCTCTATTGGAGGGAAAGACCATCGCAGTAATCGGCTACGGCAGCCAGGGACATGCGCACGCGCTGAACGCGAAGGAGTCCGGCTGTCATGTGATCATCGGCCTGTACGAGGGTTCCAAATCCTGGGCAAGAGCCGAGGCGCAGGGTTTTGAGGTGTATACCGCCGCTGAGGCGGCCAAGAAAGCCGATATCATTATGATCCTGATCAACGACGAGCTGCAGGCGGCTATGTACAAGAAGGATATCGAGCCGAATCTGGAAGCGGGCAATATGCTGATGTTCGCGCATGGCTTCAATATCCATTTCGGTCAGATCGTGCCGCCCAAGGATGTGGATGTGACCATGATCGCGCCCAAGGGCCCCGGACATACCGTGAGAAGCGAGTATCAGGCGGGCAAGGGTGTGCCCTGTCTGATCGCGGTACATCAGGATGCCACGGGCAAGGCGCAGGATATGGCGCTTGCCTATGCGCTGGCGATCGGCGGCGCGAGAGCGGGCGTCCTGGAGACCACTTTCCGCACCGAGACCGAGACGGATCTCTTTGGCGAGCAGGCTGTTTTGTGCGGCGGCGTCTGCGCATTGATGCAGGCTGGTTTTGAGACGCTGGTGGAGGCCGGATACGACCCCAGGAACGCGTACTTTGAGTGTATCCATGAGATGAAACTGATCGTGGATCTGATCTATCAGAGCGGTTTTGCCGGCATGAGATATTCCATCTCCAACACAGCGGAATACGGCGATTATACCACAGGCCCCAAGATCATCACGGACGAGACCAAGGCTACCATGAAGAAAATCTTAAAGGACATCCAGGACGGCACATTTGCCAAGGACTTCTTGCTGGATATGTCCTCCGCAGGCGGCCAGGCACATTTCCGTGCCCTCAGAAAGCTTGCTTCCGAACATCCTTCTGAGAAGGTCGGCGAAGAGATCAGAAAGCTTTACAGTTGGAACAACGAAAACGATAAGCTTATCAATAACTAAGAGCAGCGGGGCTGTCATATTATAGCAACTTTTGTCATTCCATACACCATCTTTTGTTCCAAAGCAGTGGCTAGTCACAAAAGATGGTATATGGAATGACATCAGCTATAGTGTGACAGCCTCTCTGCAATATAACGGAGGTGATCGATATGGCGTCTTTTCGGGATAAAATGCGCCCGCCAAAGGGTGTGGAGCCTGAGTTTTGGTTTACGGAAGCCTATCGGAAGCATCAGGGTCATCCGCTTCGCACGCTGGTGAGCATCTACAAGGGAAATTATCACAAATTTGTGTTGGCCGTGATTTTTTTCTTTTTAAAGCACGCCTGCGTGTGGGTGCTCCCCATCGTCACGGCAAGCATTATCAATGATATCACCACCCGCAATCCCGACTGTGTCAGGAATCTGCTCTTTTATTCGGCGCTCATGGTGGCGCTGATCGCGCTCAACGTGCCCATGAACTATCTCTACACGGACTACAAGAGTCAGGCGACCCGCTACGCGGAGACCGGACTGCGCAAGGCGCTGATCCGCAAACTGCAGGAATTGTCCATATCCTATCACGTGGAGACGCGCTCGGGCAGACTGCAGTCCAAGATTATGCGGGATGTGGAGGCTGTTGAGGGACTTTCCACACAGATGTTTTTGAGCATCTTAAATATCGCTTTGAATATCGGTGTGGCGCTGGTGGTCACGGTCAGCCGAAGCCTTGTGGTGTTCTTGTTCTTTCTGGTGACGACCCCCATCGCGGCGATCACCATGGTGTCCTTCCGCTCGGTGATGAAAAAGCGCAACGCGGAGTTTCGAAAGGAAATGGAGGAGACTTCCGCGCGTGTGATGGAGATGGTGGAGTTGATCCCTGTGACCAGAGCGCACGCCTTAGAAGAGGAGGAAGTGACCAAGATGAGCGGTCAGCTCTTCACTGTGGCGGAGAAAGGCTACATGCTGGATCTGGTGCAGGCGCTCTTTGGCTCCGTGGGTTGGGCGATCTTCCAGATCTTTCAGGTGGTGTGCCTTGCCTTCACAGGATATCTGGCCTTTCAGGGCAAGATTTTGGCGGGCGACATCACGCTGTACCAAAGCTATTTTGCCACGATCGTCAATCAGGTGTCCGCCATCATCACGCTGGTGCCCACCATAGCCAAGGGGATTGAGTCGGTCAACTCCATCGGCGAGGTGCTTTTGTCGGACAACGTGGAGCACAATGAGGGAAAGCGCGCCGTGGATGCGGTGGAAGGCCGTTTTTCCTTTCGGGACGTACATTTTAGCTATCACGACGGGGAGAAGAATATCTTAAACGGACTCGATCTGGAAGTCAAAAAGGGGGAGACCATCGCCCTGGTGGGAGAGTCCGGCGCAGGCAAGACTACCATCGTCAACATGGTCATCGGCTTCTATCTGCCCAAAGAGGGCGGACTCTTGATGGATGGTCAGGATCTGAGAGAGATCGATCTGCGCAGTTACCGGAAACATCTGGCCGTGGTTCCCCAGACCTCCATTCTCTTTTCCGGCACGATACGGGACAATATTGTGTACGGCTGCGAAAATGTGACGGAGGAGCGGTTGGATGAGGTCATCCGCGCGGCGAACTTAAAAGAATTGATCGATTCCCTGCCAAAGGGACTGGACACGATGGTGGGAGAGCACGGCGGAAAGCTTTCGGGCGGCCAAAGGCAGCGAATCTCCATCGCCAGAGCGTTGATACGCGATCCCAAAGTTATCATTTTGGACGAGGCCACCTCCGCGCTGGACAGCATCTCGGAAAAACTGATCCAGGAGGCGGTCAACAATCTGACAAAAGATCGAACCACCTTCATCGTCGCCCACAGACTTTCCACCATACGGGAAGCCGACAAGATCGCCGTGATCGCGGCGGGCAAATGTGTGGAGTACGGCACCTATGAAGAACTGATGCAGAAAAAAGGCGAATTTTATCAATTAAAAAAATTGCAGAGCTGATAACATAAGGCCGATTCGCGGAGCGAATTGGCCGTTGTTTAGTATGACGGGCATGCCCGTGTTCTGTGGTGAAAGTCCACTTAGGC
>JAMPHU010000086.1 GCA_023663225.1 Candidatus Gastranaerophilales bacterium
GGTTGGTGCAAACGTATATTTCGGCAACTTATGAATGGCATGGCTGAACTGTTACCCTTTTTGGCAGATATCCCTTGTTGACAGTTCCAAGTTCCTGTTATATCATATATATAACAATCCTAGAGAATACGTGGAGGGAGGTTTTCAGGGTGATAATTGAGATTGATTTTAACAGCGATGAAGCCTTATATTTGCAGCTTTGCAATCAGATCATCATGGGGATTGCCACCTCCCGTTTTCGAGAGGGAGATTCCCTTCCCAGCGTGCGGCAGATGGCTGATTCCATCGGCATCAACATGCACACGGTGAACAAGGCGTACACCGTGTTACGGCAGGAGGGGTATGTGAAGGTGGACAGGCGGCGGGGAGCCGTCATAGCCATCGACGTTGACAGACTCAGGACTTTGGAGGAACTGAAGAAGGAACTGCAGGTGATCTTGGCGAAGAGCACATGCAAGAACATTACCAAAGAAGAGATTCACGGATTGATCGATGAAATATATGAAGAATATGGAGGGATAGACTGATGCGGTCGCATTTTACACAGAAGGCGCAGATGGCGCTGACACAGGCGGCTAAGTGTGCCCGTAGCTTAAAACAGGGCTATATTGGCACAGAGCATATCCTGGTGGGACTTTTGCGGGAAGAGACCGGTGTGGCGGCCAGGGTGCTTGCCGAAAATGGTGTGGAGGTGGATCAAGTCGTTGACATGATCAGGGATCTGATCTCCTTTGAGAACGGGGTAGCTGTCAGGGAGCGAGAGGGATATTCGCCCAGGGCACAGAAGGTTCTGGAAGAGGCGCACAGACAGGCGGAGCGTTTTCAGCAGGAGGAGACGGGCACAGAGCATATTTTGCTGGCCCTGATCAAAGAGGGGGAGAATGTGGCGGTCCGTCTGCTGAATACTCTCGGAGTCAATGTGCAGAAGATTTATATGGACACTCTGTCGGCCATCGGGCAGGATCCGCATCTGTACAAGGAAGAGTTCGGACGCAGATCCTCAGGCAAGGGTAAGGCGTCCACTTTGGACCAGTATAGCAGAGATTTGACTGACCTGGCCAAAAAGGGCAAGCTGGATCCGGTGATCGGCAGGGAGGATGAGATCCGCAGGGTAATCCAGATCTTGAGCCGCCGCACCAAGAACAATCCCTGTCTGATCGGCGAGCCCGGCGTGGGCAAGACCGCCGTTGTGGAAGGGCTTGCGCTGCGCATTGTAGCCGGCGAGGTGCCGCTCACCGTGCGGAATAAACGCGTGTTGACGCTGGATCTGTCGGGCATGGTTGCGGGCAGCAAGTACCGTGGAGAATTTGAGGAGCGCATCAAGAGAGTGATCAGAGAGGTCATCGAGGACGGCAATGTGATCCTCTTTTTGGATGAATTGCACACGATCATCGGCGCGGGAGGCGCGGAGGGCGCCATCGACGCTTCCAATATTATGAAGCCTTCGCTGGCGAGAGGGGAGATACAGCTTATCGGCGCCACTACCATAGCAGAGTATCGCAAATATGTGGAAAAAGATGCCGCGCTGGAGCGTCGTTTCCAGCCTGTCAGCGTGGAGGAACCCACAGAGGAGGAAGCGATCCGTATTCTGGAAGGCATCAAGGAAAAATATGAGGAACATCATCATGTGACGATCCGTCCGGACGCGATTCAGGCAGCGGTCAGATTTTCTAACCGTTATATCAACGACCGCAATCTGCCGGATAAGGCCATCGATCTGATCGACGAGGCGGCGGCCAGCGCCAGGCTCCGGTCCATGGATATGCCGGACAAGCAAAAGGAGCTTTTGGAGCAGATCAAGAAGATGGATTTGCAGATAGAGCGTTCTATCCGTATGGAAGCTTTTACCCAGGCGGCCGAGATCAAGAGTAACCAGGATCAACTGGTGAAGAAATATGAGCGCATGAAAAAGCGCAAAGAGAACCAAGAGCATGAGAGCAGCTACAGCGTTGGCGAGAATGAGATCGCCGAGGTGGTGGCGATGTGGACCAAGATCCCCGTGCAAAAACTGGCGGAAAAGGAGAGCGAGCGGCTGTTAAGGTTGGAGAGCATCCTGCACAAGCGTGTGATCGGACAGGAGGAAGCCGTGAGCGCCGTGGCAAAAGCGATGCGTCGGGGCAGGGTGGGGTTAAAGGATCCCAACCGTCCAATCGGTTCCTTCCTGTTTCTGGGGCCTACCGGCGTGGGCAAGACGGAATTGTCCAAGGCGCTGGCGGAAGCGATGTTTGGCTCAGAGGATGCTATGATACGCGTGGATATGTCCGAGTATATGGAAGGACACTCCGTGTCCAAGATGATCGGTTCACCGCCCGGCTATGTGGGTTTTGAAGATGGCGGACAGCTCAGCGAGAAAGTGCGCCGCAATCCCTATTCGGTGGTTTTGTTTGACGAGATAGAGAAGGCACATCCCGATGTGTTCAATATCCTGTTGCAGGTGTTGGACGACGGGCATATCACCGACTCCAAGGGCAGGAAGGTCAGCTTCAAAAACACAATTTTGATCATGACTTCCAACGCCGGAGCGCAGCGCATTGTGGATCCCAAGAATCTTGGCTTTGCCACAGACAACAGCGCGGGGAAAGACTACGAGAAGATGAAGTCCGGCGTGATGGAGGAGGTCAAGAGAAGCTTCAAACCGGAGTTTATCAACCGTATCGATGAAATTATCGTGTTCCATCAGTTAAACAAGGAAAATATGAAGTCCATTATCAACCTGCTGTCCTCTAATCTGTATGCGCGATGCGAGTCGCAGATGGGGATTGAGCTGAGCATCACCGCCTCGCTGAAAGAGCATCTGGTGGAGAAATACGCCGATCACAAGATGGGCGCGCGGCCTCTGAAGCGCGCGGTGCAGTCCGTGGTGGAGGACGCTCTGGCGGAGGAGATTTTGCGAAAGAAGGTGGTGCCTGGGGATCGGGTGTCTGCGGGCTTCAAAAACGGCAAGGTCACTTTCACCGTAAAGCAGTAGGGAATTGGTGGAAAAATAAAGAGGAAAGCCAAAAAAATGTAGAAAAGAGGTCTGATTTGTATTATACTGATGGTATAGCTACAAGTTACGGCTTGGCCATCCCGTCCTTGTTTTAAAAAGGCGGATGCGGATGGCGGCGCGTTAAAACCACAGAAGATCAGGAGGATACAGCTATGTCAGTGGTAGAAGAATTGCTTCGCAGCGAGTCAAACGGCGCGGTCAGCTTTGGCAATCACAAGCTCACGAAAAAGTCTAAGGTGGAGGACTTTAAGCACGCAGGCGATCTCTTGAAGGTAAAGACCTACAATGAGATCACCAAGTTGGAGAAGAACGGTATGTTTCTCTATGAGTCCGTGCCTGGCACAAGCGTTCTGAATTTTCAGGAGACGGAGACCGGCGTGGAGTTCACGGTGGAGGGAGATGAGGATGCCCAGATCACAGTGGGACTCACGGATGATACAGAGTATGAGGTGTTTGTGGCGGGCAACAGCATAGGCACCATGAAGACCGGACTTGGCGGCAAGCTCTCCCTGAGCGTCGAGCTGGAGGCGGCGGGCGAGGTCGCAGTCAGGATTGTGCAGGCATAACACTGGAAGCATCCCCTTTTTATGGGTGATATTTTATGGCAAAGAGTAAAAATACAACCATTTTTTATTGTCAGAGTTGCGGCTACGAGTCTTCCAAGTGGATGGGACAGTGCCCGGGTTGTCGGGAGTGGAATACCTTTGTGGAGGAGACTGTGAGCAGGTCTGAGCTCAAGAACACCGGCACGCAGAGGGAGCGCTTTACAGAGAAGGCGGAGCCGCGCATATTGTCGCAGATCGAGATTGTGAAAGAAGACAAGGTTCTGACCGGAATCGACGAACTGGATCGAGTGTTGGGCGGCGGCATTGTGCAGGGGTCGTTGACTTTGGTGGGAGGCGATCCCGGCATCGGCAAGTCTACCCTGCTTTTGCAGGTGTGTCACAGACTGTCCCAGGCGGGACATAATGTGCTCTATGTATCGGGGGAAGAGTCCCAGGTGCAGATCAAGATGCGGGCGGATCGGATCGGCAGCTTTGCCTCCAACATGTTCTTGTTGTGTGAGACCAGGCTGGACGCCATCGCTGAGGTGATCCGCAAGAAAAAGCCGGAGATGGTGGTCATCGACTCGATCCAGACCATGTACAATGAAGAAGTGTCCGCAGCTCCGGGCAGCGTGTCTCAGGTGAGGGAATCCACAGGCGTCCTTTTGCAGCTTGCAAAAGGACTGGGGGTCTCTGTGTTTATCGTGGGGCATGTGACCAAGGAGGGGACGGTGGCTGGTCCCAGAGTGTTGGAGCATATGGTGGACACAGTGCTTTACTTTGAAGGGGACCGCCATGCCTCTTATCGCATTTTGCGCGGGGTTAAGAACCGTTTTGGATCTACCAACGAGATCGGTGTGTTTGAAATGAGGGAGCAGGGATTGGAGGAGGTGCAGAACCCTTCCGAGTATATGCTGGACGGAAGGCCGGAGAATGCCAGCGGTTCCGTGGTGGCGTGTACCATGGAGGGGACCAGACCCCTGCTCATAGAGATACAGGCGCTTGTTTGTCACAGCAATTTCGGGATGCCCAGGCGGCAGACGACCGGCACGGATTTCAACAGGGTGAACTTGCTGATGGCGGTGATGGAGAAGCGCTGCGGCGTACAATTATCGGGGTGTGATGCCTATGTGAATATCACAGGCGGCATGAAGATCTTGGAACCGGCTATCGACTTGGGGATCGTGCTGGCGACCCTATCTAGTTTCCGCAATTATCCCTTGAGTCCCAAGCTAATGGCCTTTGGCGAGGTGGGACTCAGCGGCGAAGTGCGCGCGGTCAGTATGGCAGCGCAGCGTGTGGCGGAAGCCAGAAAGCTGGGATTTGACACTTGCATGGTGCCTTATGTGTGTGCGGAGGAATGTAAGAAAATGAGCGGCATACGGGTGCTGGGAGTGCGGAATATTCAGGAGGTCATAGAGCAGATTTTTTGAATGGAGATTTTACAAAATATTCACAATTTGTTCGTTGAATGTTTGGATGTGATTGGGTATATTATAAGTGAGAAGTCAGATAAGTGGTTTCTTGCTTATATTATGTACTGTGACCGTATAAATCAGTAATCATAAAAAGAAGGTACGGGGTCAAATTATTTCCGCTACCCAGTATGCGGCTAATAAAAGACTGGGGTTTAAATTATACCCTGCTATTATAGTGGGGTATTTTTGTGTACTGAGGAGAAATATGGAAACGGGGAAATTGTATTTTATAAAAGATGAATTTTATGATAAATTCAAGAATTGTGGCTTGTTAGAGAATAGGGAAGTAATTGATGAAAAGAAACATAATAGACCTTGTTGTTATGCTTTGAAATTTAGCAAGGATGATAAGGATATTTATTGGATGGTTCCGATTTCGTCTAAGGTTGCAAAATATGAAGCTGAATATCAAAAATCAATTGCAAAGTACGGAATGTGTGACAATATAAGTTTTGGTTATGTTTTAGGTAAGAAATGCGCTTTTTTGCCACAAAATTTATTTCCTGTAACAGAAAATTATGTAAACAATATATAACTGGATAAGAATACATCATTACCGATTACAATACCTGCGGATTTAATGGCCGAATTAAACAAAAAGGCAAGAAAGAAGATACGTTATAATCAACAAGGGAAGACGTTTGGAATGAGTGATATCATGAGAATATATAATGAATTGATGAAAGACTTATATAATAAAGACGCTGCCCAATAAGCAACGTCTATTTTAGTGTTCTCTGAGTGATCCACCAAGCAGGGGAAGAGGGGATCGAACCCCCATTAACGGTTTTGGAGACCGCCGCACTACCATTGTACTATTCCCCTGTGCGTTTTATCGACAGATGCTATTATAGCACAGATGAGAGTGTGGTGCAAGTGAAAAATTTATAAATTGGTAACAGTTCAGCCATAAAATGATATGTAATCAGTGCGTGTGCGCTTGCGCACAAAGCACGGCTTACATATCATTTTATGAGCGGAGCGCCCTCACATGAAATAAAAGATGAGCCGCGGAAGCGGCGTCGGATGCGAAGCAGACGCTTTTATGAATGGGAGGGCTGAACTGTTACATAATTGGGAGGACGAAAAATGGAAGAGAAAATGGAACAGGAAAAGATGTCTCAGGAGGAATTGCTGGCCGCCGCTATGCGGACGCTTGAGAATTATGTGAAGAATCTCTCCCTTCGTGCAGGACGGACAGAGGGGGACGGAGAGGAATTGTGGGCGCGCATCAGGCAGTCGGGGGGCGTGCTGCAGGAGTTGGCGTACTACCATGATTATGGGAAATTCCTCTGCAAATATCAGGTGGCGGGCTACACCCTGGCGGATATTCTGGTGTGGCAAGTGGATCATTTTAAGGCGTACATGGACCGGCCGCAGGATATGAATCGTTACCGCCAGGAGAGGCTTTTACTGGACTCCCTCGACGTGATGCTGCAGATGGAGAAGGATCCGGAGGTGTTTCGGGAGAAGATGAGAAGCGAGACCGGAACGGACTATGAAGGAAAATATTGAACGATATACTTAGGAGGGATTATGACAAGAAAGATATTTTCTCGTATTGTTGTGAATATCGGATTGGTGATATCAGGAGCTGTTGTGGGGATGGCTGCATTATTGTTGGTTCATTTGCTGCCGGTAGGGCCTATGCAGGAGCATGTATATTGGTCGCTTGATATGATCGAAAAGGAATTTACGGATGAAACGGTGGTAGAAGGCTATAAAGCGACCTTAACGGGTAATTTTACGGACTGCTTAATGCTGGAACATGCTGTTTACCAATCAGAAAATCATAGCTTGTTGGAACAGGTAATGTACATGTATCGAGGCGAGACTTATCCTATAGGGGATGGATGGTGGCCCGGACATTCGTTGAGAGATTATTTGGAAGGCGTTCAACAGCCGAGAGAAGTAGAGTATTCCAGATATTGGCATGGATATCTGCTGGTGTTAAAACCTCTTTTATTATTGACGACATTTAACTCTATCAGACTTCTCAATTCGGCAATGCAGCTATTTTTAACCGGTTGTGTAGTGATAAGCTTCTGTAAGAGAAAAGAATATTTGCTTGCAAAAGGCTTTTTGCTCTCTCTGCCATTTATGTTTTTTGTTAGTACATTTACTTCTTTATCGTTAAGTATATGTTTTTATATCATGCTGATTAGTATGCTGATTCAAATGAGATTTGATGAACGCTTTATGAAAAAGGGAGTGTATGGAGAATTTTTTTTAATGATAGGGATGGCCACTTCTTATTTTGACTTTTTGACTTATCCGATCATTACATTAGTTTATCCTTTGTGTATCTACTTATATTTTCATGAACAAACTGTGGGCGGGGATATTCGCAAAATATTTGTCTATAGTGTTCAGTGGTTTTGGGGATATATTGGCTTGTGGGCATCAAAGTGGGCGCTTACGGATATCCTGACGGATGGCGCAACGATTCAAGACGCTTTGATGACGTTGGCGGCCAGGACAGACAGCGCTGAAGAGTATTCAAGGTTCGGGGGGGTAGTAAGCGTTGTGGCAAAAAATATGCAGGTATACAATAATTGGTGCTATGTGTTATTGATGGTGATCATATTCTTGGTATTATGGAAGGGAATACCTAAAAAGGGTGTGAGAAAGGCGCCTCACAGTGGAATATTACACTTTCTTTTAATGCTGTATCCATTTATATGGCTTTTTGTGACACAGAATCATTCGGAACAGCACTGGCAGTTTACCTGTAGGATTTTAGCGGGCAGCGTGTTTACCGGATTTGCCGGATGTATCAAATGCTTCAAACAGAAAGAAAAAGAATAGAGGATTGCAGCGCTATTTTTTTCCGCAAAACAATTAGCAGCCACGGGTGGGGTCCCGTGGCCGCTAATTGTGTAAAAGGGGAATTCTTCCGGAATTCAACTTATAAGTCGGTCCGCTATCTCTAACGAACAATGTTATTATACATCGAAAAACAAAGTTTGTAAACCCCTTTTTTAAAAAAATGTAGAAATTTTTTTAAAAATGTCGATGACTGCCGAAAATCGGCGCTTTTTGGAGCTTATCCGATCTTGCCGGCGATGTAGAGCCGTTCTTTTTCCAGAGATTCAGGAACCTCTATGCCGCTGTTTTGAAGCTTCTTGATCAGGACATCTATATGGTGGATCTGCTGGGATGCCTTGATCTTGCGCCTGTCAAGAAATTCCGAGTAGAGAGGATTCTGCGACAAGGTGCTGCAGATTCTATCAGGGAACGGGCAGTAGGTGAAGAAGATCTTGCGCGCTACTTTGTTCAGTCGGGGCGAATTTTTACCTTCAAACAGAATCCAGATCATGTAATCGCGGATGAACATTTCTTTGAAACTATTCTTGGCGCGCTGTAAGCCAGAGCGGAGTTTTTCTTTGGCTTCTGCGCTCAGATCGCGGTTCCTGCGGTAAAATTGAATATAATCAAAATATTCGCTGGTGAGGGAAGGCTCGCTGATGTCGTTCCAGCGTCCGCCCTGAACCCTCTTGCAGAGCTCCCAACGGAAATCTCCTGTCATGCGGATCATGGTGGAGTCCAGATCTTCCAGATGGAAGATGGAGATGCACATACGTCCGGGACTGTTTCGCACTCTGCCTTCAATCTCCTGCCATAGGATACCTCTGACGCCGATATTGGGCATCAAAATCACATCCGGCAGATATTCCGTATGAATGGTTTCCCTGCCGAGGACGTCAGCGTGTTCCGTGTCCACGCTTTCTCTATAAAATGCGCTATAGTCCACCTCGCGTATCACAGCCAGAGAGTGTGCGATCTTGGACGCGGTCACATAGGAATCATTTAAGCTCTTGAGCACGTCGCTGGCAGAGAAGATCGGACAATATGTAGTGATACGGCCGTAAGTGACCTTGTTGGTAGTGGGGAAGAGATTGGTCAGCTCAAACCGCACTTTTTCGATCGGACTGTTCTCTTTTTCCCGTTTCTCCTGCTCGGTGATATTGCCGCTGCTCTTTTGTTTGCTCAGATATTCCACATAATCTTGTCCAAATTCGTCGCGGCTGGGAGCTTTGCGCCCCTGATAGACGGCCAGGAGCCAGTCGTAAAAGGTGTATACGCCTGACGCGCTGTGGTCGGTCATCTGTTTTGCAAGCTTTGCGAGCGTGAGCGTGTTTGGTATCCCCGCCAATTCTTCGTCCACATAGCCGAAATACAAAAACAGGCGGACTGGCAGAGGAATCGTGACAGCAGTCAGGCTCTTCTCGAAAATTGCGCTGTAGAAGGTGTAGAACTGGTCTGTCAGGCTTCTGCGCAGACGATTGGCCTTGTCGTCCGTATCCATCTTGTCTTCCAGATTCTTGTAATCCTGCACATTTTTGCGGAAGGCATCCGCGGTCTCTGTGGGTAAAGCCGCGTATTCCAAAATGGTTCCTAAAGACCCGATCAGCTCGGAAGGCAGCGTATCGTCGGCCTCCGAAGTCTCGTCCGTCTCAGGGGAAGCTCCCATGCGCTCGAGTGCATTGTGGAATGATTCGATCCGTTTGCCTATCATGCCGGGTTCACAATCGTTAGCCTCGCCGTAATTCTGGATCATGCGCTCGATCGTCTGAAGCGCCAGCGTGGATTCGTCGCTGCCGGGATCTAGCTTGCAAGCTAAGGTGGTAAAACGCTCAAAGAGATCGTTTCGTTCATTGTTAAAATAAAAATGGCTTAGGCTTTTCTGATAGCGGAACTGCTCGTCGGCGCCGGTGTAAGTCTTGCGGAAGTCCAGGCTGCACTTGCGCAAGAAGCCCAGCGATACCGCAGACTCCTGCAGCAGATCCTTAAACTGAGGTTTTTTGTAAATACGCATCATTCCTGCGTAATATTCGCTCAACCACAGATCGGGAGACTCGTCATCCAGATAGGCGGTTATCTCCTCTAAGCCCGTGAGCGGATTCGCCGGAAGGCGGTGAAGATTGCTGATCTTGGTGTAATTTTCATTGTCGGTGATCAGCGCGCGGTAATAATTGCTGCAATTCACTTGAGAGATGGAACAATG
The DNA here is from genome assembly GCA_023663225.1 of Candidatus Gastranaerophilales bacterium. Lineage (GTDB taxonomy): Bacteria > Bacillota > Clostridia > Lachnospirales > Lachnospiraceae > Acetatifactor. Next base: position 10,021 of record JAMPHU010000086.1, read on the forward strand.
GTTCTGCAGCAAGCTTAGCTGTCGAAAAGAGGACAGCAGAAAGAACCTTGCGATGTCCTGATTGCGTTGCATCAGGTCTCCCAAAGCTTCCATGTTGGTGAGAGGGTAGGTCAGAAGCGCGGCGTCCTCTGCCACCGTATAGCTCAAAAAGTGGATCTCGGAGCATATCTCGCATATACCGATCACATCACCCTTGATCAGAGTGTACTCCCCGCCCGGATATGCCGCGGTTATCTTGCCGCCGGTGATCAGGTGCAGCGCCGTCATGGGCTGACCGTAAGTGTAGATAGTAGTACCCTTTCCTAAAGTTGTACCTGCCATAATTGCCTCCATGCTGCGACTGATCTTTTGAAAAACGGACTACAACAGGAATTGGCGCAGCGCAAAACCTGTGGGTTGATATCGTCAACCACTCCCCTATTCAAGTATACAACAAGAGTTTCTATTTTTCTACTGTACATTTATTAAAAATGATAAGTTTGATGTTAAAAATAAAAAATGTTTAAAAATTGTGTGAAATATTAATTCAATATTTGTGCCCCCCTATGTTTGTAAAAGTTATTAATGGTCAAAAAAGTGGTCAAGGAGGAGAAAAATGCCAAGAAGATGAGAAAATATCAAAAAACGAAAAGACGGTCGATGGGAAGGGCGAGCACGGAATTAAATGACATAACATTTGATGAAATGAATACATTAGCTGCTATTTATGGTCAATATAGTGGTCAAACATATGTATAAGTTCCTTTGTACAAATAGATTTGGGTATATTTTCGCAGATTATAAAAATCTAAGAAAAGAACAAACCTTTCAAAAACCA
>JAMPHU010000087.1 GCA_023663225.1 Candidatus Gastranaerophilales bacterium
CTGGAGCGTAACTTTCCGTAACATTTGGGCAACCTGAAAAGGCTGAACTGTTACACTTTTGCTTTCGCCGGACACAGCCTCCTCCTTTAGAACCTGCCACCTGACGCTATATTCGACACCGATGGCATCCCCGACGTTTTTCACATAATTTTCGAGCAAAGTCTGCGCTCTCAACCGCGCCTGGTTCAGCAGTACGGTATCCTCCTGCACGGTTTCACGCATCCCCTCCTGCGCCGCACGGAAAGCCTCCGTCTGTTCCTCGGCTCCTATACTGCCGCTGCCGAGGCCTTTTGTCTCCGAATAGAAGGTGTCCGCGGACAGGGACGAATCGTCCACATCACAACTCAATACGTTTGCCTCCGGTATGGTGATCGTGACGACATTGCCTTTCACGCTCATATCCAGCTTGCTGATGTCGATACCTACCCGCACGATGCCGGAATATTCGATCCACAGCTTTTTGCTGGTGTTCCAGAACAGCACTTGCTTTTCGGAATCGAATCGCGCCGTATTGTGGTAATAACATTCCAATGTAGCTAACTCGCAAACCGCCTGCATCTGGCTGATACTCAATTCCATCGCTTTTTGTTCCGCGTCCGCCTGTTCCTGTTTCGCGCCGCAGCCGCTCAGCAAAAAAGAACACATCGTCAGGAGGATGATGCCAAGCTGTACTCTCTTATTCATAGCCGTTTCCCTCCTCGTCCACGATTGTCAGGGCGTATTCCCCATACTGTTCCATCAGCGGTTTCATCAGGGCATTGATCGTATTCGCGGCGTTTTCTTTTGCCAGTTCAAACAGCGTCTCATTGGACAGACACTCTTCCCTCGCATCCGCTCTGCAGGCGGGGATTGCGGTCGCGGAGACATCCTCCGTGTCGGCGCTCTTCTTTTCAAAAATATAGTCCAGCGTTCCCGGGTCTATATCCACATTGACAATTTCGACTTCCGGCAATGTGACCACAATCTTTTTATTTTCCGCATCTGTCTCGTCCACTTCGACCCTGATCTGCTCCATGGCGATCCCAATGCTCACGTCAGCCTCATAGGCCACATAATAGAGCAGCGTATCTTTGTCGTCGCTCACAGACGCCACGCCGTTATAAGTGACTTTATAGGTGGACAGTTCGCTGATCTGCAGCACTTTTTCCAGTTGAGCGGAAGTGACGACCGTGACCGTTTCATTCGCTGTCTGGTCTCTGAAAAAGAAATACCATATGGCGAAAGCCGCGATAATGATCACTGTCAGGACAGCGATTAGAATGATCCCTGTGACTGTCTTTTGTTCTTCCCGCTCACTTTGTTTTTTCCACATGTCTCGTTATCCCCCGGCATTTCTTGTTTTTGGTTTCATTTCCTGAAAAGCCAACAGACACGCCCCTTTGCCGGATACAGTCCAAGCCTTTCTGTCAGACGCAGCGTCTCCTCATTGCCCTGCGCAATCTGGACATAAGGAATATGTCCCGCTTCTCTCTCCCTGTTGATCACGTAGGCCGCCAGCGCCCCGCCGATTCCTCTGCCTCGATACGCTTCCTCCACGTAGAGCATCCCTACGGCTCCGCTCACATGAACTCCCGCAAAACCGATCAGCCGCTCGTCCTCCCAGGCCCCGTACAAAGCGTTTGCCAAAATGCGCTCTGACACATAATCTGCAAGCTCTTTTTCACCGCACGCCGACATAAATTCCGCTTCCCGGGCCGCTGCTTTCTCCGGCATAAGAACCGACTCCCTAGCCGCTGCCTGCTCCGGCATATAATCCGCCTCCCGGGCCGCTATCTGCGCAAGCACATATCCCGCGTCCTCCTGCGTCAACGTCCGAATATTCCGATATCGCACGGGCAGCGGCTCTCTTTTCGTGTAACACACCTGATAACATTCCCGATAGATCTGAAATCCCAGCCGCTCACTAAGCAACGCTTTCCCAAAGCTTGGGGAGGCAAGAACCCGCTTACAGGACGCCGGAAAATGGGACAACAACCGCTCTCCCGCACTCTCCCGCGCCACATGTAACAGACAGACGCCGCTCTGTGTGTGGTACAATAAAAGACTTCCATCCTCCTCAAAAAGGATTTCCCCCGTCCCTCTGGAAAGGGTCTCCATCAGATGAATGTTGTTGCGTTTGTCCCGAGAGAGGCTCTTGATGAGCTGTTCTTTCAAGGCGAACTTTGCATACAGGTCAGGCCGCAGTTTTTGGGTCCGTTCCCTCGCCTGCTCCAGCCGCCACGCCTCCACCTGATTGTGGTCGCCGGACAAAAGCACCTTGGGCACCTCTTTTCCGTGCCACTCCCGCGGTCTGGAATACTGGGGATATTCCAACAGATCATTGTGGAACGTCTCTTTTTGGGGAGATGCCTCATTGCCCAACACGCCCGGGATCAGTCTGGCGATGGCGTCCACCATGACCATGGCCGGCAGCTCGCCCCCCGTCAGCACATAGTCGCCGATCGAAACGCGGTCTGTGACGATCTCATCCAAAACCCGCTCGTCGATCCCCTCGTAATGCCCGCAGAGAAAGACCAGCTCACTCTCCTTCGAGAGCTCTCTTGCCAGCTTTTGGGTGAAGGGCACGCCCTGGGGCGTCAGGTAGATGGTCCGCAGCGTTTTCTCTCCCACCACAGCCCGATACGCATCAAAAACAGGCTGGGCCTGCATCAACATGCCCGCGCCGCCGCCATAAGGGTAATCGTCTACGCTGCCATGCTTATCCTGCGTGAAATCGCGTATGTTTATGGCATGGATCTCTATCGCCTGCCGCGCTGCCGCTTTCCCGATCACGCTGGTGTGCAGTCCTCCCAGCACCATCTCGGGAAACAGCGTCAAAATATGAAATTTCATACCTCAATCCAACAATCCTTCCAAAATATGCACTTTGACCAGTCCCGCGTCCACGTCCACATCCAGGATGCACTGCTTGATAGCGGGCAAAAGAAGCTCTCCCCCTTCTTTTTGCGCCACCACATACACATCGTTGGCCCCTGTCTGCATCACATCCTGAAGCGTACCGATCTCGTCGCCGTCCTCGTCGATCACCAAAAGTCCGATCAGATCAGCGATAAAGTACTCGCCTTTTCTCAACTTCACAGCGTTCTGCCTGGTGACAAACAGTCCCTTTTGCCGATACGCTTCCGCGGCATCCCTGGAATCTATGCCCGCAAATTTGACAATCACCATGTTTTTAAAGAATTTGACACTCTCTATCTCCATCGTGTCATATCCCTTTCCTGTATCCATGAGCACTTGCTTTAGTTTTTGAAAGCGTCTGGGGTCATCCGTGGTGGGAAATACCTTCACCTCTCCGCGGACGCCGTGGGGGGATGTGACCACTCCCACCTGCAGGATATCTTCCTTTGCCATATCTGAAACCTCTCTAACATTTACCGTAAACGGCATATAGCCATGAAACACAAAGTCCCGAGGGAATTCGTATATCTTCCCTGGGACTTTCCAAAACTACATCAGACAAACTCCTCAGACGATCTCCACGTCCACCCTTGTATTGTCTTTTGATGACGCAGCTTTCACCACAGAACGGATCGCCTTGGCGATCTTGCCCTGTTTGCCGATCACCTTTCCCATGTCGGACGCCGCCACATGAAGCTCCACGACAAGCTCCTTGCCGTTTTGCTTTTCGGTCACGACTACTTCATCCGGATGATCCACAAGAGCTCTTGCAATTACCTCAACCAATTCCTTCATCGTCTACCTCCAAGACACAAGCATTATTTTTCAATGCCGGCAAGCTTGAACAGCTTCCCTACAATCTCTGTGGGCTGGGCGCCATTCGCCAGCCATTTCTTTGCCAGCTCCTCATTGATCTTGAAAGTGCTGGGATCCGTGCTGGGATCATAAGTACCGATCTCCTCAATGAATCTGCCGTCTCTGGGAGAACGGGAATCCGCTACGATGATCCTGTAAAAAGGAGCCTTTTTCTGTCCCATTCTTCTCAATCTGATCTTTACTGCCATTTCTTTTTCCTCCATTAAATAAAAATAGTATGATATGCTAAAAGGGAAATCTGCCGCCTCCCATATTCGGAAAACCTCCGAACATGCCGCGGCCCCTCTTGCCGCCTCCAAATTGTTTCATCATTTTCTGACTCTGCTCAAACTGCTTGATAAACCGATTTACCGTCGCAATGTCCACACCTGCGCCGCCGGCGATGCGATGTTTCCGCCTGGGGTTTAAAATCTTGGGGTTTTGCCGCTCCTCCACTGTCATGGAAAGCACGATCGCCTCCATATGTTTGAGCTGCTTTTCATCTATCATGGACTCCAGATCTCCGGCCTTGATCCCCATTCCGGGGAGCATACTGAGAATACTGGACAGACCGCCCATATTGCGCATCTGTTTCATGCTCTCCAGGTAATCTTCAAAATCGAATTTCCCCTTCTTCATGTGGCCCGCCATCTTACGGCCCTTTTCCTCGTCCAAATCTATGCTCTGCTGCGCCTTGTCGATCAGGGTGAGCACGTCACCCATCCCTAAGATCCTGCTGGCCATACGGTCGGGATAAAACTGCTCCAGATCGGAAAGTTTCTCACCCATTCCCACGTAGAGGATCGGCTTGCCGGTCACAGCCTTGATGGAAAGCGCCGCGCCGCCTCTGGTGTCGCCGTCCATCTTGGAGAGCACCACACCATCGACTCCCACCTTCTCGTCAAATTCCTTGGCCACATTCACGGCGTCCTGTCCGGTCATGGCATCCACCACCAAAAGAGTCTGGTGAACCGTCGTCGTCTCCTTGATCTCCTGCAGCTCCCGCATCATGTCCTCGTCCACATGAAGCCTGCCGGCGGTATCTAAGATCACCACATTGTGCCCGTTTTTCTCTGCGTAAGCCACCGCTTCCCTGACGATCTCGGCCACTTTGTGATCTGTCCCCATGGAAAATACTTCCACGCCCTGTTTCTCACCGTTGATCTGTAATTGTTCGATGGCGGCGGGACGGTAGATATCGCACGCGACCAACAAGGATTTCTTGCCTTTCAATTTCAGCTTTCCGGCGATCTTGGCCGTGGCGGTGGTCTTGCCGGCGCCCTGCAGACCCGCCATCATTATGACGGTGATGGACTTGCCCGGCTGCATGGCAATCTCTGTGGTCTCGCTCCCCATGAGGGCGATCATCTCCTCGTTGACAATCTTGATCACCATCTGCCCGGGATTGAGTCCGTTCATCACATCCTGACCGACGGCCCGCTCCTCCACCGACTTGATAAACTGCTTTACAACCTTAAAGTTGACATCCGCTTCCAACAGCGCCATCTTCACTTCTTTCAGCGCCGCCTTGACATCCTCCTCCGTCAGCCGGCCTTTGCTGCGAAGATTCTTGAATATATTCTGCAATTTGTCCGTCAAGCTTTCAAATGCCATCTGCCGCTCCTCAATCACAATCTACACAATCTATCATTACCATTCTTCCATGAGTTCCTCCGCGAGCTTCTTAATCTGCTCCATGCGGGACTCTGTGGATATCGCTTTCTCCCCGTCGGTGAGCTCCACGATCTTTTTTATCTTTTCCTTTGCCTCCGAAAACCGCCGTACCAGATGCAGCTTGCTCTCATACTCCTGCAGACTGCGGTCGCATCGCTTCACCAGATCGTGCACGCCCTGCCTGCTGATCTTAAATTCCTCCGCGATCTCCCCCAAAGACATGTCCTCAAAGACCGCACGCTCATAAATATTCTGCTGATGCGGCGTCAGAAGCTCACCATAAAAATCATACAAGAGCGCACGCTCAAAAATCCTGTTCATGTCCCATCTCCGAAAAAGCATGATCCTCATGCACTTTGAGTATCATACATCAGAAATGGATGGGTGTCAAGTGTTTTTTCTTTACAGACAGGGAATAAAAGATAAGCCGCAGAAGCGCGCGGATGCGAAGCAGACCTGTTTTTGAATGAGCGGATTGAACCGTTACGTGTAAAGCGCCCCTGTTTATGATAAACTTTCTTTGATTCTGAATGATATTTTGGATTTCCTCGCCTCACAGATCAGTTTGCTAACCAATCCTACGAATATTGCCAACGCATTGTCCGGCATAAAGAATGAAAAGGTCAATTCCACATTGGTTTCAAACTATATACAGCACATTATCGACTCATTCCTTGTTTCTATGGCAAAGCGCTATGATGTGAAGGGAAAGACCTATTTCAAGTATCCCAACAAATACTACTACACTGATATCGGCCTCCGCAATGCAAGATTGCATTATCGCCAATATGATCCCGGACACATTATGGAAAATATCATCTATAACGAGCTTCTGCTGAAAGGATATTTCGTTGATGTCGGCGTTGTGACTGACCGCACCGGCGGCGCAAATGTGCAAAGGGAAATCGATTTTGTTGTGAATGATGCAGATAAAAAAATCTATATTCAGTCTGCATTTCAGATGAATACAGAGAAAAAGGAGTCCTCCGAACTTGCATCCTTGATACTGACAAAAGACTTTTTCAAAAAAATCATTGTCCGCATGAATATTCCGCATAGTTTCTATGATGACAACGGCATTTTTCATTGCAATCTGATCGACCTACTGCTTGGGCGTGTTGAATTGTTTTAGACAAAAAGGCTGCTGTGTAGAGCTGACGTCTGAACGTTAGTATTCCCTTTACAACAAATTTTTCATTCGAGCAAATCTTCAACCAAAATTTTCTTACACTTCTCTTGCAAATCCGGAATGTTATTCTTTAAAGTATCCCACACAATCTCATTATCTACACGGGCATAATCATGAGCGAACAAATTTCTCATATCCTTAATGAGTTTCCACGAAACCTCCTGTCTTTCGTTCTTTAATTCATCTGATAATTGTCCGACTAACTCTCCAATCTGAATAATGCACATACTACAGGCATACTGGTAAGCCACATCAGCTCCATATACCTGAATATCATCACCAAAACGATTTATCATATCGTCTATATCTTTACAATACTGCAAGATTTTCTGAATAATAATTTTGTCCCTTTGACTCATAGATCAGTATTGCCTCCTTCATAACATTTTCGACAAATTCTTTATCATTACATGTAGTGGTCACTACATCGACATGTTTTCCAAAACCATCTTCCAAATCAGAGACCAACGCAAAATAGTCCAACAAATTACGAATATTGCCTTTATCAATCAATAGATCGATATCACTATTTTCGGTTACTTCCTTACGCGCGTAAGAACCAAATATATATAATTTAGACACACCATACTTTTCGGCAATCGGTATGCTAACTTTAATAATTTCATCCAATGATAATACTTTATTCATACAAAATCACCTCTTATGAGTTTTGATAAAATAAAATTATACTCATAACCCTTTATTTATATTATAGACCATAAAATTTCTTTCTTCAAATGGTTTAACAAAAAATCCAATCTTCTTAATTGCGTGATCCATCCTTGAACCGGAAAACAATATGGTAAATACTTGAACAAGGCATTTTTCTATCAGCTCATTTTCCAGTTGTTCTGAAAGATCATATAAATCTTTATACGGACGGCGGTTTGGGGTTTGATTATAAATGGGATATATGCTTTTCTCCGTAAAAGCAAAAAACAGACCGTTCTTGCAGTATTCAATCTCTCAGACTATATTTTAAAGAATTACAAAGTGAAACTCAAAGGTTTTGCGACCGCCCAAATTCTGATTGACAGCGATTGGGAATGTTTTGGCGGCACAACGCGGAAAAAACATATTTTAAAAAACTCCAACGGTATTTTGCAACTTCATGTAAAGCCATTTTCGGGGCAATTATTTATTCTCCAATGATTTCCATACCGTCCGGAAAATCCCGTATCACAAGCGCGCACGTATTGGTAAGTTTTACGTTGCTTTTTAATGGATAAGCCAATTTGCCCCTTCTTTCCCCCGTTGTACAATGAACGTCTAATTTCGTATCGATCAAACCCAAATTATGATCTAAATTATTGGAAAAAATAAGACTTCCGGCGCTTACCCCTATCACCATTCCATTGTCATCGATATACTCCATCAAAGATTTATGAAACCCTGTGGCATTGATTCTTTCAAGCAAATAATGTGTATTTCCGCCGCACAAATATACCACATCATATTGTTGCAGCTTCTCAAACTCCATTCCGGCATGTAAATCACATACGTCGATATTTTGATCTAAGATGCCGCATTTTAACAGATCATTCATACATTTGGGCAAAACCTCTATCGCGCCCGCATCTATTGCCGCCGTGGGGATAAATAACGCTTTGACAAAATCCATATCTATGCCCACCATATCCACAAAACACGCTTTGATTTCTTCCGTTTCCAAACCTGCTGACGTTAATAATACTCTCATGTTTCCTCCTATTCTGACCAGTTCATCTGCTCGTCCGCAATACCTAATTTTCTACACTCATTACATACATATTCTTTTTCAGTCTGATTTCCAATCTCATATTTTAAAATTTTATCTTGAAACACAATGTATTTTTCATTACCTGCCTTAAAATCGACAAACCAATTCTCCCCCGTGTCGGGATCAGACAACATAACCTTTGAAATTTGTGTCGGAAGATCTTTGTTATCGCTTGTAAAAAATAACGCCGTCCAATATTTGGGTTTCCCGCCGGTATTCCACAATTCCATTTTATGAATGTCAAGGCAGTCGATAATGCTGTCGTCCATTATACTTTCTTTGATCAATATGCCCTCATATAGTCCTTGTCTCTTTTGTTGAATGGCATTGCCGCCACAGCTATAAACATCTTTCACCTCATTTAATGTCAGTTCATCTTTTAGCAAAATATCCATAGATACCCGAAAGGTCTCTCCCAGTATCAATAATTTTTCCGTCTCCGGCAATGCAATGTCCGCTTCCCATTTCGATATGGATTGTCTGCTGACGTTACAGATTGCCGCAAGTTCTTCCTGCGTCATTTTGTTTGCTTTTCTTAGTTCTACTATTTTTTCTGATAATTTCATTGTCACGCCTCCTTACTAATGTGTATCATGGAAATCGCTCCACATTCTATGATTCGTATTATACAAGATAACGATGCTGTTGACCACCAACTTGAAGGTTCTTTTTGGCAACCTTTGGTTGCGCGTAAAACATTTTGCTATCACATTGTAACAGTGCAAAACATAACGTAAAACACTTGAAAACCGCAAAAATCAATGCTACTATGCAAGGAGCGCAAAAAAAGACGGACCGTTTAAAAGAGCAGATCATCAATGTGGCGTTAGAAACAAGCTCCGTGACAGCCGCGGACATGCTGAAACGCAGCGCCATACAGACAAGCAAAAGCACCGTCTGCCTGCTGCTAAAAAACAGCAGCTCCCCCTTGCTGTCCAGCGCATCCGCAACCATGCGTTTAAAGCCCTCGCGCTTTTTGGTATTGCAGCCGCTCTTCCCTTCGTCTATCTAATAGCCGTCTTTGATACAATGTAACTTTGCCCCAAACCTTTTAATTTTACCCTCAAGGGGTGTACACTCCATGAAAAAAGCCGCCCTCACAATTGGGCAGCTTGTTTTCTCCACACTTTTAAACCTTTATCTCCGTTCCATTCTTAAAAGTAAATCGGATGTCATCCTTGCTAAAAACCGTCACATAATCCACCAGCGCATACCATGCGCCTTCATCGAAGCTGTCCAAAACATCCGGCATCCCCGCCAGTGTGTCCACCATGTTTTGCATCCACATTACGGGATGGATGCCTCCCATCAGCATAAAGACGAAATTGACGAC
>JAMPHU010000088.1 GCA_023663225.1 Candidatus Gastranaerophilales bacterium
AGCTGCGTTTTCGGGCGGCAATGGGATACAAGCTGGATCTGGAGCATCCCCGCACATTTAACGAGAAATTACAGTGGCTGAAACTGCACGACAAGAATCCGCTTTATCCGCAGCTGGTGGACAAATATGCCGTGAAGGAGTATGTGGCTTCTCTGATTGGGGAAGAGTATATCATTCCCACCTTAGGAGTTTATAACAGTTTTGAGGAGATCGATTTTGAGAAGCTGCCGGAGCAGTTTGTACTCAAATGCACACATAATTCGCACTGTATTTATATATGCCGCGACAAGTCCAAACTTGACAAGGAGCGCGCGGAGCGGCTTTTAAAGCGTGGTCTGCAAAGAGATCCTGTCCGCTATGCAAGGGAGTGGCCTTATGGTCAAGTACCCCGCCGGATTCTGGCAGAACAATATATGGAGGATGAGTCTCATGAGGAATTGAAGGATTATAAAATATTTACATTTTGGGGCAAGGCGGCAATGGCTTATGTGGATTTCGGAAGATTTACAAAGCATATGCGCAATCACTACTCTTTGGATTGGGAATATATGGATGTCTCTACCACCTATCCCAGCGATCCGCAGTATGTGATTCCAAGACCGGAGAAGCTGGAGCTGATGATCGAATTGGCGGAGCGGCTTTCACAAAATATTCCCCATGTGCGGGTGGATTTTTATTCGATAAATTCCAGAATTTATTTTGGCGAGTTGACCTTCTATCATGAGGGTGGATTTGGAAAGTTTGATCCGAAGCTGGCGTTATGGCTGGGGGAACAGTTAAAGCTGCCTTCAAATACTTAGAAACGATAGGTTGCGTTTTAAAGTTGGGAAAGGGGATGAACTGATGCAGATAGACCCAAAGAAATTAATTGGAGAAGCAACGGAGTATGACAAGAAGCGCAGCGTGGAAAGAAAACAGGTAAAGAGTTGGTTGAAAAGTGTTAGTGCCTTTGCGAATAGTTTTGGCGGAACCTTGATTTGGGGAATTACGAATGATGACCAAGTTGTCGGGTTAGAAAATGCAGAATCTGATGCGGAGTTTATAAGTGAAACAATTAAAGCAAAAATTGATTCTATTCCGAAAGTAAATTTGCACTTTCACGTGGAAGATGGCAAGGAATTGATTCTTCTTGATGTGTATGCAGGTACAGAAACACCCTATTATTATGTGGGCGAGGGAAACATGACTGCTTATATTCGCTTGGGAAATGAAAGCGTTCCAGCGGATAATATTACGCTGAAACGATTGGTTCTTAAAGGAACAAATCGTTCTTATGACAGTTTGGTCTCTAATTATAAATTTGCAAATATGGCATTTACAAAACTGCGTTCTGTGTGTAAATATAATACGGGAAAAGACTTTGAAGATAGCGACTATGAATCTTGGGGAATTGTAGACGAGGAAGGAAATCTTACAAATGCCGGGGCATTGCTGGCGGATGAGTCACCAATTCGCCATTCGAGAGTTTTTTGTACGCGATGGAATGGTTTAGACAAGTCATCAGGTTTGATGGATGCTATGGATGATGAAGAATATAGTGGCGGTTTGGTGAATCTTTTGCAGGATAGCATGAGTTTTGTTTCCAGAAATATGAAGAAGGCATGGAGAAAAACGGGAAACGGAAGGATTGAAATGCCCGATTATCCGGATACGGCGATTCTTGAGGGAATTGTGAATGCACTGATTCATAGGGACTATTTGGAATTGGGGAGTGAAGTTCATATAGATATATTTGATGACAGGATAGAAATTTACTCTCCGGGCGGTATGCCGGATGGACGCAAGGTACAGGATTTGGATTTAAGAAATGTATCGTCTAGGAGAAGAAATCCGATTATTGCCGATATATTTAACCGCTTAAAATATATGGATCGTCGGGGCAGTGGTTTTAAGAAAATTTTGGATTCCTATGAATTTCAGAAACATTATACAAAAGAAATGAAGCCGGAGTTTAAGTCGAACAATACTGAATTTTGGCTGATTCTTAAAAACTTAAATTATAATACTGAAAATATCGGCAATGATTTATCGGCATTTTTTGCCGATAAATCATTGCCGATAAAAAATGCCGATAAAAAAGTACCGCTAAAGACGGAGCAGCAGTTAAAGAAGATCCTTCAATACTTATCGGAAGAATCGGAATGTTCTTGCAAAGATATTTGTATTCTTTTGAATATAAAAGAGCGTAGAGCAAGGCAGTTGCTCCAAGAGTTACAAGTGCAAGAGAAGGTTGAAGCGTTTGGAGCTAACAGAGTAAGGCGATATAGGTTATTAAAAGAATAATGGTCATTATGACTATGTACCACGGTTTTCCCACAATTTACTTTTGAGTCTTGATATGCTATACTGTTCAGGGTATTAAAGCGCTTTAGCGAAAGGAATCAGGCGTTGGAATCAGCCAAGGAGATAGATCAAATGACACTGGGCATCGTGACCGTATATAAATCGAGAAACTGTGGCAGTTATCTGCAGGCTTGGGCGCTTCAAAGAGTGTTGGAGGGTTCGGGGCATGATGTGTGTTTTGTGGAATACCATGGCCGCAGCGACAATGTTTGGGATTATTACGTTCGGCTCATACTGTACTGCTGTTGTTTTCGGTTTAAAAATGCCGGATATTTAATCAGAAGAAACCGTATGTTTCGGGAGGCGCAAAAAGCCTTCCGTACCATAGACAGCACACAGGCGGATCTCTATCTCTATGGCAGTGATACGCTGTGGAATTTTGAGGGGGAATTTTTCAAGGCGTCAAGCCGATTTTTCTTGGGGCAGGACGTCAAGCGGCCGAAGGCGACCTATGCCGTCTCGGCGGGTTCCACGTCGCAGGAGGATTTTGAAGCCGTGGAAGGGATTGCGGAGGCCATCCGTGATTTTCAAGCGGTTTCTGTCCGAGATGAACATACGCTTCAGTTGGCGCAATCCGTATCCGGCAGACAGGATATCGTGAAGGCGCTTGACCCGACAATGCTTTTGGAACCTGCGGATTATGAGGCGCTGATTCAGGAAAAGCCTGCGGGGGACTACTTGTTTGTGTACTATTTTGGCAGAATGTCTGAGGAACTCTATCATCAGATGGAAAATTTTGCGCGGGAGAGAGGCTTGCGCATTATTAGAATGGGTACCCCGGATAAGCGGTTTTCGACGAATATCACCAACGATCCGTCAAGCTTTTTGACTTATTTTGCCGGGGCGCAATATGTAGTGACCAACACGTTTCACGGATGCGTTTTTTCTATTTTGTTCAATAAGCAGTTTGTGACGGATGGATATGGCAAGAAAAAAGTGCAGGATTTAATAGAGAGCTTTCGATTATCCGGCCAATATCTGAATCAGGCATCCGATTTGGACAGGTTGTTGGATGAGAGGATCGATTATGAAGCCGTGAACAGAGAGATTGAGGTTAGGAGACAGGAGTCTTTGGATTATTTGTATCGGGTGGTGGGAGACATTGAGACCAAAGATCCGGAAAGCAGGTAGAAATTGTCGGTGAACCGCAGCAGGGCGATTAAACTGAATATGGCGGCGAGTTTATTTAGTGAATTGGTCACATTTGTGTCGGGACTGATCTTGCCCCGGCTGATTTTATTGTATTTTGGGTCAACATACAATGGTCTCGTGGGTTCGATTACCCATTTTCTGGGCTTCTCGACCGTTATGCGCGCCGGAATGGGCGGTGCGGTACGGGTGGCTCTGTATAAGCCTTTGGCGGAAAATGATACCCTTGCGATCAGCAGCATTATGACCGCCACGGACAAGCATATGAAGAAAATCGGAGCGATCGTCGGCGGAGCGATTTTAGCCTTTGCCGTGATTTATCCCTTCTGGGTTCGGGATGAGTATAACACTTTCTCGGCGTTTTTGATGGTTCTGATCATTGGGGCGGGTACTTTTGCGGATAATTTTTTCGGGATCAAATATAAAATATTCCTTCAGGCAAACCAGAAATTCTATGTAGAGATTGGAGTGTCCGCATTTGCGAACATCCTTTCAACGATTGTCTCGGTGGTATTGATTCGGGGCGGTTTTTCCTTTGAGATTGCCAAGCTGGGAGCCGCCGCCGCAGCTCTGGTCAATCCGATCATGCTGAGTGTTTATGTCAGAAGGCATTATACGATTGACTGGCACGCCAAAGCGGATTATTCCGCCCTGAAACAGCGGTGGGATGCATTTTTCCATCAGGTGGCGACCACGGTCAACGGCAATATTGATTTGGTGTTGATCACATGGATGCTCACCCTGAAGGAGGTCTCGGTTTATACCGTGCATTATATGGTTGCCAACAATATCGGGAAGATTGTGAATTCCTGCATTACGGGGATTGAATCTACCTTTGGGAGTATTATTGTAAAGGAAGGACGGGAGCATTTAAGAAAGACCTTTTTCTTTGCCGAGTGGTATTTCTCCTCTATTTCCATTGTGCTGTATTCTGTGACCGCAACCATGATCTCGCCGTTTGTCAAGCTCTATACCCACTCCGTGACGGATGTGAACTATCTCAGACCGGCCTTTGCGACGGTGATGGTGCTTGCGGTTATGATTAAGAGCGTGAGAATGCCCTATCGAATGTTGGTGGAGGGGAGCGGAAAATTCAGGGAAACCCGCAATGGGGCAATCGTGGAAGTGGTCGTCAATCTCGTGGTATCTGTCGTGATGCTGTATCTGTTTGGGGTGATTGGCGTGTTGATCGGGACTTTGGCGGCGGGGGTGATCCGCACGGTAGAGTTTGCCGTCTATTGCATGAGAGAGATTTTGGAGGTAAGCTGGCTGCATATCGTGAAAAGCTTTGGTCTGTTGTCCTTCACGTTCCTTGTATGCTGCGCCGCAGGGAGGTTTATTGTCTCGTCTGAGATCGGCAATTATCTGGAGTGGGCGGAATATGCAGTGATTGTGACCTTGCTTTCCGCTGTGATCACCGGCGGCATGAGTATCGTTTTTTATCGGCAGCAGGTCAAAGAACTGATGAAGAGATTGCGCAGACGGCGGTTGTGAAGGGGAGGAGTGCAGAGTGAAAAGATTGTTTTGGACCTTTTATCGCGCATGGAGGGAATTCCTGCGGGAAGGCCATGTCATGAAGGACGCCCAATACCGGGAGGAACGCATGGCGGCCCGCATTATCCGGCTGGTTCATGCCATCGAGAAGGGGCTGTCTCTGGAGTCTCCCCGTCTCGGTTTCGGATATGACAAGATCAAGCGATTAAGCGGCATGGTGCAGGAATATCTGAAGCTGGAGAGTCCTAATCTGATGTGCGTCTATGCGGCCTGTGATGCCATAGACGCTTATATTGCCTTTCATGACGCCAAGAATTTTCAGAGTGAGGAATATACAGAGATCAAGAGCATTTATGAGCGGATGAAGCAATATCGACTGTCTGCGCCGGAGAGCCAAAGGTATGGAGGGGTAGTGCAGATCCGAAAGTCAGATTTGGATTACAATGTGAAAGAGATCGAGAAGCTCTTTGCCACAAGACACAGCGTTCGGGAATTTGCCGGCAAGGTGGATTTGGAGGATGTCAAAAAGGCGGTCAGCTTGGCGGGGAGGGCTCCGTCCGCCTGTAACCGTCAGGCGGTAAGGGTCTATCTGGTTGACAGCGGGAAATATGTCCGGGAAATGAAGACCAGTCTCGCAGGGGTGGGAGGATTTGCGGAGGACGCAGAATATTTCCTGCTCATCACAGGAAAATTGTCGTCGTATGAGCGGGAATATCATCAATTTATCGTGAGTGCGGGTATCTTTGCGGGTTATTTGTCTCTTGCGCTGCAGACATATCACATTGCGTCCTGTATCATACAGCGTCCCCTCCAGAGGGAAGAGAAGTGGGAAAAGTTCTGTAAATTAAACAACATCCCGGGGGATGAGCAGATTGTGTGTATGATAGCAATCGGTGGAATGAAGGATGAGATGACTGTCCCGGTTTCCGTGAGACATGCGCCGGATGATATTTTTCGTGTATTGTAAAGAATCAATACAGGAATACAGGAAAAACGGATACAGGAAAAACGGATACAGGAAAAACGGATACAGAAAAAACGGATACAGAAAAAACAGATACAGAAAAAACAGATACAGAAAAACAGATATAGGATAGAAAGAAAACAGACAAAAAATAGATTGCGGGAGGCGGACGATAGGAGCAGGTATGAAGAAAACGATAGGCCTGAAAGACAAAAGAATATTGGTCACGGGAGCGGCCGGATTCATCGGCGCTAATCTTGTGCAGGAGCTGCTGGGAATGCAGGATTCCGTACAGGTCATAGGCATTGACAATCTGAATGATTACTATGATGTCTCCATCAAGGAATTTCGGCTTGCCCGGATCGAAGCACGGCAGGAAGCTTATGGACATTCAGACTGGGTATTCATCAAAGGTTCGATTGCGGACAGAGAGTTGATTCAGCGGATTTTTGCGGATTACAAGCCGGAGATCGTGGTGAATCTGGCGGCGCAGGCGGGAGTGCGTTATTCGATTGCCAATCCAGACACCTATATAGAGTCTAATATCATCGGATTCTATAATATTCTGGAGGCTTGCAGACATTCCTATGATGAGGGTTCGGGTTATGGCGGCGTGGAGCATTTGGTGTACGCTTCCTCCTCCTCCATCTACGGCTTTAACCAAAAGGTGCCGTACTCGACGGAGGACAAAGTAGATAACCCGGTATCTCTCTACGCCGCCACCAAGAAATCCAATGAACTGATGGCTCACGCATACAGCAAATTGTATGAGATTCCTTCCACGGGACTTCGGTTTTTTACGGTTTACGGACCCGCGGGGCGGCCGGATATGGCGTATTTTGGCTTCACTAATAAGCTTTGCAACAATCAGACCATCGAGATCTTCAATTATGGGAATTGCAAGCGTGATTTCACTTATATTGATGACATTGTGGAGGGAATCAAGCGGGTGATGCAGCGTCCCCCTGAGAGAATGACGGGGGAAGACGGACTGCCTCTGCCGCCGTATGCCCTCTATAATATCGGGAACAGCCACCCCGAGAATTTGTTGGACTTTGTGACGATTTTGCAGGAGGAGTTGGTCAGGGCGGGGGTGCTTCCGGCGGATTATGACTTTGAGGCGCACAAGAAGCTCGTACCCATGCAGCCGGGGGACGTTCCGGTGACCTATGCGGACACCGGCGACTTAGAACGGGATTTTGGGTTTAAGCCCTCCACGGGTTTGAGGGAGGGGCTGCGGAGATTTGCCGAGTGGTATCGGGAGTTTTATCGTAAAGAGATGTGAACTAAGGTTAGGAATTGCTGGGGCTTGGCGAATGTAAAACTGCGGGAGAGCCTACATATACGCCTTCCTGCAGTGCGTCCGAGAGCAGGAGGGAGTTGGCGCCGACTGTCACATTGTCGCCCACAGTGACTTTCCCTAAGATTGCGCTGTTGGCAAACACAATGACGTCATTTCCCAAGGTCGGCTGGTTGCCGGCAGAGAAATCGCCAATCCTCGCACCGCCCAAAGTAGTGTTCTGATACAAGCTCAGGTTCCGCCCTGCGGTGACACAACGTCCTATGACGATGGAGGTCGGGTGCGGGAAACTGAGACCGATGTCAATCTGGGCGAGGGGAGATGCTAAGATGCCGTATTTCTGCGCAAGCTTTTTGCGCAGCAGTATACAACGGAACTTGCCTAGGAGAGAGTTCTTGGAATGCATGTACTGCATTTTGCGAAACAGATAGACCGCATTACTGGTAGGGCAGAGGTATTTATAGTACAATCTGCGACAGATTTGCTTGGGAGAGCAACCGACGGCACCGCGGTATACTTCGGTTTTTAAGCATTCTTTATAGAATTTTTTGTTCTCCATGCGCGCACCTCGTTTCCTGTTGTCTTGATCTTCATTATCTTAACAAATCACACTCTTTTTCGCAAGTATGACTTCGATATTTGTTTCCATATGACTATTGTTTTTTAGACGGATTATGTGTAAACTATCCATAAAGAGACCTCTTTTTTGGATTTGGTGAAGAAGGTTTCATGCATTGAGCATCTTAGAGGAGACACAAGCATTTGGAGAAAGAGGGAAAAAGTATGAGGAAATTCGAGGAGATCAAGATTGCGGTGGCAGGAACCGGATATGTGGGATTATCCATCGCCACCCTGTTATCCCAGCATCATGAGGTGACGGCGGTGGACATCGTTCCGGAGAAGGTGGAGCTTGTCAATCGGCGCAAATCCCCGATCCGCGACAAGGAGCTGGAGGAATTTCTGGCGGAGCGGCCGCTTCGGCTCACGGCCACGCTGGATGCGGAGGCCGCCTACCGGGACGTGGATTTTGTGGTGATTGCCGCACCCACCAACTATGACAGCAAGAAGAACTTTTTCGACACTTCTGCGGTGGAGGCGGTGATCGAGCTGGTGCTGCGGTGCAATCCCGAGGCGGTCATGGTCATCAAATCCACGATTCCCGTGGGATATACCAAGTCCGTGAGGGAGCGGTACCACACGGACAATATTCTGTTCAGTCCCGAGTTCCTGCGGGAGTCCAGAGCGCTCTATGACAATCTCTATCCCAGCAGAATCATTGTGGGGACGGATCCTGCGGACGAGCGTCTGCTGGACGCGGCACACACGTTTGCCGCGCTCTTGCAGGAGGGAGCGCTCAAGGAACAGATTGACACGCTCTTCATGGGGTATACGGAGGCGGAGGCAGTGAAGCTGTTCTCCAACACCTATCTGGCGCTGCGGGTGAGCTATTTTAACGAATTGGATACCTATGCGGAGATGAAGGGATTGGACACGCAGTCGATTATCAACGGCGTCTGTCTGGATCCCCGGATCGGTTCTTATTACAACAATCCTTCTTTCGGTTACGGCGGTTACTGCCTGCCCAAGGACACCAAACAGCTTTTGGCCAATTATCAGGATGTGCCGGAGAATCTGATCGAGGCGATCGTGGAATCCAATCGGACGAGGAAGGACTACATTGCCGACAGAGTGCTGCAGATGGCCGGATATTACGACTATCAGGACAGTCAGGAATGGGATGAAAAAAGAGAGAAAAACGTGGTGATCGGCGTGTACCGCCTGACCATGAAATCCAACTCCGACAATTTCCGCCAGAGCAGCATTCAGGGGATTATGAAGCGCGTGAAAGCCAAGGGCGCAACGGTGGTCGTCTATGAACCTTCGCTGGAGGAGGGCAGTACCTTCTTTGGAAGCCGGGTGGTCAACGAGTTGGAGAAATTTAAGAACATGTGCGACGCCATTATCGCAAACCGCTATGACGCCTGTCTGGACGACGTGCAGGAGAAAGTCTACACGAGAGATATCTTCAAACGGGATTAGGAGAGAGTCAGGTCCGGGCTGTCAGGTCTGGACCTGAACATGCGTCCGACTCAGTCTAAACGGCAGTTTGGAATACGCATTTTCGTAAATTCTTTTAATTCTCTGCTCATCCGAATATTTCATGCTATCAACAGCCTTTCTCTCATAATCGCATTATAAAAATCGCTATCTTGTTGCTTTCACTTTATATTTTTCAGCGATTGGCTGCACTAAATTTTCAATATCCTT
>JAMPHU010000089.1 GCA_023663225.1 Candidatus Gastranaerophilales bacterium
GTGCAGCGAAAGCGTGTCTGCGTTGGAATATACCATCCACACAATGACACTCGCAACAACCTAAAAAGGCTGAACTGTTACTTGATGCCCCGTTACTTGCGGCGGGGTTGTTGACTTTCAAGCAAGAATATCGTAACATAAGGATATATGTTTTTCAAGAAAAAATGCAGGCGTTTTAGGGCCAAGCCTTTGCAGAATGGAGAATAAGATGGGATTAGAGGGATTTCAGGGAACAGACAATTATGTGGCGAGCGAGGAGTTGATGGCCAGCGTGAATATTGCCATCGCGCTCAAAAAGCCTCTTTTGATAAAGGGCGAGCCGGGCACCGGCAAGACGCAGCTTGCGGAAGCTGTGGCAGATGCCTTGGGCAAGAGGCTGATCATTTGGAATATCAAGTCCACCACCAAGGCGCAGGAGGGACTTTACGTGTACGACACCATTCAGCGTCTCTACGACGGACAGTTCGGGGAGGAAGGCGTGGACGATATCGCCCGCTATATCAAGCTGGGCAAGCTGGGAGAGGCTTTCGACAGCGAAGAGCAGGTGGTGCTTTTGATCGACGAGATCGACAAGGCCGATCTGGAATTTCCCAACGATCTGTTGTGGGAGCTGGATCAGATGGAATTTTATATCAATGAGACCAAGCGCACGGTCAAGGCGAAACATCGTCCGATTGTGATCATCACTTCCAACGCGGAGAAGGAGCTTCCCGACGCTTTTCTGCGCAGATGCATTTTCCATTATATTGACTTTCCGGGCAAGGAACTGATGGAACAGATCGTGAAAGTGCATTTCCCCGATGTGGAGGAGCATCTGCTTCAAAACGCCATGGAGGTATTTTACGCGATCCGTACGATCCGCGATATCCGCAAGAAACCCAGCACTTCCGAGCTGATCGACTGGGTGAACGCCCTGCAGATCGGGGGGATCTCGGCGGAAGAGATCAAAAAAGCGCTGCCTTTTGTTGGCGTGGTGGTGAAAAAGGACGAAGATCTGGAGCTGGTGAAACATTCTGATCTTTCCTAGAGAGGCGAGAGATATGTTTATTCAATTTTTTGAAACGCTCAGGGCAAAGGGACTCCACGTGACGCTGGGGGAGTGGCTGACTTTGCAGGAAGCCTTGGACAAGGGGTTCTGCGGCAGCTCTCTGACGCAGTTTTATTATGTAGCCCGCATGATCTTAGTCAAGAGCGAGACGGATTATGACAAATACGATATGGCCTTTGAGGAGTGTTTCAAGGCGGTTCAGAGGGAGACCGAGGTGGGCGCGCAGATGCTCCGCTGGCTGGACAAGTCCGAGATGATGCAGCTCGCCCATGAGGAGGCAAGGGATCATCTCAATAAAATGGAGGACTTGCAGATCGACAAGGAGGACGTGGAGGAGAAATTTAAGGCCCGACTGAAGGATCAGGACAGTGAGCACAATGGCGGAAGCTATTGGATCGGAACCATGGGCAAGACTTCCTTCGGCAATATGGGTGGCAATGTGGGCGGCGTCCGCGTGGGAGGACAGACCGGCTATCAGTCGGCGTTTTCCGTGGTAGGCGCCAGGAAATACCGAGATTTCAGAGACGATCGCGTGATCGACAACAGGCAGTTTCAGATGGCGTTCCGCAAGCTGCGCCAGTTTTCCAGCAGATTGGATATTCCCGAGACGGAGCTGGACATTGGCGGCACGGTGGACAAGACCTGCAACAACGGCGGCTGTCTGCAGATTGTCATGCAGAAGCCGAGGAAAAACGCGGTGAAGCTGCTGCTTTTGATGGACTCCGGCGGCACTATGATCCCGTACAGCACGCTTCTGAACGATCTGTTTCAGGCGGTGCACAAGTCCAATCATTATAAAGATGTGAAGGCCTATTATTTCCATAATTGTATCTACAGCAAGGTGTACAAGACGCCGGAGTGCGAAAACGGAGATTGGGTGGACACGGAATGGATGTTCCGCAATTTGGACAGCGATTATAAGGTGATCATCGTGGGGGACGCGGCCATGGCTCCCGAGGAGCTGTACTCGGACACGGGCAATTACAGGGGGCCAAACGATGGATTGTCAGGTTATGAATGGCTCAAGCTGGTAAAGCGGCACTACAAAAAGGTGGTGTGGCTGAACCCTAAGATGGCGCCCGGAAAAGCGCCCTGGCGGGAGGCTGAGACCGCGATCAAGGAGATGTTCCCGATGTTTAAACTGACGGTGGACGGGTTGAACCGCGCCATGGTCAAGCTGATGGTGAACAAGTGACCCCGCTTAAGGCACGGCGCAGGGTTTACTGCTTGCGGAGAAGAAGCGGCAGATAGACAATAGTAGATAAGTGTAATAGACAGATAACAGGAGGCAGAGAGATGACGATATTTGACGAGTTGAAGGCGAGAGGACTGTTGGCGCAGCTCACGGACGAGGAGGAGATCAAGGAGCTGATCAATCATGGGAAGGCGACCTTTTACATTGGGTTTGACCCCACGGCGGACAGTCTGCATGTGGGCCATTTTATGGCTTTGTGTCTGATGAAGCGCTTGCAGGAGGCCGGCAACAGGCCGATCGCGCTTCTGGGCGGCGGCACGGGCATGGTCGGCGATCCTTCCGGCAGGAGCGACCTGCGCACCATGATGACCACGGAGATGATCGACCACAACTGCGAGTGTTTTAAGAAGCAGATGAGCCGTTTTATCGACTTTTCGGAGGGGAAGGCGCTGATGGTGAACAACGCGGAGTGGCTGCGCGATCTGAATTATATCGAGTTTTTGCGGGAGGTGGGGCCGCATTTTTCCGTGAACCGGATGCTGACTGCGGAGTGCTATAAGCAGCGCATGGAAAAGGGGTTGAGTTTCTTAGAGTTTAACTACATGATTATGCAGAGCTATGACTTTTTGGAGTTGTATGAGAGATACGGCTGCAATATGCAGTTTGGCGGGGACGACCAGTGGAGCAATATGCTGGGCGGCACGGAGCTGATCCGCAGGAAGCTGGGCAAAGACGCCTATGCCATGACCATCACGCTGCTTTTAAATTCCGAGGGCAAGAAGATGGGCAAGACCCAGAAGGGCGCAGTATGGCTGGATCCCAACAAGACCTCGCCTTTTGAGTTTTATCAATATTGGAGAAATGTGTCGGATGCGGATGTGCTGAAATGTATGCGGATGCTGACGTTTTTGCCGGTGGAACAGATCGACGAGATGGACCACTGGGAGGGCAGTCAGTTAAATCAGGCGAAGGAGATTTTGGCCTATGAGCTCACCAAGCTGGTGCACGGCGAGGAGGAGGCCGAGCGGGCAGGGGAGAGCGCGAAAGCGCTGTTTGCCGGAGGAAACGCTGCCGAGATGCCGACCTGTAAGCTTTGCGAGGCTGATTTTACGGAAGGAAAAATCGACATATTAGGGGTCTTGGTGAAGGCCGGACTCAACGTTTCCCGCTCCGAGGCGAGACGGGCGGTGGAACAGGGCGGCGTGACTGTGGACGGCGAGAAGGTGACGGATGTAAAGGCGGTCTATGAGCTGGAGCAGTTTGAGGGCGAAGGACTTGTGGTGAGACGCGGAAAGAAGAATTTTAAGAGAGTTACCATGTGATTGGTTGTAACCGTTCAGCCGCGGAGCAGACGCTTTTATGGGTTGAAGGGTTGCAACAAGTAGAAAGGGAATACATGCGGAGACAAAAATGGCAAAGAAAAACTGCATGGATAGCGGCCGCGGTCTGCATGATCTGCGCCTGTCTGTCCGTTCGGATGCCTGCCTTGGCCGCTTCTGATGAGGAAGCGCCTGTGCGGGTCGTGCTGATGAATTATGATGACCGGGGGTATGTGTTGACGGACGGGGATGAGGTCGGCGGTTACTATATGGACTATCTGCAGGAGATTGCAAAATATACCGGCTGGGAATATGATATCCGCGTGGTGGCGGGAGAGGATGAGTTGAATCAGATTGTGATAAAAGGTGATTATGATCTGATGGTGGGGATCACTTACTCTGAGGAGAAAGAAGCGCTCTTTCAGTTTCCTTCCGTCTCCATGGGCAATAAGCATTTGGTGTTGGCCGTGCCCAAGACCAGAACCGATCTGAATACGGAGGATCTGAATACGCTTATGGGTCTGCGGATCGGCACCATATCCGACTCGACTTACAGCAGGGCATTGAGCGAGAAGTTTAAGAGTTATTGTTTTCTTTACGGTATAAAGTATGTGGAGAACAGCGCGGGCAGATATGCGGAGGGCCTGAATCTGATCGATGTGGACAGCGCGGAGCGGTTTGAGCTGTTGGAGAAAGGCAGGCTGGACGGATTGGTGACTTCCGATTCCATGGCGTTAGCCCATAATCTGTATGTGCTGGATGAGTTTGGGGAAGTCCCTTTCTATGCGGCGGCGCCCAAGGGCGACGATCATCTGATGGCCCAGCTTGAGGAAGCGATCGAGCTGATCCGCATGGTGGACAGCGAGTTTGAGGACAGGTTGTATGACAAATATTTTGCCGCCAATTTTGAGAAAGAGCTGATTTTTTCCGAGAGGGAGGAAGCTTATCTGGCGGAGACGCATACCTTGAATGTGGCGATGTTGGACGGGATCGCGCCCTATGCTTATCTGGATGAGAACGGAGAGTGGAAGGGTGTCACGGCCGCTGTCTTTCGTGCGATCACCGAGATGACGGATGGCCGTCTGCAATTTTGCTATATGTCCTATTTAGATCAGGATGCGGCTCAGGAAGCGCTGCGGCAAGGGGAAGTGGATATCGTGGGGACTACGTTTGCCTCCGTGGATGCCTCCGCATACGGAAGAAACAGCAGCCGCAGCTATTTTGTGGACGAGTTCCGAATTTATCGCAATCAAAATTACACGGGCAATTTCACGGACGCTCGTATTGTGGTGAGGCGGGATCTTTCGGACAGTATGCTGGCTTATCTGGGCGTGCCGGAAAGTTCGATTATGCTGCGGGTGGATTCCACGGAGGAAGCGCTGAAATTGATCGACAGCGGAAAGGCGGATATGACTTTTTCCTTACAAAACGTGGCGGACTGTTATCTCAACTACAATCAATTCAGCAATATTTCCGAGCTGGGTACCTTAAGCTTTGCCGTTTCCTTAAGTTGTGTGTACGGGCAGAGTGTGGACGATGAATTGCGGATGATCTGCAACAAATGCATCGCCAATATGGATATGGAAGAGTTGAACCGCAATGTGACCATGTTTCTTTTGAACAATCACAGAGAAACTACTTTGACAGAATACATAAAGGAACACTGGGGAACGGCGGCTATGATCACGATCGGTTTTTTGGTGATCGTGGCAATGGTTTTGTCCTACTTTATCTTGAATATCACTCGCAAATCAGAGCGGATCCACAAGATGCTCTATGGGGATGAAGTGACGGGCGGAATCAGTTACCGCAAATTTGTGGAGGATGTGGGGCAGCTCTTAAAGGAGCAGCAGACCAAACGGAAATTTTATGTGTTTTTCACCGATGTCAGCGGGTTTAAATACATCAATGAAATGTTTGGCTATCAGACGGGAGATGAGGTCTTGCATGTGGTGGCAGGGGAGCTGGCGGAGTTGTCTCAGGGGATGCCCACGGCGAGAATGTATGCGGATCGCTTTGTGGGGTTGTTCCCCTATGAGGAGGAAGCCTGGCTGGAGCGGAGACTCAAGAAAGAATTAAAGGACTTTGACGCGAGAACCGCAAAGCAGTTTCCCAAATTTAACCTGTTTCTCAAGATGGGGATCTGCAAATGGGATACGGCGGAACATACGGATGTGACACAGGCGGTCAATTACGCCACGTATGCGGCGGCCTCCCTCCATCACCTGTCTCAGTCGGAATTTCGGTTTTATACCGCGAAAGAGCATGAAAGTATGCTGAAAAGGCGGGAGATCGAGCGGGATATGCACAGAGCTTTGGAGGCGGGAGAGTTTGTGGCTTATTATCAGCCCAAATATGACGCGCTGGAAGGTGAGATCATCGGGGCGGAAGCTTTGGTGCGCTGGCAGCACAAGGACAAAGGTTTGATTTCGCCCGGAGTGTTTGTCCCCATTTTTGAAAAAAATCATTTTATCATTGAGATCGACTTTTGTATTTTTGAACAAGTGTGCGCGCTGTTGGCGGATCGCAAGCAAAAGGGACAAAAATTGTATGCCATATCCTGCAATTTTTCCCGATATCATTTTATGAGAGCCGAGTTTGTCAATCGGGTGTTGGAGGTGCTTCACAAATATGACGCTCCGGCGGAATATATTGAGATCGAGATCACGGAGACAGTGGCCACTAGCGATTTTGACGTGCTGCTGCAGGCGGTGAATCGGTTGAAAGAAAATGGATTTAAGATCTCCATCGACGATTTTGGAAGCGGATATTCCTGCATCCAGCTTCTATATAAGCTGCCGATCGACGTGTTGAAGCTGGATCGGGTGTTTGTGGTGGACGAAAATTCCAACGCGACGGAGGAGGATGTGAACAAGAGCATCATCGCGATCTGTCACACGCACAATATCAAGGTGATCTGTGAAGGGGTGGAGACCGAACAGCAGCGGGAATTTGTCTTAAGTTATGGATGCCGCTACATACAGGGGTTTTTATATTCCAAACCGGTAGACCGCGGCACTTTTCTGGAAATGCTCAATTAAGAGGCGCTGAGAAGAAAAGAGGACTTTCTGCATGAAGAAGGTTCTCTTTGCATATACATATAACAGTAATGATGGGTAAGAAAAGGATGGGATGTTATATGGAATATGCAGCCAATACATATGATCTTTATTATGACATACAGAAGCGCACCGGCGGCGAAATCTATATCGGTGTGTTGGGGCCGGTGCGTACCGGCAAGTCCACCTTTATCAAGCGCTTTATGGAAGAGATGGTGCTGCCCTACATGGAGGATGAGCATGAGAGAACCCGCGCGCAGGATGAACTGCCCCAGAGCGCAGGCGGGCGCACCATCACCACCACGGAGCCGAAATTTATTCCCAATGAGGCGGCCAAGGTCTCCTTAAATGAGGATATTCAGGTGTCCGTGCGTCTGATAGACTGCGTGGGTTATATGGTGGACGGCGCCGCGGGACATTTGGAGGAAGACGAGGAGCGGATGGTCAAAACGCCTTGGTTTGACTATGAGATTCCCTTCACACAGGCGGCGGAGATCGGGACGGATAAGGTGATGCACGACCATTCCACAATCGGACTGGTGATCACCACGGACGGCAGCATCGGAGAACTTCCCCGCAGCAATTATCTGGATGCGGAGGAAAAGACCATACTGGCGCTCAAAAAGAGCAGGAAGCCTTTTCTGGTGCTGGTCAATAGCCAGAAACCCTACTCCGACGAGGCGAAAAAGACAGTGGCGGAGATCGGTGAAAAATATGGTGTCAGCGCGATGTCCGTCAATTGTGAGCAGCTCAAAAAAGAGGATATCAACCATATTTTAGAGAAGGTTCTGTACGAGTTTCCCATCACTTCCATTGAATTTTATGTGCCCAAGTGGGTGGAGATGCTGCCCTGTGACAATCGCATGAAACAGGACATTATCGACCAGGTGAAGGGTCTGATGAAGAAATATGACACGATACGGGATGTGTTGGAGCAGCCGGTGCAGATGGACGGCGAATATATAAAACGCTGCAAGATGGACGGGATCCAGCTTTACGACGGGACTGTGCGCGTGGTTCTGGATGTGGATGAGGCGTTTTATTACGAGATGCTGACAGAGATGGTGGGCGAGGAGATCACGGACGAATATCAGTTGATCCATAAGCTTCAGGAATTTGCGGCGATGCGGAAAGAGTACGCGAAGGTGCTGAGTGCGGTGAGTATGGTGCGCATGAAGGGATATGGCGTGGTGACGCCGGATAAAGAGGAGATCACCTTAGATAAGCCGGAACTGATCAAACACGGCAATAAATTTGGCGTGAAGATCCGCGCCACTAGTCCGTCCATCCATATGATCCGCGCCAATATCGAGACGGAGATCGCGCCGATCGTGGGGACCAAGGAGCAGGCGGACGATTTGATCCGTTATATCGATCAGGCGGATGAGAACCAGAGCATTTGGGACACCAATATTTTTGGAAAGACGGTGGAACAGCTTGTAAATGACGGTATAACTACCAAAGTGGCGTCGATTGGTGACGAAAGTCAGGTGAAATTGCAAGATACAATGCAAAAGATCGTGAATGACAGCAATGGAGGAATGGTCTGTATTATTATTTAGAATTGCGGGGGTACATAAGCCTGCGGGGAGATTGGTCTAGGGGGGACGGATTTCCCCGCGGGATTTTCAGCGGGATTTTGCATGTGAAAAATTTGTTGACGGAAGAGCAGATAAGTGCTAAGATACTTTATAGAAAAGGTGTTACCGTAAAGCAACGGTTCGCTTTGGTTATTTGCTAATCAAAAAAGCAACCTAACTTTGGTCGGAGCGGTTGCTTTTTTGATGTCTTTTATTTCTTCTGTCCTGTCGGATACTGATCACCGTGACAATAATGCTGATAACTGTCACTACAATACCGGCAAGACCACTCGAGATTGCTGGAGCGTAACCTTCCGGCAACTTCAAAAGGCTGAACTGTTACATGAAAAATTTGTTGACGGAAGAGCAGATAAGTGCTAAGATATTTTATA
>JAMPHU010000008.1 GCA_023663225.1 Candidatus Gastranaerophilales bacterium
TTTTGTTGTTCGATATTGTTACAGATAGAGTATAGATAAATATAAGATAATATATGTAGAAAACAATTATATAGGATATATAAAAGAGATATTAATCCCATATCTTGTATAATCTAAAATTTTTACACTATATATTGACATAAATAAGCCATCATGATATTATTGGTAAAAATATACATGAGAAAAAACAGATATGCACTCGAAAAATTGCGGATGAAAATACTGGAAGATAAGTAAAAAAGAAAATTCCTGTATTCATATGTAGGTTTTTGAGTGTTTTTGTTTGTATGATGAATTTAGGCATATATCTATATAAAATTTGAGAAAGAGAGGGTATTATATGTCAATGGACTTTGAAACACAATTAAATGAATTGTTAGAAAGAGCAAAAAATATAAAATCTCCTATTAATGCTTCTTTTGGTGAAATAAATATAAAAGAATATAATAAACCAAGTGAAGTATGGATGAATGATGTGCAGATATTTTATGAAAATTATTTGAAAGATCATGCGCTTGGAGATAGAATAAATTCACTTCTATTTCACAGAAGATTGGATGCATATAATAATTTGGTTTCATGTTTAGAAAGTATAAGTAAGGATAGAAATTTTATTGATAAAATGAATGGGATTCAAGAAGTAGTTGCTGTACCTAAGTATCAGGCGAAAGGAATACCAGAATATGATGTATTTATTTCTCATGCTAATAGAGATAAAGAGGATTTCGTAGAAGAACTTTTTCAGGCTATAAATAAGTTAGGAATAAACATTTTTTATGATAAAGAGTCCCTTGAATGGGGTGATGATTGGAAAGCTGCAATATTGAATGGTACTAAGAAAGCGGAATTTGCAGTAATAGTCATATCTGAGAATTTTTTTGATAGAGAATGGACGGAAAAAGAATTAGCAGAGTTTTTGAGTAGGCAAAATAGAAACGGACAAAAGCTCATTCTGCCGATATTACATAATATTACTATGGCGCAATTACAAGAGCAATATCCTTCTGTAGCAGATATACAGGCGATTGATTCTAAAAAATATACTTGTGATCAGATTGCGATATTATTTGCAAGGCAATTAATTAGACGACTTAAAAATATATAGCGAAAAGGATAACGGTAAAAACATATGGAAATACAATACTTATCATTAGAAGAACAATTTAAGAAAACTCTTAATAATATTGAAATTACCAGAATAGAAGATAATGAGTTAAGAGAGATTCGACAGAATCATTGGAATTATAGGCACAGGATATTTTTAGATGAACACAAGATATCTGATAAGGAATTTTGTAGATTAACAGATGCTGATTACGAAAAAGAGCATACAGAGTTAGAGGAATACTGTAAGCGTAAAGGAATTTCTACAGATATTATTTGGAAATGTTGATAGGGCTTGCAATGAAAGGAAATGTTATTATGAAAAAGTTGGCAGAAGAAGCAACAATAGAAAATGTATTGGAATCAATTAAAGACAATAAATATAATAGAACGCAAGATATTATAGATTTTATTATGGCATTGGAACAGATAGAGGAAAATATGTTTATTAGCCTTGATGCAAAGTGGGGAGCCGGAAAGACATTTTATGTAAGGCAGATTGAACAGACCTTAAACTATCTGACTAAAAAAGCAAAGGAACTAGATATAGATGAAAATGTTAAAACAGCTTTTTCAAAAACTCCATTAGGAACATTGGAATTAGAACATACATATTTTCCTGTATATTATAATGCTTGGTTATATGATAATCATAGCGATCCGCTTATGTCATTAGTGTTGAGCATAACAAAAGCGTGTGAGTGTTATTGTGATACCAAGATAAGTAATGGCACATTATCTGAAAAGATAACTTCATTGATGGATTCATTTTCACTTTCAATAGGTTGTTTTCAGATAGGGAATAATTTTGAGAATGTCAGAGAAAAAATTTCTGATAAAGATATTTTATCAGTGGTAAAGACAGAAGAAGAGATTCGAGATAAGGTAAAAGAAATTTTCGATAGTATTATAGTTGAAAATGTCCAAAAACTTGTTATATTTATTGATGAATTGGATCGGTGCAGACCCAATTTTGCAATAGAAATGTTGGAGCGTATAAAACATTATTTTGATGATGATAGAATAATATTTGTTGCTTCCATAAACAGAGAGCAGCTTATTCATTCAATATCAAAATATTATGGTACAAATTTTGATTCTACAGGTTATTTGGATAAGTTTTTTGATAGAAATGTTTATCTTCCAGAAATAGATACCAGTTACGGAGGCGCACAAACAGTAACTTTTACAGATAGGAAATATCATTTGAAAAATATAGCTGAAGGTTTAAATGCTTATTACCACCTATCACTTAGAGAAAATTTGCGTTTTTATGAATATATATCGTATGCTATATATTCTGGATATGTTCGTGATCGTGATGGACAAGGAATGGTTCTTTCTGCATTTGTTCCGATTATAGCAATTCTAAGTATTAAGGACGAAGGTAAAAAGAGAAGATTTATGCAAGGAGATAGCAGCATATTAAGCGATTTGTTTGAGAATGTGCCAGCTTTATATCAAATGACATGCCGGTTTGGAGAAAATCAAGGTGAAGAATCCGAAGAAAATTTTAAAATTGGTTATAAAAAGATAAAGGAAGTTTATGATTATGCGTTTGGCGTAGGAGAAAAACGCTGGTATAATGGAGCAATAGAAATTAATGATAATTTTAAAGAGATTTGTATAAAACTATGCAACGGATTTGGATTGAAATAGACTTCACCAGTAGTACATGAATAGAGCCAGTCTGAATGATCGGGCTGGTTTTTTGTATTAGATGTCAGAAAAATTTCTTGACAAATAATCTCAAAAGAGTATACTAAAATGATTTAACAAATGTTAGATGGTCGGCATGGGGATAATATATCAAAGGAGAAAAAAATGCACAATTTCCAGTATGTATCAAGAAAACAACTATCCCCTGTGAAAAAGGATCTAATACAGATTATCAATGCTGTACAGGATGAAGTTCGCAATGATTTTACTTTCCAATTTTATTTTGTAGGAAGCGTTAAAAGAAACATGGTGACATATGATGTAGGAACGAATATAGGATATGATTTTGATGTGAATATCCATGTCAATGATGATGAATGTAATTTTTCAGCAGAAGAAATCAAAACAAAAATTAGACTTGCACTCAATAAGATTGCTTATTGCTATGGATATGATAACGCCGAAGATTCTACAAAGGTTATCACCATCAAAGTCAAGGATAGGGAAAATTCAAAAATATTACATAGCTGCGACTTTGCCATAGTAAATGATTATGTGGATGATAATGGTAATGAGTGCCAGGAATATATTCATTTCAATAAGAAACAAAAATCGTATTCATGGCAAGAGCAGCCGGACGGATATTATCTTTTAGACGAAAAAGCTGAGTGGATCAAAGATAATGAGTATACAGGCGAAATGAGAGAGTTATATTTATATAAGAAGAATCACAATAATAATCCACATAAACATTCCAGAAGCATTTATGCTGAAACAGTACATGAGATTTGTCAAAAGTATGGTTATTACGATTGATAATTAAAGGATTCTTCCAGACTTGAAAGACTGATTTCATTGCCATATTTAAGTTGTACATAGAGTATTGTTAAGTTGCACATAGAGTATTGGTTAGTACCTTCCGGTTACAAATAAATTCTATATAAGATACACATAATATATAATCAGATCATATTGAAATATCTGATAGAATAGTTTACTATGTATTACATAGATGTCAAAAATTTTAGTCGCTATATGTAATACCTATAGATAAAATGGAAACTGGAATATAGGTATTACATAGACATATATGGAGTGTATGTTATATGGAAGAAATAAAAAACAATGTATCTGATGCTCAAAAAGCAGCACAAAAGAAATATGATCAGAAGACAAAGATGGTATCAATTAAGTATACACCAGCCGATATGGAAGATTATGAACGGTTAAAAATGTATCTTGATAGAACAGGCAAAAGCACAAATAAATTTATCAAGGAATTAGTGAATGATTTTTTCAATTCAGGAAAAGGGGAGGTATATGAGAATGTTATTGAAAAAAGATTGCATTCAACACAATCATATTACAACTATGTTAATATTAATATGGATACTATAAGACCTTTGATGGAATATTTTGGTGAGTTAATAACTAAAAGTATATTGATGGAATACAATAAAATCTTAAAAGATGAAATGATAAATAAGAGAACAGATTGTGAGACAAAGTTTAGTTGTTGGCTGAATGATGTTTTAAAAAATATTGAAAAAGGAGATTTTGAAAATAAGACAAAAGGAGAAAAATATAGAATTTTAAAAGATAGCTTTCGTATGCTCTTTGAGATTAAACAGAAAAAGGAATAGATAAGTTTAGTTAATTTTATATGTAATACATATAACTCGAAATAAAACACTGCTTTTAGATTATGAAGAATCTACATAGTAGTGTTTTTTGTTTGAAAAAATATTTATTTTGAAGTTTCATAGAAAATTTTGAAAAATCTTATTATTTATAAATTGTAAGAAAAGTCAATTCGTAAATGTAGAAGATAATAATATGGTAGCAACAAATTTTTTACCATCAAATGACGAGAGGAAAGGAGAAATGAATATTGATGACAAAATTTGATTTAGCAATCTTAAAAGTGCTAAATGATAGTGAAGTTGAAACTCCATCAAAAGCGTTAAGTGTCAGTCAGATTTTGATACTTATGGAAGAAAAACAACGCAAATCATATAGTACAACATATCGCCACTTATTAAATATGGAACAGTTGGGATATGTAAAATGTGGACTGGCTGAAAGTTTAGCATCAACTTATCTGATTACAGAATCAGGAAAAATATTTTGTAAAGCACAAATTTAGGAGGATTTTAATTTGAGAACAAAAACGAAAAATAGAAAATTGAATGATCAAAGAATTAAGCAGATGAATAAACAAAACGGCAAAAGTGTTCAAAATGCTAGGAAGAAAGTACAAAATTATGACTTAGAAAAAGCTGCTATTATATATCTTCATTTGTTTATGAATACAAAAGATGTAAAAAAGATAGACTATTCGACTTTCTATAAGACTTGGATTAAGTGGTTTCCGGTAGATGCTTATGGATGTAGTAAAGTTATTAAGCAATCATTCAGTAAGACGGTACAATATGCTGGAAGTACAGAAGAATCAATTCGTTCATATCGAGATTCAGTAAAGATTTTTACTATGGATATGGTTACATCTGATGATATGAGGGAACTAAAAGAACTTGCAACAAATAAGGGTTGTTCTATCAAAAGATCAAAAGATTTTGAACAATATTTAAGCGGATTCTGTATTAAGAAGATTGCACCACCCAATTATCAGTTTAGAAAATCTAATATTATTTTGGGTGAAAAATATGAAAGTTCTTATGAATCGGCTAAGAAATATCTTTTGAATCTTCCAGATATTAATGATTTGAGGTTGGCACAGGAACAGTTAAAAAATATTTTATCAACAGACACAACAATCAATGGAAAGATTGATGCGATACAAAAATTTCCATATTATATTACCACTTATGATTTTGATTTGTATTTGGACAGATTTGTAAGAAGATGTGATTCTTGGAGAGTTCTAAATGCTGCATTGCAACTTTGCGACAGGTTACATGTCTTAAATACAATGACTGAAAAGCCCTTAGACGTAAAAGCAAATAGAAATGCAAGCAAATCATTAGAACAGCTTGGCTTGTTTAATAGCGACAGAATAACGAAAAAAGTAATTGCTTCTTGTATTAGAAATTCTGGAATCAGTACAGATTGTACAGAATGGACAGAAGAAGATTTTAACAAATTTACAAACGAACTTAGTAGTAATCATTCAGCAAAATATCAGTATATCCGTGACAGATATCCTAAACTTATAGATTACAAGTTGTGGATATTAAGTAAATATACAGGGAAAGGATATAAAATATTAGAAAAAGAAATGAAAGATTTTCTGAAAGGGAGGAAGTGATTCAGGATTGGCATACGGAAGGATATATATTGATAATCTACGAAATAAGGTTACTGTCCTATTTGATGAACTTAGGGCAGATAACCGATTAGGTGAGGACAATTTTATAGAAGCGTTTAAACGTAAATATCCCAAAGATTATGCAATGCTTCAATTTGAATGGGAATTTAAGGTGCGTGAGTTTAAGAAAAACCGAAAAGGACAGCCAAAACCACACCCAATCAGACCAGAGAAGATTTTAAGTAATATGTATAAAAATTACTATTTCAAACTTGTAAAAAGTCCTGCTATCAAGAAATCAAAAGAGCGATCAGTAAATCTGATTCAAATAAAAGCTGGTAAGTATGGCTACAGAATCAGAAAAGATGGTTGTGGTGGATACAATGTGATAAATAAGGAAACAAAAGAGATTGAATATAAAAATCTCACATATTCCGAATTATCAAAGAGGTTTTCCAAACAGGGAGTAAAAGAAATCTTGGCGAGGAAGGAGGAACATAAAAAAGATGGGTAATTCAGATATAAACCGATTAGACCTCAACATATTAATGATACTTGCCAAAGAAAAGGCAATGGATGAACTTAATGGAATGACGGTAAATGAAATAAATGCCTATTATGGAGAAGACAAGCCACCGTTATCAGCAAGACCTAATCTATGTAAACGAATGAGAAGTTTATATTCATTGGGATATATTGATAAAGGAATAAAAGATGTAATAAGTGACACATATTTCATTACAAACGGCGGGCTTGAAAGAATCAAGTGGAACGGAGGAAAAAAGGATGAATAATAACAAAAATATGATTAACAAGAATTTAGTAAATGATGTTGCGGTTATCGGCTGTGGTGGCGCAGGAACAAATATAGCCTTTAATTTTGAAAAATTAGGTTATACAACTATACACATTAATTCCAGTACACAGGATGAATCCGCTATCAGTGGCGCAAAGACTATCAGACATTTAAAAGGATTTAACGGCTGTGCTGGAAATCGCAAACTCGCTGAACAGGCAATTGCAAAAAATATGGATATTATTGACGAGATTATTAAACTAAATGAATCCATAATTTATATCATATTCAGTTCAGCAGGTGGCACGGGGTCTGGTGTCGCTCCAGCACTGGCTGAAATGCTTACAGAGGAAACAGACAAGACAATCTGCTGTATCGTAGTATTGCCTGATAAGTCAGAAGACTATGACTTTCATGTAAACAGTTATAAATGTTGTCAGGAACTTCTTAATATAGAAGGTTTGGGATCGGTAATGTTTCTTGACAACAATTCCGGCGATAAGCAGAGCATAAACAAATATTGTGCAAATATGCTTCATGCATTCCTGACAAACAATTCTGTATCAGAATTTGGCAACGTGGACGAACAGGAAAAGCGTACCATGATAGCAACGCCTGGTAATTTTGTTTTGTCGGTGCTTGGTGCTGAGAAAGTAAGTGATGCGAATGTTATTGAGAGACTTACAACGAAAAATATCTTTGCGCCGTTGCAGAAAGATAATCGATGTGAATATATCGGCATTATCAATTCTTCCGGTAAAAAGATTAACAAAGCGGAGATTATTAATATTGTAGGTATTCCGAGAAGGACTTATGAAGGATATGGAAGCAAAAGCGGCGCAATCACTGTAATTGCTGGCCTATCTTATCCGTTTGACCATATAAACAGCATTAAGGAGATTGCGAAACAAAAGCATGATGAAAGAGAAAATGCTATCAAGGCAGCTCCAATGACATTAGATGATATTGACTTTGATGAAAAGGAAGTGTCAAAAGATATTGAAACTGAAAAGAAAGTCAATAAAAAACCATCAAGAAGAGACAGATTGAAAGAATTACAGAATTAAGGAAGGTGGTATTCATGGATAAAAATAAAATCAAACTTATCTTTTCCGAAAAATATAATCAGTTCTACAAGCCTATAAGGGTTGATGAGGATGTGGGAATTATTTATATGCAGATTACAAAAAATCGGCATGAGAAAGGAATAAAAAAAGATGAAATCATTCACATTGAAAACTGTCCAGATTATACCTATGTGACTATGTACGATGCAAATATTACGGCAGAACAGCATTTTATAAAAGTTATGAACAGTGATTGTAGTGTGAATGTCAAACTGAATGAATTAAATTGTTTCAAAAGAAATATGTTGACAGAATCAGAAAGTGCTATGCAAATCCTGAAAGAACTATCAGAAAGTGAATGTGATCCTCAAACAGATAAAGATAATTTTCTTAATAAGGAAAAGATTCATAACAAGGCATTAGAAATATATACTTCTTTGAATCATAGAAAGATTGTTCAGGACAACAGAAGTACATATATCGGTCAGGATATTCCAGAAGATGTAAAAAGGATTGCATTGTCAAAACGCCTGTTTATTGAACGTTCAGATGATTATTGTGGGAAGCCAAAGCATCCAACAAATATGAATGAGAAACTTGCGATTCAAGCATTATATCCTTGTGGATTTATTGTGAGGAATAGGAGAGGTATTGTTGTAGCAGGTGGAAAATATGAACTTTCGATGGAAGATGCCATTAAGTTTGCGAAGAATTATATTCCAACAGAACGTGAAAAGCATTATACGAATTTATATCAAGTGCCTATGACGATACGCAAAAAGAGACAGCTTGCTATATGTTACAAAATTTTGGAAATGTATGGTTTGCATTACAAAAATGAACATAATTATTTCTTTTGGGTGCTTGATAAACATGGAAATGTAGTAGCTGGTGGTAAAAATGGGTTTGGATTTAAGTGGTTGCGTAGTTATTGCAGAAAATTGAAACATAAACCACTTCCAAAAGAGAAGTAAATGTTACAGATAAGTTATAGATAAGAAACAGATAGTTACAGATAAGGTAAAGATAATATACAAGTAAGGTATAAAGAAGAAACAGAGAAAAATAATATAAATTCTTCTGAAAAGATAGACAGATTAGGAAGAAGTTTATTATTTATACAATGTAAAACAATTTTAAACAACGGAGGTAATCAATATGAACACAACAGAAGCAAGAGAAGTAACAATTAAGGAACTGGTGGCAGCATTTGAAGGAAAGTATATCAATGTATCGTCTATTGACCATTACGGAATTTCTATCGAGGTACATAGGGGTACGGTTGAATATGAGGACGATCTGAATCCTGAATTGTATCTTGTCAATCGGGATAAGGATAATAATGTTACTGGCTCAGTCTGCATTGATGGAGAGTCCATTGAATCTATTGAAGAGTATAACGGCACATATACCGTCAGATTCAATCTTGATATGGCAGATATTGACATTACAGAGTACAAAACATTAGAGCAGTTACAGAAAGAGCATGACGAAAGGCAGAAAGCATAAAGTTGAAGCAAAATAATATGTAAAAAGAGAACAAATAGGTAGACGGTGGTAAAATGCCGTCTACCAGAAGCAAACATAAATAGAAAAGGAGATTTTTGATATGCAAGGTACAGTTAAATGGTTTAATGCACAGAAAGGTTATGGATTTATTACAGATGCGGAGGGAAGAGATGTATTTGTACATCATAGCAGTATTGTAATGGATGGTTTTCGGCATCTGAATGAAGACGATATTGTAAATTTTGAGTTGGGAGCCGGTAGCAATGACAGAGAACAGGCGATAAATGTAACACCGATTCTTACCAGAAAGATGATTGAAGACAGTCTGAAAGAAGAAAACCTGTACATTCAGACAATGAAAGATGGTTACGGTGTTACAAAGTATCTGGTAGTGGACGGAAACAATGCACTCCAAACAGACGAAAATGGTATGACATTTATAGATTTGGCTGCCTATGCAGGTTATGAGATTACTGAAAAGTCAGCGTAATAAAAGTAGAAGTAATGTTGTAGGCGGTATCGTCAAAATGGTATCGCCTTAAAAGTGATTTTATGTAAATGAAGTTATAAAAGAATGGAGATTAAAGAATTATGCCAGTAGCAAGAAATATGAAAGAACTTGAAAAAATGGTTATGGATCGTATGAAAAAAGAATTACCAAACGCAACACAGGATTATTGTCATAAGTGGTATGGAAGCCATTCTGATATGAAAGAAATTGTATCAGAAACAGAATTTATACAGATGGTAAATGATGCAATGCAAATTTCTATGGAGAATGGGAAATTAAAGGCACGTATTGAAGTGTTTAAAAACAAAAATATTAAAGAAGAACATTTGGAACATATGAAATTACTATGGGAGGATTTTAAATCTGGATATATGGATTACATCATGACAAAAATATTTAAACAGAAATAATAATATGAATGAACACAAAAAGGAGAAGTATTTACATGAGCAGACGAATTTTAGAGTTATCCAATCTTGTAGAACTGGTGGAAAATGGAACAATTTCAATAACCAGTGTAGAAAGTAAAACAAAGGATATAAGCAGTATTACAAAAACAGGACATATTACGCCTGAAAGATTCAAAGAATCACTTCAATATCTTAATGAAGCTGCCTTATTCAGAAATGCTATTGATTTCTTCTATGAATTTAGGGAAAGAAACGGTATTCACATTGAAACTGCAATGAAAAATCCTTATCTTGATGAATATTTTTATGTAGATTGTGAGATTAAGGATGGAGTATCAATGGATTATATTGATAAGAAATTCAGAGAAACCATATTTGACAGGCTGGAAAAGAAAATAGCATCATAAAAGAATTTTAAATGTAGAAATAGTTAGTGGTGGGTGTTTTTAATAAGTACATTCACCACTTATAACAGATTGGAGGAATGATTTATTACGAGCGAAAAATTAACAGAAAACAGAATTTGCTCTATTTTACGAGCGTATCTTTATAAAATAGTTGATACTGAAAGCCAGTATACATATAAGCCATTAAATCTAAAATGGGTACTTCCAATAGAAAGTACAGATGGAATGATAACAACATTTAAAAATGTGATTTATCTTTTAGACTATGTACAGAAAACAGGATGTAATGAAGATACTATTGATAAGATTATTGAAAATGATATACGTCCTATGATGAGTGGAATAAGAGATGAATATGATTTTTTCATAGCAGGTACGATTATGGCATTATGTACCACTGTAGATGATTATTCTGATCCTGATGAATTAATGGGATTGATAAAAGAGATTACAGGTAAATTCCTCTATATGTTGGAATTGGCTTTGGAATGCATTGATTCTAATCCTGAGAATGATAACGGTATAAATAAAGATAGTTTGGAATGGGAAATAGATACAAGTAAACTTGTAATCGGAATGGTAATAAAAAATTACAAGGAACTATGTACAATTTTGGATGAAGAAGTAAAAGCAGGTAAAGCAAAACAATTACAATTAAAAAACTGGAAAAGATATTTTGAATGGGAAAAAGATGGACAGAAATTTATCATTGTAGATATATATGATACACCATTGCCGAAGGAAGATTTGCGGAGAAAAGGGAACAATTCAATTTATAAAAATTATATTGAACTTATTTTACTGCAATATCTATCAAAACAAAATGGTTATAGAAAAACCTTTACAAAAAGAAACTGGCTGGAATTGCTTGGAATGATTAACAACAAGTATGGAAAAGAGCCAAAAACGAAGTTAAAACAGTTGGATTACTGTATTAATGATCAGGAAATCACTTTATTTTATATTCGTTCAAACAAGAAATTAGAGAGGGTATTACATGATGCACTGAGCAATCTTCAAAGAGAAAAACTGATTATTGTAGAATATGAAACAGTGATTGTATCTGTAGATGAAAGAGGAAAAGAACATCGTTTTATTGCAAATGATAATCAGAAAAAGAAGATATTACAGACGGAAAGATACATATTGAAAAATGTTATGCAATATAAAAATATGTTTTACGTCTATATAAAGAATAAATCCAATGAATATTACAACAAAGTTAATGATAGACTTAATGAGTTGTATGGGTGGAAATATTATTACAAACAAATAAAAATCATATATGATCAGCCTAATATTGTCGATGCAATACCTTCTAAAGAAGTCATATTACAAAAAGAAATTCTAAATAATAAGATAGCTGAATTTTTAAATGATAATGCAAAGAAAGTATATGAAAAGAAGGAAAAAGAATATGATGATGCGCTTGATGAATATTTGAATGATTGGATAGGCGATAAAGATTATTTGAAAGAAAGAGTAAAAGTTCCTAATACATGGAAATACCCTAAAGCATATATAGAAGCACAGAGAATATTGACAGATGAATTGATTCGTATAGGACATAGTAATATTGTGTTCATTCCTGATAAATTATTGACAGTAGCAGAGGAAAATAATGAATTTTTAGCATGGATGGCATAGAAATAAAAAAGTTGTCACTTTAAAAGGGGTATATATAAATAAACTCTATATGGGACTTATAAAGTGACAACTTTTGAAAAAAGCAAGTAAATAAAGGGGTTATAAGCCTACGGCGTTGCCCATCCAACGGCTTGCGCCGTTGTCTGCCGAGAAATAAAAAAAGATATTGTGTTTATATATTGATGTTCGCAGGATTTTGAGAATTTATTTAAGTCACTAATAATTTGAGCCTCTTTATCATAAAAATCTGATTAAAATTCCACACTACAATCATATATCATTTTTTTATTTCACGGCAAGGTATGGCGCGTAGCGACATACCGTAGGGAACCGTGCGTAGCACAATACCAATACTGAAGGAGAAATATACATAAATGGGATTTGAATATAAGGAACAATTAAAAGAACTATTACCTGATTATATGGAATTACTGGAAGAACAGGGAAAGACAGAGAATAGGGGTAATGATTACTGGACGTGTCCATTCTGTGATTCTGGTAATAAGCAAAACAATTCTGCTGCCTTTCATGTAATTGGTACAAAATTTCAATGTTTTTCATGTGATGCACATGGAGATATTTTTGATTTAGTAGCACATATAGAGAAACTATCCAAAGGAGAATTTATCAAGCATTATAACCGTACATTGAAAATTATGCGTCCTTATCTGGATGGTGGAAAGCTCAAAAAGAGCAGAGAAGAATATATTCCAGAGTTTTTAAAACAAATGAATTATACAGACTACTTACAGAAATGTCATGAAAATGTGGGACAGACAGATTATTTTGTGAAGCGTGGATTGAGTAGAGAAACTATTGACAGGTTCAAATTGGGATATGACGCAGAAAAGAATGTGATAACTATTCCTTATAATCCTAACTGCAAAGGATATATACATAGGATTCTATGGGAGAGTGATAATAAATACTGCAAATTTGGCAATGAGATATTCAATATAGAAGCACTGTATTCAGAAAGCATAGATAAACTTCTTTTTGATAGAGATGATTATGTGTTTATTGCGGAAGGTCAAGTTGATGCTATGTCTTTTGAAGAAGTGGGATTAAGTGCTATCGCTTTAGGTGGTGTGAATGAGACGAAAAAACTTATTGAACTGCTTAAAGAAAGAGCAACAGAGAAAATAATCGTTCTGGCATTAGATAATGATAAAGCTGGTAGACGTGCAACAGGTAAATTCATTGAAGAACTTGCGGATGCTGAGTTAAATCAGAAATATATTGTAATTAGTGATTTATATGGTAGATATAAAGACGCTAATGAATTTTTGGTTGCTGACAGAAAAGGATTTATAGAAAGAATGAATAGGATAATAAACAAATAACAGGAGGATTAAGTAATATATGGCAAATAGAAAACAAGAATTCTGTTTTATATGTGGAAAGAGAGAATCAGAAGTTAATAAATTGTTTAAAGGCAGTTACGGAGGTTGCATTTGTGATGAATGTGTCCAAGAGGCATATAAGTTACTGGATAATGAAGAAGATGAAGATATTGCTCAAAATATAAAATTGGCTACACCATCACAGATTAAATCACATCTGGATCAATATGTTATTGGTCAGGATGAAGCAAAAAAGACATTAGCAGTTGCGGTTTACAATCACTATAAAAGATTAAGACAGAAGAAAAAATCAGATGTAGAAATTCAAAAATCTAATATTCTTATGATTGGTTCTACGGGAAGCGGTAAGACGTACTTGGCACAATCATTAGCAAAATTTTTGGGAGTTCCATTTGCTATTGCGGATGCCACATCATTAACGGAGGCGGGCTATGTAGGTGAGGACGTGGAAAACATTCTATTGACATTGCTGCAGAACGCTGAATTTGATAATAAGTTAGCTGAACAAGGAATTATCTATATTGATGAGATAGATAAAATTTCACGCAAAGGCGATAATGTGTCGATTACAAGGGATGTTTCTGGTGAGGGTGTTCAACAGGCGCTTTTAAAGATAATAGAGGGTACAGTTGCAAGAGTTCCTATTAGCGGTGGGCGAAAACATCCACAGGGGGAATGCGTAAATATTGATACTTCAAATATTCTGTTTATTTGCGGCGGTGCATTTGACGGATTGGAGAAGATTGTACATAAAGGATCAGACAGTAAACCTATTGGATTTAATGCAGATATTAAGGGCGCGAATGATAATCATGTATTAGATTTATCTGGTGTACAGCAACATGATTTAGTAAAGTATGGTCTTATGCCTGAATTGATTGGAAGATTACCTATAATAACAACGCTGAATCCATTAAGTGAAGAAGATTTGATTAAGATATTGACTGAGCCGAAAAATGCACTCACAAAACAGTATCAGGAATTACTTGCTATGGATGGTGTGAAATTGGAGTTTAAAGATGATGCATTGAAAAGGATTGCTGAAATGGCTATTAAAAAGGAAATAGGCGCACGAGGGCTGAGAAGCATTATTGAAAAAGCAATGCAAAATGTGATGTATTTCGTCCCTGATAAGTCAGATGCAAAAAAGGTAATTGTTACATCTGGTGTGATTGATGGTACAGAAGAAGCGGTTATTTATGGTAATAGGAATAAGAAAATTGCGTGAGAGAAAACTTTTCGTTCGCGTAATTTAAAATACGGAGTAGTGAATATGATAAAAACCAAAACATTATATAGAGTTCCTAATATGTTTGAAACCTTTGAAGGCGTATGTGGTACGCCTACAGGTGTTTGGTGTACGGATAATCTGGATTGCCAAAATATGAGTATAGAAGATGCACAGAATAATAGCGTGTGTCTTAGTGGAAATGTGATTAATGAGAGCATAAAAGACCAACTTATATTCACATTTTTAGATACAGTAAATTACAGTCTGGCAAAAGATAAGTTTATGAAAATTGAATATGAAGAATTGATTGCAGAATGTAAATCTATTGAAATGGTAGTTTGTGAATAGAAGGATTATGTTTAGAGTGTTTTCATTCCGTTTGGATAAAACTCAAATTGGTAACG
This sequence comes from Candidatus Gastranaerophilales bacterium, assembly GCA_023663225.1. Lineage (GTDB taxonomy): Bacteria > Bacillota > Clostridia > Lachnospirales > Lachnospiraceae > Acetatifactor. The sequence goes on from JAMPHU010000008.1 coordinate 15,378, forward strand.
GTGGTATATGAAGGGATAGTTAATCGCAATGTATTTTTATAGTAAAGAGACGTCAAGAATAGAAGATGATTATAGGATATATTCACATTTAGGCTATGAGGGGATATGTATTTATTGTGGGGATTCTTTTAAGAGCAGTAGTCCTAAAGCAAAATATTGTTCTCAAAGATGCCGGAATGATGCCTATATAAAAAGAAGAAAAGAAAGTAAATGCTTAGAGAAACAAAAAATGTGTGTGATATGTAAGAAACCGTTTACAGCAAAGAAATTTACAGCAAAGAAAAAAGATGCAATGTATTGTTGTGATGCTTGTAAACAAAAAGCATATAGGGAACGAAAGAATGTTACTAATTTGAGTTAAGCTGATTTTAGGCAAACTGAAATTAGTAACCAATATTTTTCATAATATAGTTACTAATAATGGTTGTGGTATTTTTACCATAACTTGAATTAGTAACAAACTGCAAAACTATATTGATGATGGAGAAAATAATATATGGTAGATTTATTGAAACATAATCAAGAGGCTTATGAAAAAGTGCAAAAAGCGATTGCAGAAGGTAAAAAGAAGATTGCCATTTCCCATGCAACAGGTACAGGGAAATCATATTTGATTGCAAAATTGTTTGAGGATTACAGTAATGACAAGAAACTTGTTTTAGTACCATCTACATATATCAGTGACCAGATACAGGCACTTTTTGAGAAATATGATATTCAGAATGTAAACATTATTCTTTATCAGAGATTAATCAAAATGTCTGATGAAGATATTACAGCTATGAATTATGATGTGATTGCTTTAGACGAATATCATCATGATACAAGTAAGGTATGGGGCAAGAAAGTAAAAGCATTGATTGAATCCCATCCAGAATCAATTATTTTCGGTACAAGTGCAACGCCTGTTAGATCAGATGGCATAAACACTATTGATGAATTGTTTGAGGGAAATTGCGCAAGTGATTTACCTTTGTCAGAAAGCATTGTAAAGAAAATAGTGCCACTTCCTAAATATGTTGGCGCGTTGTACACACTGGATGATGAATTAGAAAAGTTACGGGAAAAGATAGAAAATGCCACAAACACAAGTGAAGAAAAGAAGGAATTTTATAAGAAAATTAATACAATGCGTTCTCAGATCGAGAAGTCATATGGTATGCCTATTATTCTGAATAAGCATATCACTAACAAAGACGGCAAATATATTATTTTCTGTAAGAATAAAAAACATCTTAGAGAAGTTAAAAGTACAGTAATTGAATGGTTTAAAACGGCTGGATTTAAGGATATCAACGCATATGAAGTATATTCAGACTATGAAAATAAAGATACTGAATATAAGGCGTTCTTTGATGATACAAGCCATAATATGAAGCTACTATTTTGCGTAAATATGCTGAATGAAGGTTTGCATCTCGAAAATATTTCAGGGGTGTTATTATTGCGTCCTACCAGAAGCATGATAGTGTTTTTACAGCAAATTGGAAGAGCGATTGAAGCCAATAATACAAATACACCAGTGATTATTGATGCTGTAAATAACTTTAGTTCTGCTGGACAAGGTATGAAATTATTAGGAGAAATCAAAGATTCTATTGCGAAAGAGAAAGAAAGCAATTCAAATTTTAACGATAGTGGATTTGAAGATATTGATATTTTCTTTGTAGTGGAGCAGATTGTTGAGATACAAAAGATGTTTAAAGAGATTGAGGGGTGGATACAAAATGATTGGGATTTATATATTAGGACATTGAAACAATATAAGGAACGTGAGGGTAATTGTTTGGTTCCATTGAGACATATTGAAGACATTGAAAATAAGAAAATAAAACTTGGACAATGGGTACAGTGCATTAGATTAAGAAAAAAAGAAAAAAATAATTATTTATTGACAGAGGATATGGTACAGGAATTAGATGATATTGGGTTTGTTTGGGATGTATATCAATATAATTGTAAAATTTGCTTACAAGCACTTAAACAATATAAAGAAAGAGAAGGTAATTGCTTAGTTCCAGTTAGACATATAGAAATAATAAATGATGGAATAAGGATTAATTTAGGGCAATGGGTAAATAAAATAAGAGTAGCGTATAATGGAGGAAGATCATATAAAGCATTAACACAAGAAATAATAGACGAATTAGATAATCTTAATTTTATTTGGAAAAATAGACAAGAGACTTCTTTTGACAAATTTTATAGATATATGTGTGTTTTCAAAAAACAATATGGACATCTTGATATTAAAACTAGAGATATGCTTGACGGATATAGTATAGGGAATATGTATTTACATTTTTCACAAGAATTTAAAAAAGGAAAGTTATCTATTGATCAAATAGAAAAATTAAAGAAAATAGGTGTAGATTTTTCTGTTGATAAAAATATGAAAAGACATAAAGAAAATTTGGAATTATCAAGGAAAGCCGTAAAAGAAGGTATAAAAATTAATGTGAAAAATCAAATTTATCAAGGAGTAAATTTATATAATTGGGCTATAAAATACAAGACTATGTTTTCACAAGAAGAACAATTAATTATTGAAAAATTGTTACCAAAAGATGTAAGAAAACCAACTCGCATTAAAGATGTAGACGGAAATGTTTATGTTTACTCATCAATAAGTGAAGCTGGTCGTGCATTATATAATTATTTTCATGTAGTCGATAATGAAAACAAAGGTATTACTGTAGTTTATAATCGTATTTCTGGATATACAAAAAGTTCTCAATATAAAGGATTGTTGATTGAAAGTGTGAGTGCATAAGAGATTATACAAAAAGGGGACGGGAAAATAAAATATATGGGCAATAAATTTACTATATTAAAAGGACAAGAGGATATTAAAGACACGAACAGAGTTATGAGGACGATTGCGTTTCATGATTGTTGGGAACGACAATATCATAACTCCATTTTACAAGCAATAGAGAAGAATAAAGGCATAAAGATAGCAGATTATCCGCAAGATGATTTAATGAGAATTTCTTTATCTGGTATCAAATACATTAATTCTATTCGTGAAATTAGAAGAGAAAATACAAGATTGGGTACAGATTATGTACAGACTTTAGAGGAAGCGCAAGTCGCATTTCAGCTAATAGATGCAATATTTACGGTTTGTGGATATCTAACATTGAGGAATTTTGTAAATACATTTCCTATCGAAAAGGATTATAGCGGTGAGAAATGGCAGTGTAAAGATTATTTTTCCACAATGGAAGTTTTATCTAAGATGGATTGGGACAAGCCTATTGGCAAAGATGAATTGTCAGAATTGCTATGGGATTACGATAATTCAGATTTGAGACATGCCTATGTAGAATTTACAACGGCTATGAGCGCAATTTATAGGGCGCAGACTGGCAAGGGGATAGCTGAAACATGGTGTGAAGATATGGGAATCCCCACATATACGGTATATAAAGATACCGGCATTATGAAGAACAACCAGACAGGCGATATTATGAAGCCGAAAAAAGCAAGCCATTTACATATTGTAAAATAATTTTCAAATCAGCGTGGACTATTATGTGTGATTCTTATTATTTATAAAGATGAAGCACATATATTTCACGCTTAAATGGCTATGAAATGGGTGTTTCAATAAGTAGTAAAAAGTAATATTTTTGATGAAATGGAGGCTGATTGGCATAGGAAATGTAAAAGCAGGACAAGTGAGAATATATAAATTTAATACTTTTAAGGCATTTACCCCAAAAGAAAATGAAATTCGCAATGATAAGGAAAAGAACAATAAGGATTTATTAGAAGAAATAGCCAGTAATAAAAGTGTGAGAAATATTGATAGAAAATATCTTTATTGTAAAAATAAGGAAGGGCATGAAAAGGAAAACGAAAGGTATCAAATTTCTGCTTTTGAGAGTGATGTCGTAAGGCTTGCATTAAAAGACAGGTGCGAGGAAAAAGCAGACTATCAGCTATTGGATGAGATAGTTTATATGGAAGTCTTTCATAATGATATTATGTGGCAGATTCTTAGGGATGGTATTGTAATAGCGGATAAACAATATATGCTATATTCTGCTACGACAGGACAGGTAAGAAATACTACGGTAACATTATTGAGAAAAGATTTTTTTAAAAGGAATAAAGCTGCCTTAATGGTTGGCTTATCGGTAAAATATATCAATGAGCAAGGCGGTATGAATGTTGGTAAATATTTAGCATATACGGCATTACCGTTATCATCAAGTGTTTTGCCTGAAAAAGAAATTGACATTGACCGTTGCATATTGGTTAAAGGATTGGAAACAGTCGTTAGGGGAATGGTAAAATATGTTGATATTGCAGAAAATACAAATGGTCAACATTATGTAGCTGGAACGCCAAAAGAATATATAGAAGAAGAGATACCGATTGAACATACAGACGGAGCCGGAATGTTCATTCCTGGGGAATTACCTTCAAGCTGTCAGATCAGAAGTGGATTCTTTAAGGGCGCAATGTTTCCGTTCGATTTCCGGTTGTTTGCAAACAAAATAGCACACAATACGAAAATTCCTGATGCATGGGGAGATGAAGTAGATATTGAAGAACAGGATATAAGGTATTTGTTTACAACAAGTCAGTTAAAAATGTGGAAAATGTATCCTTCATGGGAAGCATATAAAAAGGCATTTAAAGATAATGGGATAAAATTATCAATTAACAGCTATGCTAATCCTGCGAAAGATACAGTTACATTTGCATATCAATATTTACAAACATTGCCATATGGATGTGATATTAAAAAAATCAGCTCACCAGCAAAAAGTGATTTGATCAGACTGCATAAAGATATTGAATATGTTAAGGAAGAAATGGGATATGCAGATGATAGCGAAACAGAATTAAATGATAATCTTGATGGTGTAGATACAGAAGATAAAGAGAATATAGATGATATTGTATCAGTTACAGATGAGATACAGATAGATAATAAAGCGAACACAGATAAAAGAAGCTGCAATTCTATAATTGCTGAAGCATTAAATATATATCCGTCATTAATCTATGATTCATACATAGAAAAGAAAATCCGTCAGTTAGTAATATCCAGAAGGAAAAGCTATCGTGCTGGTAAAATTCGTTTGGGTGGATATTACAGTTATGCGGCTCCAGATATGTATGCTTTTTGTGAATATCTGTTTTGTGGTGAGAGTGATCCGAAAGGTCTTGTGCCTAAAAATCATATATACAATAAATATTATGACGAAAAGGGAACTGTAGAACATATTATCTGTTTAAGAAGCCCGCATTTATCAGGATATGAATATGGTAAGCGTGATTTAATAAAATCAGAGGAATGTAGAGAATGGTTTAAGTATATGGAATCTGATACGGTTGTTTCCTGCCATGATTTATTATCAAAAACTTTGCAAATGGATTGGGATGGAGATGAAATTTTAGTATCTGATGATGCTGAATTATGGGAATTAGCAAAAGATTTACCTGATGTTCCATTATATTATAAAATGCAGCAGGCAGAACCGCAGCAGATTACGAAAGAAGCAATTTTTGATACTCTTGTAAAGGGATTTGACAATAATGTAATTGGTGATTCGAGTAATGCAATGACAAAATTATGGAATACGCCGGATACTTCAAAAGATAATCCATTGCCGTATGATGATGCAATCAATGTATTCTGTGCATATTCAAATTATGCGATTGATTATCCCAAAACAGGAAAGAATCTTGCTTTAGGAGAGTATGAGGAATTATATAATAAGTTAGTTCCACCGAAAGAAGGGAAAGAGAGATTTTCAAAATCGGAGATTAAACATCCTAACTTTTTCATTGAAGCAAAAGGGAAAAAGAGTAAAAATGTTGCAAAACCGACAAAAAGTGTTATGGATAGGATTAAAAAGTATATCGGAGAAGGTACTGGAAGACTGGATTATGCTTATTTTGACAATTCCGAAAAGAATGATGATAATTCTAAAAAGAATGAATTTGATTATCGTATGCTTATGAATAATGAGAAGAAAGAAGATGGAACAGCAAAATATGAAATCAATAGATATGATAACAAGTATCAGAAATTGTATTTCACATTGAAAAGCAGAAAAGCATCGAAAAGGGCAATATGCAGTTCTATTGATAAAGAAGAACGTATAAAAAATATGGATGCTACTGAAAAAGCAGGACGGTTTGAGACATTCCATTATCATTGTATACGAGAAATAAAAGAAATTTTTACAGATCAGAATGGTTTGTATGAAGAGAATTTGGCAGTAAATTATCTGATTGATATGGAATATACACAGCATGAGTTCATTACAGGCAGTAAAGATATTCTCTGGAAGTGTTTTGGACATATCATACTTGATAATCTACAAAAGAATATCAAGGGAGATATTGTAATTAAGTTCAGACCACGCACAGCATACAAAAAAGCTATCAAAGGTGATGCGGTATTAGATAAAAGGATTGCAGAAAAGATGGAATATCGAAGCACCAATATTACAGAAAGTGATTTATCGTTTATTGAAGACTCTTTGCATACATATAAAAACGGAAACTTCCATAGTAATGATATGGAATTACTATATGTTTTATTCTGCCTTTATAAAGAGGCACAAGAAAGTAATAAATTGAAAGATGGGTATTTTATAATTACAAAGAGAAAGCATATTATAAGCTATGATAGCAAAACAAAAAAGAAGAAAAAGCAACAAATCAAATTTAATATGAATAAGATTATGAAAATGGCTGGTGCGAAGTCATATGCTGGTAGTTTTGAGCGATTTCAAGATACAGAAGGGATAGAAATTATAGATGATGAAGAAAAGGAGCAGTTTAAAATCAAAATAGATATCCCAGATGTTCAAGGAAAAAGTATATTCACGGTCAAAAATATATATGATCCTATGATTTATCTGCAAGCATACCAACAGAATAAAAGCATATGTGTATGTAAAGTGTGTGGCAAGGATTTTATAAAGGCATCCAATAATCAAAAAACCTGTGGTAAAAAGTGCAGTGATGAATTACAGCGTTTGAACATAGCACGAACAAATGAAAAAAACAAAAAGGAAGCGATAAAAACACAAAAGGCAATTTAATATTTTTGAAAGAAACAAAAAGCGTCTGAAATGCCTAAAAATACGGTGTTTCAGACGTTTATATTTCATTTTTACAAAATTTATAGAGGGAAAGAGATAAACAAAAATCTTCAAAAAAATCAATTTTCCCACTTACCATTAAGAAAAGGAGGTATTTGAGATGGATTTACAAACAAAGGTCAGTGAGTATCTATCCGAAAATGGTATCAAGAAAAAGTATCTGGCATCTTTGCTTGGGATTTATCCTACTCAATTATCGCAATGGCTGTCTGGAAATTATACATTATCCAATATCCAGATAAAAAGAGTTGAAGATTTTTTGAATGGTAAATCAAAATGATGCTATTTATTTTGTATTTATTGTTTTCTTAATTTATGGTATAAAACCCTTTTAAACTATACCATAAAAGCAAAGACGAGAGCAATGTGCAATATTACTAAATATCATAAGCAAAAATCAGACAAAATTAACAAATACATGAAAGGAGTGTGAAGCATGGTTTGATTAAGATTGATATTAGAAAGTTGCGGTTGCCGAATGGACGAACTTTTGAGCAACAGATGAAATATGAAGCCGAAAGATTCCTAAACATCTTACAGGAAGAAATTGATGAATGGTATCGGTCATATTCGCCTGTAATATATCAAAGGACTTATGCAATGAGAAATTCCATATATGCGGAAGACTTTGTTGACATAGATACTTCTGGTATGCAGCTTACAATTAAAATTAAACAGACAGATGAGGCCATGCACAAATCCCTATGGGGAGATGGTGAAGTAAACGCACTTCTTTTGATGAATGAAGGTTATCAGGTTAAAAGCGGATGGCATAAAGATATTCCGTATTTTGGGTATCGCCCAGGCGGTCATTTCTTGGAGAGAGCCATTGAACGCTTTGAACACGAAAACTACTTCAACATAAAAATTCATATTGACTACTAAAAGGAGAAGCGTTTAACATGGATAATTCCAATAATTTATTTACATTAGGTTTAGACGTGTCTGCTACACAACAGCAGATGGATAGACAGTTAAAACAGATTGCTAAAGCATTATCCGATAGCAAATCTGTACAAGTGACAGGCGGCTTAAATTTAGAACAGTCGCAGAAGCAGATTCAGGCGCAGTTAAATACGATTGCAAAGAATCTAAAAGTAGGAGTGCAACTTGATACTACTACGATTAAGCAACAGACAGATGCTATTAACAGGCAGTTATCATCTGGAATCAATGCGGCAGGTGTAAAAGTTCCTTTCAAGTTTGATTTATCAGATGCAAATGCGGTTAAACAGGAAATCAATAAGATTGTTGCTGATATTACCAATAATCAAGGTAAATTGGTGAGATTTAAGATTAATGTTGATGATAACGGACAAGCTACAAAAGCCTTGCTTACATATCGGAATGAATTAAATGAGGTAACAAATGCCACATTGAAATTACAGAGTGTAGGCAAATGGTATGATTCAAACGGGCTTGAACATCATATTGTTAAGTGGTCTGAAGGTCAGAAAACATTATCACAAAATATAGAAGCTACGGTAAAAGCGAATCAAAGACAAATTGAAAGTGATAATCAGGTAATCCGTAAGAAGGAAGAACTGATTGCACAAATGAAATTATTGAATACGCAGGCTGAAAAAGCTGGTCTATCTCTTAATTCTGAAAATCAAAATGCTTTCAATGATTTATCTGTCAATGCTTCCACATTAGAAGATATTAAACAGTTAGAGAGTTATTTGCGTTTGGCAAGAACAGAATATCAAACATTTAACGCTGAAATATCTAAAGGCACTCATGCAAGCGCATTAGAAGCTATGAAGAATGCTTTACAGAGTATGCCTAATGATATTGCTTTGTTAGAAGCACGTTTTAACTCTATTAAAATGCCGGAAGGTGTTAGCGTACAGATTGAACAGCTAAAAGCAGACTTACAGGCAATCAATAGTATTGCTGATCCGAATGAAAAGATTGCAAAGTATAACGAGATGGTAGCATCTTTACAAAACTTGCAGAAGCAGTATCAGATTACTTCACAGGAGCAGAAGAATCTTAATGCTGACCAACAGGCTATGCAAGGTGCGGGTATCTTGACGAATAAAATCATCACTTGGATGAATGGCAATAGGGACGCAGCAAGCCAGTATGATGCAGAATTGAAGAAAATCATTATAGATTTGCAGAATTGCAATAGTAAGACGGATTTAACAAAGTTACAACAGCAATTCAAGCAGATTCAGACACAGACACAAGCAACGGATTCAGTGTCACAAGGATTTTTCGGTAATCTAAAATCGCAGGTAAAGAGTTCCATTGCTACTATGCTGAAGTATCAGTTGGCTTATAAGATTATCCAGAAAACGGTACAGTCTATTAAGCAAATGATAAAAGCAGTTTGTGATTTAGATGCTACGTTGACAGAATTTAATAAAGTTGCCGATTTATCAACAGAGAAATTAAGCGAATTTGCGGATAAAGCGTTTGATGCTGCTACAAAAATCGGACGTACTGGAAAAGACATGATAGAAGCGGCTACAGAGTTTAAACGTGCTGGTTATGACCTTGAACAGAGTTTGGAGATGGGTAATGCCGCATTGGTTATGACGAATGTAGCGGATGGAATTAACCAGACGAGCGATGCAGCGAGTACACTTATCAGCGTATTAAAGGGATTCAATATTTCTGATGCTGATATTATGAGCATTGTTGATAAAATGAACAGCGTATCGAATCAATCACCCGTGGGATTTGATAATCTTGCAGATGGTTTGGAGCGTGTTTCAGGAACAATGTCACAAGCTGGAAACAGTATTGATGAAACAATCGGTTTGCTGACAGGTGGATTCGCCCAGCTTCGTAATATGGAGAAAGTATCAACCGGACTTATCACCATTTCACAAAGGTTAAGAGCCGTTGATGAAGATGGGGATGAAATAGACGGATTGAGTGCAGAATTAGAAGAATCGTTTGGTTCAATAGGTGTGGCTATTGAAGACGCAAACGGCGAACTGAGAAGCACATTCGATATTTTGTCCGATTATGCGAAAGTATTTCCAGAATTGACAAGTGAGCAGAAACAGTATTTTGCGGAACTTGCATCGGGCAAGAGACAGGTCAATGTATTTAATGCGATTATTCAGCAGATGGCTGATGTAGATAAAGCGGTAGAACAGTCTATTGACAGCGTTGGAGCAGCAGAAAAAGAAAATGAAATTTACCGTCAGAGCATACAGGGATTGAAAAATGAGTTTGACAATCAATTTCAGATGCTTGCAACAGAAGTGATTTCCTCTGATTGGATCAAGGATTTAATCAGTGCTGGTACAGATTTACTGGAAGTGCTGACAAATATAGTCAAGCAGGATGACTTAATAAGCGGAACGATAAGCGTTATCACAGATGGAATTAAAGGTTTTGCGGAGATCATTAAAGAAATCAGTGGTAATAAAGTAGTCGGTTCCTTAATCAAGGGTTTTCTGACTATGCAGACTGTCAGTAAAGGAATGGATATTTTTAATTTCTTCCAAAATAAAAAGAATAACCAGAATGCTATGAACGCATTTTTCCAGAGTGCTATAAATGGAACAATGCAAGTAAAAGACGGCTTTTTACAGATTGGGGAAGCTGAAAAACAAGTATTTAATAATAAAACCTCCGGTTTTGGTAAACAAGTGTTATTACTTGTTTCGTAATATATCTTAAAACGAAACAGAGTGGCTAGTGTATTGTGACCCACCCTTCTAAGATCATATAATAATGCCATATGATTAACGGACGGGAGCGCAGCCACTATAAATAAGCGGAAACCGATAATTGAAAATTATAAAAACCGAATATGCTGGGAAGATGCTAGGAACAATACACCAAAGCGGAATGGGAAACCATAGACGTAATGTGTGGGGAAATCCCAGAAAAAACGTATTGTTTGGTATATGGCGAGAGCCTAAGTACCTGCCATTAAATTTGTTATAAAAAAGTCATTTTGGCGAGAGATTGTTTAATGGGTAATTATAGTATCGGTCGATAGGTAGGCTATTAGAGTGATATAGTAGCCGAAAGCAGGGGAGTTCCTAAGTCGCTTATGCGATAAAAATATGGCTATTGGATGTGCAGAAGCTATGTTACTTTCTATTTGCTGACTTCCAAAAACAGAATAGATAAAAGACGTAATATGCTTAATGTAGCTGGAAATACCCTCAGTGAACTGACAAGGTTGAGCAGTATACAGGCGTAATTGTGTATTGCTTTGATATACAGTCCGTACATATTCATCTACCTAGAAGATGAATAAGGCAAAGTTTAAAGACTAGCTTGCACATAATGATTTTATCAGAATGTCAATAAAGATGTTCTGCCCATTCATTTCATTACTTTCGGATGTAAATGAAAAAAGATTGTTAAGTTGGAAAACAATTACAAAAATATTAATGTATTCACATTGGAGTGTGGTAGAAATTTCCATGTGTTTTGCTAAATACATTTAATATATAGACAATAGACGACAGATACACTGTGGAATGTATCAGATAGGTACAAGATAAGTTACTGATTGGTGATGCTTGAGGTAACAGTTCTGTACCTATCGTGTTTATTAGAGAAATGTGTGTTTGAAGAATATTCAAGCATAGATTTTTCTGATAAAAAATATATTTTTCAATTTTTTATATTCAGAAAATTAAATTTGAGGTGTAAATAATGGGATTTTTAGTAATGAGGAATATCAGAGATGGTTAGACAGTGTTATTTGAAACGACAAACAAGAATAAAAGATATGGAGGAATTATCAGAATGGAAAAACAGAATAAAGAAGTAAAGAAAATTTATTTTGAATCAGCAAGTTTATTCAAAGAGTTAGTAGAAGGTAATCAGTTAAAGAATTTGAGAAGTGTAAAGTCAAATCCTTATCCTACCTACTGTTTCCATGCCACTAAGAAGGTAATGGATATTGTCAGTGAATTTTTGGTCAATCACAATATGAAATGCGACAGAACGGCTGATGAATCATGGAATGATTTTGAAAATCTGGTGGTTGATGCAGAAACAAAAGCAGACACGATTGTTACAAGGAATCTGCGAGTAGTGAAACGTGTTGTGTCTGAAGGTTATGGAAATATGTTGAAAAGGACTTGTGTAGACCAGCATAAAAAGAAAGCGTTTGTTTTCTATGCAAATGACAGGATTGCAGAAATAAAAAGAGAAGAAGATGCCATGAGCCAGCAAAGATATGAGCAAAGACCAAAAGAACCTACAATGTCTGCAAATATGAGTGAAACAAAGAAGAAAATTGATACAGAGATGTCAAAATTAATCAAGAAAGCTATGGAGGAACAGAAATAATGATGAACAAAGGTACATACAGGAATTTTAAAGGCGAAACAGTAGAATTTAATTATGAAAATGAGTTGTCTTTGAGCCAGAAAGCGAATTTTGTCATGGAAGTGGCAGGAATGGTTGTTTCTGGTACGATTGGATATGCGTATATCCTGAAAGAAGCAATTTTCAATTATTGTCTGGTAAAGTATTTTACGGATATTGTGCTATTTGAGAATGATGAAGATTTCAGCCTTGATATGATTGATGCATTTATGAAAGATAACCGTGTAATGGTTATTGACGTAATTACAAAAGCGATGGGAGAAGATTTATTTAATGAACTTTCTAAGGCTTGTGATGAAGCCATTGAGTTTAGGAAAGCACATTTCTCTGATTATAAGGAAGAAATTTCTGATCTGTTACAGGTGGTAAGAGAATTTGTTGTAAAACCTGATTATATGAATGAATTACTGATTGCTTTAACAAATGCTGTAAATTCCTTTGCTGAAAAGGGTGATATTGATATGGATGTAGTCAATAAATTAGCTGATATTGTTCCTCTTATGAAAGAGATGGGAAGTAAAGAAGTTGCAAAGGCGATTGTAGAAGAATATCACCAGAATACAGATAATATTGAAGAAAAACCAAAGGCGAAACGTGGAAGACCAAAGAAAGATAATAATTTGGAAGTAGTGAAATAATGCAACTGAATAAAGAAGATATAATTAGAGACGGTGAAAATTTATACTCAATATTTTGTGTGTTAGGCAGTGTCGTATATGTAAAACGAATATTTGATGTAAACAGTAGCCCGTCTTATGAATTGAAAGAAGTTTTGAAACACTATCGCAAGATAGAAATTATGGAGAAGTAATATAATAGAGTAACCTGTTAATTAGTCGATGTAAGGACATAGTTACGATCCTGTGTCCTTACATATATATTGATGATAATAAATTTGAAAAGTGAATATTGTGATACTGGCAAAAGTCAGTATCTTCTCATATTGTGGAATTTTTTAACGAAACGGAGGAATCGGCTATAAGCACAGAAAATAAATTGCAGCTTCCTTGGTGGCAGAAATATACACTTAGTCTTACTGAATCGGCAGAATATTTCGGAATCAATTATAAAACACTGGCAAAATTCATAGATGAACACAAAGATGAAAAGTTTATCTTGTGGAATGGCAGTAGGGCAAAAATCAAAAGACATTTATTTGAACAATATGTTGATGAACATTTGGACGCTATTTAATACGGTATTTTCTGAAAATAAAAGAATGAGTAATAGCTTTTGAGCCGGATGTATGGTATTATGAGAAGTATCATACAGATGGCTCTTGTTATATGAAAGGAGCGAAAAACATTGTCAGACGTTATTAGACGGGATAGTAAAGGTCGAAAACTATGGACAGGAGAGAGCCAGGAAAAGGATGGGAGATATAAATACAGGTATCTTGATAAGTCTGGGGAAAGAAAATCTGTATACAGTTGGAAACTGACTGAATCGGATTCTGTACCCAAAGGCAAGCGTAAAGATATTTCCCTGAGAGAAAAAGAAAAACAAATACAAAAGGCATTAGATGATTATATCATGCCAAACGGAGGGAATACCACTGTACTTGAATTGGTAGAGAAGTATGTTTCACAGCAGCATGGTGTAAAACATAATACAAAGGCAAATTATAACTTCGTTATTAATATTATCAAGAAAGAGGATTTCGGCAAAAAGAGGAATGATACTATCAGAATATCAGATGCGAAAGAATGGCTGATAAAACTGCAAGTAAAGGACAAAAGAGGATATAGCTCTATCCATTCCATAAGGGGAGTAGTCAGACCAGCTTTTCAGATGGCAGTTGAAGATGATCTGATCCGCAAGAATCCTTTTGAGTTCCAGCTTGCTACAGTGGTAGTGAATGATTCTGTTACAAGGGAAGCAATCACAAGAGAACAGGAAAGGGCATTTTTGGACTTTGTGAAAAGCGACAAGCATTTTTCAAAATACTATGAGGGCATTTTTATCCTATTCAAAACAGGACTTCGTATCTCTGAATTTTGTGGGTTGACAAAAGATGATATTGATTTTGTGGGTAATAAAATCAGAGTTGACCATCAATTACAGAGAAAAAGGGATATGGAATATGTGATTGAAACGCCTAAAACAGAAAAAGGCGTGAGGTATGTTCCTATGTCCGATGAAGTAAAAGAATGTTTTAAACGTATTTTGGAGAATCGGAAAAGACCTAAAATCGAACCTATGATTGACGGTAGATGCGGTTTTCTGTATTTGGACAAGAATAATATGCCGATGGTTGCTTTGCATTGGGAGAAATACTTTCAGCATATCAGGGAGAAATATAATAAAATATATAAGAAAGAGCTTCCGGTCATTACCCCTCATGTAGCAAGGCATACATTTTGTAGCAATATGGCAAAGTCAGGTGTCAATCCTAAGAAGCTACAGTATATTATGGGACACTCTGATATCGGTGTAACGCTCAATACATACACCCATTTACAGTTTGAAGATTTGGGTGAAGAGATGGAAAAGGTATGTGAAGGATAGTGTGGTCTACAAATAATGAATTTAGACCATTTTATAGACCAAACGACTGACAATCTATTCCGAATTATACCCAATTATACCGAAAAAAGTAAAAATGCCTCTGCTGTAAGAAAGACACATAAAATATTGAAACCCTTGCAAATACAGCAAAATCAAGCATTTACGGAGGTTTTAGCAACATGATAAAAATATTATTCGTGTGCCACGGCAACATCTGCCGTTCCACCATGGCTCAGAGCGTCATGGCCCACTTGGTCAACACACAGAATCTCTCCGCCCGCTTCCAAATCTCTTCCGCCGCCACCAGTCGGGAGGAAATCGGCAATCCGCCCCATCATGGCACGGTGGACAAGCTGCGCAGGGAGGGGATTCCGGTGATCCCTCATAGGGCGGTGCAGATGACGAGGGCAGACTATGACCAATATGACTATCTGATTGGCATGGACAGCGCTAATATCCGCAATATGACGCGGATTGCGGGTGGAGATCCGCAGGGGAAAATCTATAAGCTGGGCTTTTTTGCCGGACAGCGGGACGATATTGCAGACCCTTGGTATACAGGAAATTTTGAGGACACTTACCGGGATGTGCTGGCAGGCTGCGAGGGCCTTCTGGCATACTGTATTGAGAAAGGATATGACGGATAGAGTACGACCTTCATTCAGTACGGCTTCCATTCAGTACGGTTCCCGTCCCGAAAAGCAGATTTTCTAATCGAATCCCAACCGCATTCCAATTCCAACCGTATTTCTAAAGAATCCTGATCCGAATTCAAGAGTAGATGCAAACAAGAGGGCGTTGTAGGGTTTTGGGAAGCTCAATGCTGATCTCAATGCTGATCTTCTCCTCTGCACTTGTAAAACACGCCAAAATGAAATATAATGTGTTCAGGGCGATCATTGGGAAACAGTCATCCCGGCAAAGCATGAGCGCAAATCCAAAGTCAAACCGAAGAATAGAAACGGGGAATATAGATGAGAAATCCGGATGAAACAGGCGCATCTTCCTACCAATTAAGGTATGCGGCCGGGCTTTACTGGCTCTTGGATATGAAACAGAGCGGCGTTCCCTACCGCCGCCCCCTTGCCGTAAACGAGGTGGGGGCGGATATCTGGAGACTGCTCGAGCAGGGTGTGGAAGCGGAACAGATTGCGGAAAGGCTGGCCGCTGAGTATCAGGTGAGCCGGGAGACGGTCCGGGAGGACATTGCGCAGTTTCGGCAGCGGTTGGAGCAGGCAGGAATCCGTGTGGACTCCTGAGGGAGAGCGGGACAGCCTTGTGACGGATAGGATCATCACAGGTGTCTGCAGAATCTTATTGTATGATTGTGTTCGCAGGTGAGGGTATCTTTATGAATGTTTTGTTGATAGGCGGCTGCAGCAGTATGATCAACAATCTGATCATCAAATTAAATAAAGAGGGACACCGGGTATATCTGCTCACCGGGAACCGATATCACAAACTGCCGTATCAGAAGGTGTTCGAGCGTTATAATTTCTCTTATGATTCCAGCTGTCTGAACGAGATTTTCGAGAGCATTACGCCGGATCTCACGATCTTTATGGGGGCGTATGACACGAATTTTGAATGGGAGAAGGAAGAGGCCGAAGCGGTAAAGTATTCCGCTGCTGTAATGAATATTCTTATGGGCTATGCCATGGAGGGGCAGGGGAGATTTATCTATCTGTCTTCGGATGAGGTGTACGGAATCAGTTCGGATGAGGACATTTCGGAAAAGGAGCCGGTTTCGCCCAAAAGTTTTAAGGGTATGGTTCTGGCGCAGACGGAGGAAATGTGCGAGAGCTACCGCAAGAGTCAGGGGCTGGATATTGTGACGCTGCGTCTGGATCATCTCTACGGGATTCCCAGAGCGATGAGCGATGTGAACAATCTCTGCAGCGCCATGTGTCTGGAGGCGCTGGAGCGGCAGACGATCACCATCGACGAGGACAGTTCTTTGTCCTTATTGTTTGAGCGCGACGCCGTGGAATACATATACCGGATGGCGGTCGCCAAAAAGCATGGGCATTCGCTCTACAATATTTCTTCCTCCACGGCCTTGACGGAGCGGCAGGTGGCCGAGATGGTGCAGAAAGCCATGGGGTATGATGTGCAGATTCTTGTGAAGAACCGGGAACCGAAGCGGCGGATCCTCTCGAACCGTCTCTTTGAGAGCGAGTTTGGCAATCCCTTTTTTTGCGAGACGGATGTCATCGTAAAGAAAATCGTGGAGCAGATGAAGCGGGACAGGCGGATCTATCTCCACGGGGAGGACGGGGATCAGTCCCTGCATCAGAAGATGCTGAAAAAGGCGGGCTGGCTTTTCGAGGTGCTGATTCCCTTTGTGGAGAATTTGGTGGCGTTCATTCCGTTTTTTATGCTGAATAACCGTGCGGTGGGCAGCGAGTATTTTGCCAATCTGGATTTTTATCTGTTATATGTGCTGTTGTTCGCCATTGTCTACGGCCAGCAGCAGGCGGTCTTTTCCGCGGTTTTGGCGGTGGCGGGGTATTGTTTCCGGCAGATGTATGACCGCTCGAGTTTTGAGGTGATGCTGGACGCCAATACCTATGTGTGGATTGCGCAGCTTTTTATTCTGGGAATGGCGGTCGGATATATGCGGGACAGCATCAAGAAGCTGAAGCGCGAAAGCGAGGAGGAGCGGGATTTTCTCTCATTGCAGCTGCATGACATCCATGATATCAACAGCAGTAACGTGCGGGTAAAAGACACGCTGGAGACCCAGATCATCAACCAGAATGAC
Organism: Candidatus Gastranaerophilales bacterium; assembly: GCA_023663225.1. GTDB lineage: Bacteria > Bacillota > Clostridia > Lachnospirales > Lachnospiraceae > Acetatifactor. Next base: position 33,105 of record JAMPHU010000008.1, read on the forward strand.
AGTGTGGGCAAGATTTACGGGATTACTTCCACGCTGGATCAGTACAGCCCGGAGGAGGTGCTGTTCTATGCGGCGGAGATGATCGGCAGACTGGTGCGGAGTAAGGACGTGGCGATCTATGTGGTCTCCAACGCAAGTTATGCCAGACTGTTTTCCTCCACGTCCAAGAAGGCGCGGGGCATGGGGAATTCCATCCGTTATCCGGAGCTTGGGGAGATGTATCAGACGCTCTCGGAGCGGAAAGTGTTTATCAACAGACGGCTGGACGAGCGCTATCCGCTGATGGCCAACGCCATTTATGACGAGCGGGGCGCCATGCAGATGATCCTCATGATCTGGAGTATCCCCTGGGAGAGCATGACGCTGGGGCAGGCCAACCAGCTGGTGGTGATCAGCTCTCTGATTCAGAATGCGGTTCTTCGGGCCAACCGGTATCTGGCGGCGCTGGAAGAGAAGCGGTATGTGGAGGATACGCAGCTCTTGGAGACAAAGGCTTTCGACGCGCTGATGAAAGCGTATCTGAAAGCGGAGCGGAAAGGGCTTACGGAATGTGTGGTGCTGAGAATCGGAATGCCTGCGGAGGAGACGGATTACAGGCAGGCAGGACGGGAGATCATGGGAAAACTGCGCCAGACAGATTATATCGGCATGTTGGGGGACGGAGAGCTTTATGTTTTGCTACCCAACACGAATGGTGAGGACGCCCGGTTCGTGCGGGATCGTCTGGCGGAGATCGGATATGGCAGCGATATGGTGGAGGGCAGCGCGGAATGGCAGATGAGATGATGGTATTCCTGTGCATTCTGGCGCTGAACACACTGGCGGTCCTTCTGTATCTGGTGTGGGGGCTGCACGGAAAGCGCAGGGGATGTGTACCCAAGTCGGTTGTGATGTTCCTCTGCCCGGTGGCGGGCGGGGCGTTTTTCCTGCTTTCTTATCTGTGGTACCGTTTGTTTTTTTCACAGCCGGTGGATCTGACGGACGTTGTGTTCAGCAAGGAGCGGATCAAGGCGGTTACCCATGCGGAGGAAGAGCGGGAGCGCAATATGGTTCCGCTGGAGGAGGCCATTGAGATCACGGACGAGAAGGAACTGCGGACTTTGATGATGAATGTGGTTCGGGGAGATATCGACAAGTATCTGGCGTCGATTTCTTTGGCGTTGAACAGCGAGGACACGGAGGCGGCTCACTATGCGGCCTCGGTGCTGCAGGATGCGCTGAATGATTTCCGGATGAATGTGGAAAAACAGAGACAGCTGGTGCTGGAGGGCGGCGAGGGGCAGAGGATCATTGCGGAGGATCTGATCGAGTATATGAATCAGGTGTTGGAGCAGCGGGTGTTCACGGATCTGGAACAGCGCAATTATGTGGAGGTTATGGACGACATCTGCGAGATCTATTACAACGGACAGCCGGACGAGATGAACAACAGTCAGTATGAGGCGATCAGTATGCGGCTTCTGGAGATCGGTGATTTCGACAAGTGCAAAAAGTGGTGCGAGCGCGCCAGATATCATTACCCCAACACGCTTTCCACCTACACATGCCAGTTGAAGCTGTACTTCACCAATGGGGAGAAGCAGCGGTTTTTTGAGGTGATTGAGGAGCTGAAGCAGTCTGCGGTGGTGGTTGACAGCGAGACGCTGGAGCTGATCCGCGTATTCCAATAGAGGCAGGTTAAGTATGGTATCCCGTAGAAACTTTTTCAGCATTATAATGATGATGGCAGTTCTTTTGTTTATGTTCCAGTTCTCTCAGATCATCAAAGAAAATGCCAGCAATTATGACGTCAACGAGTATGCCGCCAAGGAGCCGGCTGCGGCGCACCGCCCGCAGGAGGGGACGTCCGGTGCGGACGGCGGATTCGACCGGGAACGGGTGGTGCTTCTGGGGGACGAAGGGAATGCTTTGGGGCGTACCGTGTCACAGTGGTGTGTTTATACGAAGCGGGATCTGTCCGTTCTGACGGAGCCGGATGTGGTAAAACGCGGTGCGGATCGGCCGGATTTGATACTCATTGATTCCGGGCAGCTGGATTTTGACAGAGATACGGAGGCGCTTGTGGAGCTGGTACAGTCGGGGGTGCCGCTGATTTTCTGCAATCTGCCGGATACGGCGGTACTCTTGGAAAATCCGGCGTTGACTGAGCTTCTGGGTATTTCGCAGATTCGGGAGGAGCCGGCGCAGACGGAGGGAATTCATTTATTTTCCGGCTTCTTGCTGGGCGGTGAGGCCGTTTATCAAGTCAGACTTCCCGAGGAGGCCGAGAAGCAGGATCTGGAGCTGGCGATCCCCTGGTATGTGACGGGCAAAGGCACTAAGACCTATATGGTGGGGATGATGGACGAGCATAAGGTGGAGCGTGAGGACTTTCCCCGGATTATCTGGCGGAACAGCTGCGGGAACGCCATGGTGTTTGCGGTGAACGGCTCCTATTTAGACGACCTGACGGGGCTGGGGCTTTTGGACGCTATGGTGTTTGAGATGAACGCTTACACGGTTTATCCGGTGGTGAACGCGCAGAATATGCTGGTGGCGGATTTCCCGGTTCTGTCTGCGGAGAATGTCGCCGGGATGGAGGCGGTGTACAGCCGGGATCCCGAGGCGGTGATGCGGGACGTGATGTGGCCGGGAATCACGGCGATGGCGTTGAACAATAAACTGCGGCTGACCTGTTTTGTCAATGCCAAATATGACGGCGCGGACGCCGCGCAGCCGCAGGCGGAGACGCTGCCCTTTTATCTGCAGCAGCTGCGTGAGGTGAGCGCTGAGGCGGGCATTTCTTTTGGATATGCCGGGGCTCCGGATGTCGGAGGAACGGGACATGTCGATGGAACGGGACAGGTCGATGGCGCGGAGGCCGCTCTGGCGGACAAGCTCAGGAGCGACAGGGAATTTTACGATGCGCTGGAGAGCAATTATCGGTTTGCCGCCGCCTATTTTGAGGTGCTGCCGGAACATCTGGAGGAGGCGCTTGCGGAGGGCGCCGGGCGGCTGGCGGACATCCGCACGGTGGCCTACCGGAATGGCGGGGAACATCCGCTCTTATCTTGGCGGGAGGACGGCGTGACATTGCAGGCAGTTACGGGCGACGCGGGGGAATACAGCTATTCTGTGGATCTGCGGATGAGAAGTCTCGCCACGGCGCTGGGGTATTCCAATACGCTGATCGGTATGCACCGCGCTATGTGGCCGGAGTCGGAGGAAGACCAGTGGGAGAATTATTTTGATGAGATCTTCAGCAATGTGAGTACTTACTGGACCAAGTATGGCGGGTTTGAGCAGACGGTCATGTCCGAGAGCGACAGGCGGATCCGGAGGTTTCTCGGTCTGGACTATGAGGTTGAGCGGGAGGATCACAGGATTGCGCTGTCTTTAAGCGGGGAAGGCGATGCGTGGTTTGTCCTGCGGCTCCACGACGAGGCGGTGGCCGGAATGCAGGGCGGGTCGTTCCAGAAGCTGGAGGCGGGAGCGTATCTGATCCATGCCGAGGAGAGTCAGGTGGAGATCACTTTAAAGAAGGCGGACGACGTGCTGGAGTATGCCGGGCCGTTCGGAAGATAGCACATGCAGACAGCATGTGGCAGACAGCATGTGGAAAACAGGTGTAAAATAGCAGTCTGCGGCGTGGCGGATCAAGAAGCTTGTAAAAGGGGATTGTCTATGAAGGTGTGTATTGTGGCGGAGGGCTGTTATCCCTATGTGGTGGGCGGCGTATCCGGCTGGATTCACAGTATGATAAAAGCGTTTCCGGATATGGAGTTCACGGTGCTGGCCATTGTGTCCGACCGTTCCCAGCGGGGCAAGTTTGTGTACGAGCTGCCGGATAATGTGTCGGCCGTGTATGAGACATATTTGGATGATTATGATTGGGAGCGCAGGGCGAAACGGGGGAAGCGGACGAATCTGAGCGTCTCTCAGTATCGTTCTCTGAGAAGTATCGTACTCAACCGGAATCCGGATTGGGGAACGTTGATTGACCTGTTCCAGAAGGAGCGGTTTTCCATCGACGATCTGTTGATGGGGGCGGATTTTCTGCGGATCGTGCAGGAATGCTACGAGAAAAAATATCCGCACATCGTGTTTTCGGATTTTCTGTGGACTATGCGTTCCATTTATCTGCCTTTGTTCCTGATTTTGAAAACCCATATTCCGGAGGCGGACATTTATCATTGTGTGGCCACGGGGTATGCGGGCGTGCTGGGCGGGATGGCCAAGCAGCTCTACGGCTGCGGCCTCATCATCTCGGAACACGGCATCTACACCAGAGAGCGGGAAGAGGAACTCCTGAAGGCAAACTGGGTGAGCGGTATCTACAAAAATATCTGGATCGAGCAGTTTCGCAAGATGTCCCAGCTGGCGTATGAGCGGGCGGACGTGGTGACTTCGCTGTATGAACATGCCCGGGAACTGCAGCTGGATCTGGGTTGTCCGGAGCAGAAGACGCGGGTCACGCCCAACGGAATCGATATCGGGCGTTTCGCAGGACTGCCGGGGAAGCATCCGGAGGATGAAGGTTATATCAATATCGGAGCGGTGCTTCGGGTGACGCCCATCAAGGATGTGAAGACGATGATCAGGGCTTTTGCCTTTGCCAAGGAGAAAGCGCCGTCCCTGAAGCTGTGGATTATGGGTCCCTGCGATGAGGACGAGGAATATGCCAAGGAGTGCTATGAGCTGGTGGAAGTGTTGAAAGCGCCGGACATTGTGTTCACCGGAAGAATCGACGTGAGGCAGTATCTGGGGCGGATGGATTTTACGATTCTCACCAGTATCAGCGAAGGACAGCCGCTCACGATTCTGGAGGGATATGCGGCGCACAAGCCGGTGATCGCCACGGATGTGGGAAACTGCCGGGAGCTGATCTATGGGGGCGGCGGGGACGACTGCGGCACGGCGGGGATTCTCACCCACATTATGAACACGGCAGAGCTGGCCGACGGGATGGTGCAGCTCGCCCGGTCGAAAGAACTGCGGGAGCAGATGGGTGAGTGCGGCTACCGCCGGGTGACAAGCAGATATCGACTTGAGCAGATGCAGGAGACTTATGAGCAGATCTATGACGAGGTGTATGACAGAATGTATGAGCAGCGATATGAGCGTTCGATCGACTGGGATCAGTAGGGCAATTTGGAGGAAGTATGGCGGGAATCGGAGTTAAGTTAAACAAAATATACGGGCAGCATACGATCACTACCAATCTGTTCGGCTTCAGCTATAGTACGATGATTACCATAGCGCCCATGTTTCTGGTGATTCTGGCGGTGATTGTCATGCAGGCGCTGCTGGGGTTTTCCAAGGTGGGGTATGCGAACCGGGAGCTGTATTCCTGTACGGTTCTGTATATTTTTGTGTTTGCGCTCCTGACGGCTTCGCCCTTTAACGCGGTGCTGTCGCGGTATATGTCGGATGTGATTTACCGGGAGAGTTTTGAGGATATTCTGGCCTGTTATTATCTGGGGCTGTTTCTGAATATAACTCTGAGCTGTCTGCTGGGGATTCCATTCTGTATCTGGGAGTATGTGGTGGGGCGGGTGGCGCTTTACTATGTGCTGTGCGGGTACTGCGGTTACATTTCGCTGGTGCTGGTGTTTTATTCCATGTTGTATCTGTCCATCTGCAAGGATTACGGCAAGATATCGCTGTTTTTCCTAATTGGCATGGTGGCCACGGTTCTGCTGTCGCTGGTGTTTGTGAAACTGTTTGCATGGGAAGTCACGTTCGGGATGCTGCTTGCGCTGGTTCTGGGATTTTTGCTGGTCGGGAGTCTGGAGTTTGCGCTGGTGAGGAGTTATTTCAGGGAAAACAGCGGGAACTATCGGGAAGTGTTGGAGTATTTTAAAAGCAACTGGCAGCTTGTCCTCACGAATTTTTTGTATAATCTGGGGCTGTTTATTCACAATTTTGTGTTCTGGACCACGGACATGCACATGGTGGTGGCCAAATCTTTTGTGTGCATGACCACTTACGATATGGCGACCTGTATTGCCATGTTCACCAATATTTCTTCCAGCGTGATTTTTATTTCAGGAGTGGAGATGCGTTTCCACGATCGGTACAAGAAGTATTCGGAGGCGGTGATCGGAGGCAGGGGAATGGATATCCGCAATGCGAAGATCCGCATGTTTGAACAGCTGGCGGACGAGCTGATGCGTCTGGTGCGCATCCAGTTTATCGTGTCGGTGGTGGTGTTCTTCCTGTGTATTATCTTTATGCCGCAGATGGGATTCGGCGGGCTGGTGATGCAGATTTATCCCTGTCTGGCGGCGGGTTACTTTATTTTGTTTACCATGTATGCGGCCATGATTTTCCTGTATTATTTCAACGATTTAAACGGCGCGCTGGCCACGGCGTCCAGCTTTATTCTGGTGACGCTTCTGGTGTCGGTCTGGGCTACCCGCCTTACGCCTATCTGGTACGGCGTGGGGCTGATCGTGGGGACGGTAGTGGGATGGAGCGTGGCGTATCTGCGGCTCCGCACCATGGAGAAAAATTTGGATGTGCATATTTTCTGCAGCGGTAGTATTATGAAGACAGGACATGGTGTCCAACCCTCCGGGAAGGTTTACGAGCGGAGAGACCCGAGGAGGAAAATGGGGATATCATAGCGGGAAAAGATTGCGTTATGGCCGGACAGGAAATCATGTGTTGCGGCAGGGAAGGAGGAATGACGTTGGAACCGGGTGTCATTTTACAGGTGATTTTGATTGCGGTAGGGGGCGTTCTGCTGGCGGCGGTGATCTCGTCTCTGGCAAAGAGAAAAATGACGGAGTCCTTTTGCCTTACTTGGGGGCTGATCGCCATTATTATCATTTTGGCGGGGATTCTGCTGCGGCCTGCGGAATGGAACAAATATATCAGTGGCACGGGGATGCTGCTCCTTTTGATGATCGGTTTCTGCATTATCTACGGCGCGTATTTTATGAGCGGCAAGGTGTCGGATCTGATCAGAAAGAATACGGAGCTGGCCATGCAGGTGTCGCTGTTAAACCATGAGAAAGAGGAGCTTTACAGGCGGATCGGGGAGCTTTCCGAGAAAGTGGACAAAGAGGGTGGCGCACAATGAAGAAGAGGCTTCTTTTTGTGATCAACACGCTGGGCCACGCGGGAGCGGAGACCGCCCTGCTGGAACTGCTGCGGAGACTGGATCCGGAGGAATATGAGATCTTTCTCTATGTGCTTCTGGGACAGGGGGAGATGGCAGGGGAGCTGCCGGCGTATGTGAAGCTTTTGAACGCCCGGTACGATGACAGTTCCGTGCTGAGCGCGGAGGGAAAGCGGAGGCTTAAGGGGAAGGTGCTGCGCGCCCTGACCGCGCGGGGAACGGTTCTGAGGCTGGCTCCCTATATGGCCGCGCGGCTCTGCGGTATGCTCCGGCGGGGCAGGATTCAGCCGGACAAGCTGTTGTGGAGAGCCATGTCGGACGGCGCAGAACGCTTTGACATGCGCTTCGATTTGGCGGTGGCTTATCTGGAGGGCGGTGCGGCCTATTATGTGGCGGATCATGTGGAAGCGCGGCGCAAGGCGGCGTTCGTGCATGTGGATTACGGAAGAGCCGGGTACACCAGAGCGCTGGATCGAGGTTGTTATCGGAAGTATGACAGGATTTTTGCCGTGTCCGACGAGGTGAAAAAGACATTTCTGGAGGTTTATCCGGAGTGCGGAGCGGTGACGGAGGTTTTTCACAATCTTTTGGATGCGGAATCCATACGGCGCAAGGCCGGGGTACCCGAGACGCCGCATTATTTTGCGGACGGATTCGACGGAATGCGGATTCTGTCGGTGGGAAGGCTCACCGCGCAGAAGGCGTTCGAGGTGTCCATAGAGGCGATGAAGCTTTTAAAGGAGCGGGGCGAGCGGGTGCGCTGGTATGTGCTGGGAGACGGCGATCAGAGGCGGATGCTGGAGGAGCAGGTGCGGCGACTCGGGCTGGAGGAGGATTTTGTGATGCCGGGCGCAGTGGATAATCCCTATCCCTATATGGCGCAGGCGGATCTTTATGTACACGCCAGCCGTTTCGAGGGCAAGAGCATCGCCATACAGGAGGCGCAGATTCTGGGCAAGGCGATTCTGGTGTCGGACTGCAGCGGCAACCGGGAACAGGTGACGGACGGGGTGGACGGACGGATGTGTGAGCTGACGCCCGAGGGAATCTGTGAGGGGATTGTGGAGCTTCTGCACGATTCTGGGAAGCGGGAGATGTTCGGCCGGGCGGCGGCTGTGAGAAATGCGGGTGGCGAAGAGGAGCTGGGAAAACTGCTCTCGCTCATTTAGGATTGGCATTCGGCATCTGATTTGGCATCTGGATTGGGCATTTGGTATCTGACAGTAAACGGACGAGAGGTGGCGCGAGGTGAAAAAGGACGTACTGATTATTATGCCGGCCTATAATGAGGGGAAAAACATAGGCGCTCTTTTGGAGCAGCTGGAAAGGCCGGAGATTGCGGAAATCGCGGATCTGCTGGTGATGAACGACGCCTCCAAGGACAACACGGGAGCCATTGTGAGGAGTAGGAATCATGCCGTCATCAACCATGTGTTTAATCTGGGTTACGGGAGCGGCCTGCAGGTGGGGTATAAGTATGCGGTGGAGAAGGGATACCACTATGTGATTCAGATGGATGCGGACGGACAGCACGACGCGGACAATATCGGGGCGATTCTGGCGTGCCTGAAGACGCCGGACGAACAGGGAAACTGTCCGGATATCGTATTGGGGTCGCGTTTTGTGGAGGGGAGCGTGGGATATCCCACTTCCCTTGTCAAGCGGATCGCCTATACCTTGTTCCGGATTCTGATACGGCTGGGAACGGGCAGGCGGATCATGGATCCCACCACGGGGCTGCAGGGGCTGAACCGGAGAGCCTTTTCCTACTATGCCCAGTACAATCATTTTGACGATAAATACCCGGACGCCAATATGTTGATGCAGATGCTGCTTCTGGGATTTGACGTGAAAGAAATTCCCGCCCTGATGCATGTGCGGCGGGAGGGCGTCAGTATGCACTCGGGCTTAAAGCCGGTGGTGTACATGTTTCGGATGATGTTTTCGATTATTGCGGTGTGGATTCGGATTAAACTGTTTCATGTGGACGTGGAGGCTGTGAATGAGGAGAGTGTTTCATAATCCGTGGGGGGAGAAGGAGCGGTGGGTTCTGCGCACCGCGGATCTGTCCGAACAGGCAAAGCCGCTGTCCAATCCCGCCAGAGGCTGGTATCAGATCTATACGTTTCAGGCGGAGGAGGAGCCGGATCTGCGGGAGCTGGCCTACTGTCTGGATGTGCATCAGACGCTGGCGCTGGTGTTTCTGGACATCGGCTTTTACCGGGACAGGGATCTGGATTCGGACTGCCTGCGGCGCATGAGAGGAATCCTGCGTTTTTTTGCGGATCATCACAAAGATATGATTCTGCGCGTCGCCTACGATCATCAGGGCAGGGCGCAGGAAAGAGAGCCTTTTGCGTTTGAGCAGGTGATCCGGCATATGGAGCAGGTGGGAGCGCTATTGGCGGAATTTCCCCATGAGATTGTGGTATGGCAGGGTCTGTTGGTGGGAAACTGGGGGGAGATGCACACTTCGCGTTTCCTGTCGGAAGAGAAGCTGGGACGGCTTCTGGAGATCCTGTACCGATGCAAGAGTCCCCACACCTATGCGGCGGTCAGGAGTCCCCTGTATCACAGAATGCTGCGGGGGGAGAAGCTGGGCGGCATGGGGTTGTTCGACGACGGGATCTTCGGTTCCGGCAGCGATCTGGGGACATTCGGCACTTATACCAAGGAGGCGGCAGGATGGGGAGAGGCGTGGGTTCGTGAGGAGGAGCTTGCGTTTGAGGAGGAAGTGTGCAGACGGACACTCAACGGCGGAGAGGCCGTGTACGGGGAGGATTATACAGAGGGTCTCTCCGGGGAGCGGATGATAGACGATCTGCGCAGAATGCATATCGCTTATCTGAACAGCAGATATGATACGCGGATTCTGGATTTATGGAAAAACCGCTCTTTTGACGGGCCGGGACCGTGGGCGGGAAGAAGTCTGTATGAGTACATAGGCGCGCACATGGGCTATCGGTTCCGGGTGCGGTCGGCCGGGATGGTTCCCGCGGGGGGCGCTCGCAGAGGCCTGTACCGGGTGGAGCTTGAGATCGAGAACTGCGGCTTCGGAAACCTCTGTCAGGAGGCGGAGCTGTATCTGGAGTGGACGGGAGCGGACGGGCGCTTTCAAAGGCAGCGGCTGGCCTGTGATCTGCGGGAGCTGTGCGGCGTACAGTCGGCTGACTGCGTGGTGCAGGGCTGTGAATGCACCCTTTATCTGGCGGCAAGGCGGAAATGGGACGGCGCACCCATTCGGTTTGCCAATGTGTCCGACGAGGCGGGCAGAACGATTCTGGGCAGTCTGTGCAGGCAGACGCCGTAGAGATAGGAAATTCTAGGAGGTATGCGGTGACTACATTCTACTGGCTTTTGGAATACGGCAAAGTGTTTCTGGCATATATGTTCATCCTGTTTGTCTGGCCTTCCGTGGTATTCCGCAGGTTCCTGCGGGGGCGGAGCCTGACATTCCGCTTCGGGTTCTGCGTCACGTTTCAGAATGTGCTGGTCAACACTGTGGTGCTGGCGCTGGGACTGGTGCATCTGCTGCAGCCGCTGATGGTGCAGATTTTGTTCTATGCCACGTTTCTGTGTTCGCTGGCGCGCGACGTGCATTGGGGCGAGAAGCAGTATAAGAAGCTCCGCCGCCTGATCAACGGCACCTATGGTGTGAAGAAGCTGTTGGCGGATGTGGCGGCGTTCATCGGGGGAAAATTTAGGGCGGAATGGGAAAAATTTCTGCGGATGATGCAGGGACACTGGTGGGAGTACGGGCTGCTCTCTGCGATTTTGTTGTACGGAGCCGTCTATTTTTCCTATGGCGCTTTTCAAGATTACTCTTACGGATTCGGAGACATGTATCCGCATAATGCGTGGATCTACGGGCTTTCGCAGGGGCAGATTTTCTCCGCGGGGGTTTATCCCGAGGGGATGCACTGTTTTCTCTATGCCATGCACACGCTGTTTGGCATCCGGATTTACAGCTGTCTGCTGTTCACGGCGGGCGTGCATAGTTTGATTTTTCTGCTGGCGGCCTATGTTTTGTTCAAGGAAGTGTTCCGCTGGCGGTACACGCCCATGCTGGCGCTTGCGGCTTTCCTCACGGTGGATGTGGTGTGCATCAATGAGATTTACAGCATGTCGCGCCTGCAGTGGACGCTGCCGCAGGAATTCGGACTGTTTACGCAGTTTTTGTGCGCGGCGTTCCTTGTGCGTTATCTGCGGCTGGCGGGTCCCGCCTTGAAGCCCGAGGGCGGGTTCAAGGCATTGCTTTTTAAATCCTACCGCCCGATCCATGTGCCGGGGGCGGCCGCGCGTCCGCCGGAGTACACGAAAAATTTCTGGGACGAGAATCTGCTGGTCTTTCTGCTGGCGCTGGCGGCGTCTCTGGCGATTCATTTTTATGTCACTATTATGGCGTTCTTTCTGTGTGTGGCCTTTGTTCCGGCGGGACTGGCCAAAATCCTGAATCCGAAGCGGCTGATTCCGCTGGTGGCGGCGGCAGTCAGTGGGTTCGTCATCGCGGTGCTGCCCATGGCGGGGGCGCTGGCCTCCGGCATTCCCTTTCAGGGTTCCATCGGCTGGGCCATGAGCGTCATCAACGGAACGGAGGGAGAGGGCGGCGGAGAGATTATTTTAGACGAATCCGGTGAGGAGATCACCGGGAATCTCTTTGACAGCTTTCGGGAGAATCAAGACAATCGTCAGCCGGAGCAGGACGGGCAGCCGGAGCAGAGTGGTCAGGACGGGCAGTCGGCGCCGGAGCAGGAATACCCCGGGGCAGCGTCCTTTGAGGCGCAGTCGAAGCTCTCTTGGGGACAGCGGATAGAGCGGCTGGGGGGAATTTTGTGGAATAAGCTGCAGACGCTTTACAATGAGGCGTATGTGACGCTGTACCGCCCGGAGCGGGCAAAGCTGATCGCGTTCTGGACCGTTGTGGCGTTTGTCCTATGGCTGGCTGCCCGGGTAGTTCTCACGGGGATCAGTCTGTTGCGGGAGGGCGGCCGTGAGCCTTCCGCCGTGGACGGGTATTTCTCGCTGGCGCTCTCTTCGGTGATCTTTATGGCGATGTACTGTGCGGGCAGTCTGGGGCTTCCCTCGCTGATTGCGGGATCGAGGCTTTGTTCCGTGACGCAGCTTCTGATACTGGGAGTCATGATGATTCCCGCGGATCTGCTTCTGGGCGCGGTCATGCCCCGGGTGCCGGAGACGGTAGTCAGAGCGGTTTCGATATTGGGCGTGGCGGCCATCTATCTGGGGACGATGGCGACGGGAACGTTCCACGGCTATCTGTATTACGAGCTGACCCGCTATAACGCAGCGGTGATGGTGACGTATTCGGTGACGGACAGGCTTCCTGCGGGGAGCTTTACCGTGGTGTCCACCGTGGACGAACTGTACCAGCTGAATCAGTACGGCTACCATGAGGAGGCCATCACGTTCGTCAACAGCAGCGATGACGAGACCTATTCGCTGCCCTCGGAGCATGTGTTTATCTATGTGGAGAAAAAGCCTCTGGAATATGCCCAGAGCCATTTCTTCACGGGGCCGAAATGGCTGGCGTGGGAGAAATATCCGTCCTATTATCAATCGTTTGTGAGCCAGTGTCCCGATATCACGGCTTCACGGATTTCCGAGGACGGGGAGATCTACCGGGGACAATTTGCGGATTCCTCCCGTGTGTACTCCGATCTGGAGCAGCGCACTATGCTGGAGTCCAAGTTGTATCATTGGTGCAGGGAATTTGAGAAGCTTTATCCGGGGGAACTGCACACCTATTATGAGGATGACGACTTTGTGTGCTATTATATCAGACAGAATACCCTGAGCCAGTATTCATTCGGGATTTTGTGAGGACGGAAGCGCAGTCCAGTTTCAGGCAGCAGGGAAGATGTGCGGCGCACGGGATGGAAAATGACATGAGGAAAGACAGAAAACAGCGGACAGCGGCCGGAGCGAAGCGGGTGGAGACCGGCAGGATGGCGAAGGAACCGGCGGAATGGAATAAACCAACACAGGGCAGAAACGGGCGGGAACGGGCGGAAACGGGCAGAAACGGCAGGATGGGGCTGTTTACCATGCTGTTTCCCGCGGGGATTTTGTTTGTGGTATGCACTTTGCTGGCGGTGTGCGTTCTGCATCTTCGCAGCGAATTGGAAGAGAGCAGACGGCGCGTGCCGTATGCCAGAGGACACGGAAGCGTGACTGTGGAGAGCATAGCGTTTACGGAGTCCGCAAAGCGGCTGGACAATCCGAACAGAGGGTTTTATTACATGCACGGATTCCGGATCGACGACGAGGAGACGGATTACCGGGAGGAGGTGGCAAAGCGGTTCTGCCGGGATGAGGACACGGAGCTTGCCATGATTCAGGTGAATCTGCAGGCCTACAGGAACCGCCCCATCTCGCAGGAAGGGCTGGAGAATCTGGAGCGTCTGTTTCAGGCGCTGGAGGCGGTTGACAAGCGGTATATTGTGAGATTTTTGTATGACTGGGACGGGGAGATCGAGGATTACGAGCCGGAGAAACTGGAGGTCATTCTGGAACATATCCGGCAGACGGGTCCGGTTCTGCGGAAGCATCGGGGTGCGGTTTTCACGCTGCAGGGGCTTTTTATCGGCAATTGGGGAGAGATGAACGGAACGGAATTTGCCAATCAGGAGGACATTCGATTGTTGGCGGAACAGCTCTATGAATCCACCGGCGGCGAACTCTTTCTGGCGGTGCGGATGCCCATGCAGTGGCGTATGGCCACGGGGGTTGCGTGGCCGCCGGAACGGGAGACGGAGAGCCTGTCGGCATTGGAAGATGCAGGGCAGGAGGCATCTGTCGGTCTGGCGTTCAGGCTGGGACTGTATAATGACGGGATGCTTGGGAGCTGGAGCGATTACGGCACTTACGGAGATCAGACCAGAGAGGAACACGGGGCTTTCACCTATTGGAACCGAGAGGAAGAACTGGCGTTTCAAGAGGAACTGTGTAAGACGGTTCCCATGGGGGGAGAAGTCATCATAGACAATCCCTACAATGATTTTGAGAATGCGCTGGTCGATATGAAGCGGATGCATGTGACTTATCTCAATAAAGATTTTGACAAGAATGTGCTGGATAAATGGGCGCGGTATACGGTTTCCGAGGAGGGGTGTTTTCAGGGGATGGACGGTCTGACCTATATGGAGCGGCATCTGGGGTACCGTCTTCTGATTGCGGATGTGGATCTGCGGTATGCGTCAGAGGAGGATCTGCTGTCCGTGTCCGCGGCGGTGCGCAATGTGGGATTTGCGCCGTTATATGATCCGGCGGCGGTGCGGATTCGTCTGGTGGACAGCGTGACGGGGGCGGTGCGTTCCTATGAGGCAGCGCATGAGCTGGGGACGCTTTCCGGCGGAAATGAGGCGGAGCGCACGGCGGCGGCCGGGCTGGAATTCTCCCTGACGGGGCTGGCGGCCGGCCGGTATGAACTGTACTTGGAAGTTGTGGACGAGACTTCGGGAAAGCGGATTCTTCTGGCCAACGAGCAGGAACCGGAGGAGTACGGATACCGAATCGGAACGGTAGAGTTAGGGCCTGTGGAGCCGGAAGCGATGGAAGAGGAACGGACGGAATCCGGCCCACTGGAATCGGAATGGACGGAATGAGGCAGTCTGTGGAGACAGACGGTTTCGTGCCTAAGGAGGTGGGAAACGTTGGAGCAGATTGATTTTGTGGTGACCTGGGTGGACGGCGCGGACGAGGCGTGGCAACGGGAGAAGGCAAACTATGCGCAGGCGGACGGCGAGGATGACCGCAGAGAGCGGTACCGGGACTGGGGGCTTCTGCGTTATTGGTTTAGGGGGGTGGAGCGGTATGCACCCTGGGTGCGGAAGATTCATTTCGTCACATGGGGACATCTGCCCCGGTGGCTTTATGAGGCACATCCGAAACTGCACATTGTCCGGCATGAAGACTATATACCGAAAGCCTATCTGCCGACGTTCAACAGCAATGTGTTGGAGATATATCTGCATCAAATAGAGGGGCTTTCGGAGCGTTTTGTGTATTTTAACGACGACATGTTTTTGATCGACAAGGTGAAGCCGGAGTATTTTTTCCGGGGCGGAAAACCCCGCGATATGCTGGCGCTGCAGGCGGTGGTGGCCAATCCCTCCAATCCGGTGATGTCCCGGCTGTATCTGAATAATTCCATGGCGTTGGCGGTACATTTTGACAAACGGGAGAATATGCGGCGGCAGCCGGGAAGTTATTTCAACCTCGGCTATCCGCCCGTGCGTTTCTGGTATAATGTGCTGGAGCGCGCCTTTCCGCTCTATACGGGATTTTATACGGTACACGGGCCGTCGCCTTTCTGCAGGAGTACTTTTGAGGAGGTGTGGCGGCAGGAGGGAGAGATCCTGCGGGGCATGTCCGGCAACCGTTTCCGGAGCGGCGGGGACGTGACCCAGTATCTGTTCCGGGAGTGGCAGAAGCTGTCGGGGAATTTCCATCCCGGGAACATTGAGCGGGACGTGGGGTATTTCGAGATCGGGGCAGAGAACCGGAAGCTGTTACGAGCGGTGGAGAAGCAAAAGCGCAGAATTCTGTGTGTCAACGACACATGGCAGGAGGAAAGCGGGGATTTCCGGAGGGTGCAGGCGCAGCTGCAGGGTAGTTTTGAACGGCTGTTTCCCACGCCTTCGGAATTTGAACGCGGATAATTTGGAGGGACCATTGTGACGCAGAAGAGCAGAACGGAATACTCTGCACGCAATACCACCGTGGCGGTCGTCGCGCGTGTCAGCGCGATTTTGATGGGATTTGCGGCAAGGGTGGTTTTTACCCACACACTCAGCGAAGATTATGTGGGCATCAACGGCCTGTTTACGGATATTTTGAATGTGCTGGCGCTCTCGGAGCTGGGAGTGGGGACGGCGATCACCTATGCGCTGTATCGGCCTATCGCCGATGGGGATGTGGAAAAGCAGAAATCCCTGATGCGGCTGTATCGCTTTTTTTATAGGATGGTGGCCGGAATCGTGCTGGTTCTGGGGCTGCTTGTCATCCCGTTTCTGGACGTCCTCATCAAGGATCAGCCGGACGTGGAGCATTTGACGCTGATTTACCTGATGTATCTGGCCAATTCAGTGTGTTCCTATCTGTGGGTCTATAAGAGGACGCTGATAGACGCCCACCAGCTCAGCTACATCGGCGTACTCTACCAGACCGGTTCTTGGATTTTGCAGAATATTTTACAGATGGCAGTGCTGCTCACCACGGGCAATTATATCCTGTATCTGTCGATCTTGATTCTATGCACGCTGCTCAACAATGTCTTCGTGTCCAGACGGGCGGATCGGATGTACCCTTATCTGCGCGACCGGAAGGTGGCGCCGCTCTCGAAGGAGGAGCGGTCGGGCATTTTCCAAAATATCCGCGCCATGTTGATGCACAAGGTGGGGAATGTGGCGGTGAACAACACGGATAATCTGCTGTTGTCGGCCTTGGTGGGAACGGTGAGCGTGGGAAAGTATTCCAATTATTTCCTGATTATCGGATCCGTCAAACAGGTGCTGGATCAGATCTTTCAGGGCATTACGGCCAGTGTGGGCAATATGGGAGTGGCGGAGAGCCGGGAGCGGATTCAGAAGATCTTTGAGGCCTCTTTTTTCATGGGACAGTGGGTGTACGGACTCACCGCTATCTGTATGTACCATGTGCTGGATCTCTTTGTAGGGCTGAGTTTCGGGGAGCAATATCGGTTTGCCCCTCAGATTACGCTGATTCTCTGCCTGAATTTCTATCTGACGGGAATGCGGCAGGCGGTCATCGTATTCCGCGATTCCATGGGGCTTTTTCGGTATGACCGGTATAAGGCCATCGCGGAGGCCGTCGTGAATCTGGCGGTCTCGCTGGTGCTGGGCAGAGTGTGGGGGACGGCGGGCGTGTTTCTGGGAACCATGGTGAGTACGGTGAGTACTTCCCTCTGGGTAGAGCCTTATATGCTGTATAAGCACAGGCTGAAGACCTCCTCCGCACCGTATTTTGGGAGATATCTTCTGTATGCCTCCGTGACGTTTCTGTTGTGGTATGGGGAGAGCGTTCTGTGCGGCTATATCACGGGCGGACTGTGGACGGTGTGTATCCTGCGCGGAATTTTCTGCTTTGCGGCGACCAATCTGGCCTATCTGGCATTGTACCATCGGACCAGAGAGTTCCGGCTGTTGTGGAAGAAAGCGCTGCAGCTGGCGCAGAAGTACCGGACAGGGCAGACGGCGGACGGCGGGAAGGCAGGGCGGGAAACGCAGAGATAGGAACCGCGGGCGAACGAACCGCAGATAAACGCCTAAAATAAAATGAGAAGGTGAGGGAAAATGGGGAAAACGCTTTCAAAGGAGGAATCCGATCTGCTGGCCATGCTCCGGGAGGCGCTCACGGGCGTCCGTCGGGAGAGAACAGAGGACGCTCCGGACTGGGAGCGGCTGCTTTCCATGGCGGAGCGCCACGGGGTTCTTCCGCTGCTATATGATATCTTGGAGGAGGAAGAGATTCCGCCGAACCTGAAAAGACGGGCGGCGGATTCCGCCAGACAGACGGTGCAGCAGAGCTACCGCCTGCTCTTCTTGTGCAAATATCTGACGGAGGGACTGGAGGCGGAGGGGATATCCGCCGTTTTGTTGAAAGGGGTGGGGACGGCGTCCTATTATCCCACGCCGGAACTTCGGAAAGCGGGGGATGTGGATCTGCTGCTTCTGCGTCCCGGAGAGTGCGGCCGGGCGGGAAAAGCCTTGGAGAAATTGGGATGCAGGCGATCCGACGGGCAGTCCGCCCTGCATCATGTGGCCTATCGGGCGGACGAAGGCATTGAGGTGGAGCTGCACACCATGCTGGCGGAGCCTTTCGACAACGAGCGGATGAACCGATATCTGGAGGAGCATCTCCCGGACTGCGGGAGACATGTAGAACGGAGGGATGTGATGGGGGTGTCCCTTCCCGTGCTGGAAGGCGCGTGGCACGCCTATGAGCTTTTGCTGCATATGCTGCAGCATTTTCTGCGGTCGGGCTTTGGGCTGAAGCTTCTGTGCGACTGGGTGGTCTTCTGGAACCGGGATGTGGACGAGGCGGAGCGAAGGCTGTATCTGGAGCTGACGGAGGAGAGCCGCATCAAGGGATTCTCCGATCTGGTGACGATGGCGTGCTGCAGGGAGCTGGGGCTGTCCGAGGAACGCGTGGCGTGGATGGAGCTTGCGGAGCATTATGAGACGGAGACGTTTCTGGCGGAGATTCTGGAGGCGGAGGAGTTCGGCAAATCTTCCGTCAACCGGATGGTGACGCTGCGGGGCGGCGGGCTTTGGGACTATGTGAGAGAATTTCATCACCAGATGCGCCTGAATTTTCCGCGGGGCAGCAGGTGCGTCCTGTGCTGGCCCGCGTTATGGCTGGCGACGCTTGTCCGCTTTTTGCACAACAACAGGAAGATCCGAAAGACTTCCGGGTTTGCCATTTTGAAAAAAGCGGGCGAGCGGGGGAGGATGATAGAGCAGATCGGGCTGTTCCGATGAAGGAATAATTATAGAATCTTCTTTGAGGTGAATGATTGCCAAAAAGGGATTGACAAAAAAAGGGGGATTTATTATACTAATAATACCAGAATAGGTTTTGGAATCTGGGGAACGTGTTGTAGGGTTATGCAGACGCAGCATTGCGGCGTCCAAGGCGGAGGAGAGAAATATGAAGAAGTATGAGAAACCGATCATTTTGACCAACGAGGAGCTGGCTGAGGGTGTGTATGCGGGAAGCGGGAACTGCTATACCACGTCTGCACAGATCGTACAGCTGCCCGAGAGTACCCATGGTTATATTATTCAGATAAACGCTACGCATAATTCCGGCGGGCATCACAGCACCAACCGCCATATCGAAGTGACCTTCAATCAGGTCGTGACTTATGTGTCCAGCGAGGCTTCCCAGTGCTGGGGGAGCGGTTCGACCAAGCTTACGCTGGAGTATGCGACGATGAACAATGCGCCTTATCACAACAATGCTTCCGAGTATATCGGGCTGGGCAATTTGGAGGTGACCTCCGAGGCCGGTCTTGCCATTACCGGATGCAGATGTGTGTATTGCGATGAGTCTTGCGAACAGCACTGATGTGCCGAAGCGAGGAGAGTTCCGAGAAGGAAAAATGATGTGATTCAGAATCAGGAAAGAGGTTATGTGGCTGCATAACCTCTTTTTTATCGACAGACGCCAAACGGCATACGAACGGTATAGAGAGCGATGAAGGAAAAGATTAGATTTTTCATAGGCAGAATCAAGGCGGGCAGACTGCGGGAGATGTGGAGACAGACTGCCTGGATTTACCGTTATGCCAGACGGTATTGGCTGGCGATGATTTTTTATACCTTTTTGGGGATGTTCGGCACGGCTGCGTCCCTTCTGACAAGTATGGTGTCCAAGGAACTGGTGGATATTATTACCGGTCATGAGACGGGAATCGTTCTTCAGACTTTCTGCATGATGATCGGGCTGAATGTGGGAACCACGCTGGTCGGCATGGTTTCGGATTATGCGGCGGGATGGATTGGCATGAAGGTGGACGCGGAGATCAAGGCGGATATCTTTGAAAAAATTCTCGTGACGGACTGGGAGTCGCTGACCAATTACCACACGGGGGATCTGCTCACCAGATGGAGTTCGGACGCCACCAATATTTCCAGCGGCATCTTAAGTTTCCTGCCGAATTTTGTCATTTATTTGTTCCGCTTCGTCAGCGCATTTGCCATGATTCTCTATTATGATGCGTCCTTTGCCGTGTTTGCCTTTCTGGGGATGCCTGTGAGCCTGATTTTGTCCAGAACGCTCATGAACCGCATGGTAAACAATGACAAGAGGAGCGCCGCCATGGGAGCCAGAATGTCCGGCTTTAATCAGGAGGCTTTCTCCAATGTGCAGATCATCAAGGCGTTCGATCTGGTGCGGCTCTATGCGGCCAGACTGCGGCAGCTTCAGCAGGAATATATTGCCATGCGGCTGGATTTTAAAAAGATGTCCGTGGGGACGTCCCTGCTTCTGACCACGGTGGGGCTGATCGTCTCGTATGCCTCTTACGGCTGGGGAATTTACCGGGTGTGGAGCGGAGCCATCACGTATGGCACCATGACCATGTTCCTCACGCTGTCGGGGACTTTGACGGGAACGCTGCACAATCTGACTTCGCTGGTTCCCACGGCCATCGGGCTTACCACTTCGGCGGGGCGGCTTATGGATATCGTGGAGATGCCCAGAGAGGATTACCGTTACGATGAGGCGGTGGAGCGTTTCCGGGAAGCGCATCGGACGGACGGAATCAGTCTCAGAATCCGGGACGTCCGGTATGCCTATAAAAACGGGAACGAGGTATTTGAACATGCCTCGCTGGAGGCGCATCCCCATGAGGTGATTGGGCTGGTGGGGCCGTCGGGGGAGGGAAAGACCACAATGATGCGTCTGATGCTGGCGCTGATTGCACCGCAGGCGGGAGAGATTGAGCTGTGCGGGGACAGCGGGGACTGTCTTCCGCTGACGGCTTCCGCCAGAAAGCTCTTTTCCTATGTGCCGCAGGGCAACACGCTGTTTTCCGGCACCATTGCGGAGAATATGCGGAATGTGAAACCGGACGCCACGGAAGCGGAGATGATCGAGGCGCTGCGGCTGGCCTGTGCGTGGGAATTTGTGGAGCGGCTGCCGGACGGTCTGGGAAGCGCGGTGAAGGAGCGGGGCGGCGGTTTCTCGGAGGGACAGGCGCAGCGGCTTGCCATCGCCAGAGCGCTGCTCAGGAAATCGCCGATTCTGTTGCTGGACGAGGCCACTTCCGCACTGGATGTGGCCACGGAGAGAAAAGTGTTGAAGAATATTATGCAGGATGAATATCCGCGCACCTGTATCGTGACCACCCACCGTCCCACGGTCTTAAGCGCCTGCAGCCGGGTCTATGGCATCCGGAACAGGCGTTGCGTGGTGCTGACCGAGGAGGAGATCGACGAACAGGTCAGAGGGTTTTGAGAAACGCCGTCTCGGAAGAGGTCGTTTTAGGAGATTTCGGGAGATTCCGTTTCTAAAAAACGCTGTATGGCGTCCCGGACGGCCTCCACGGCTTGCGGCCGCGGCGTACAGTGCAGACGGCATACCAGAATCCGCTTGGCCAGAGCGTCCACAAGGCGGAGGCTCCTGCCGTAGAGTTTCCCGTTCCATGAGGGGGAAATCAGGCGCTGCAGAACGAGCAGCCGTTTCCGATCCTCGGAGAGTTCCTCCACATAGTCGGAGGCGGACTGCCGAAGCAGGATAATCCCGCCCAGCGGATGGGTTCCGGCGTCGGAGCATCCGGAGCTGCCGCACCATGGGATTCCGTGGATGAGCGGCTGCCCGTTTTCCATGGCCAGAAGATTCAGATCCCCGTTGAGGACAGGCGTTTGGTAAAGCGTGTGCCACAGGGCGGCATGGGTGGATTTCCCGGTGCCGGAAGAAGCGGAAAACAGCCACGCTTTTCCCTCATACAGAATGGAAGAGGAGTGCAGAACCGCCATATTGTGCTGCAGAGCCAGATAGAGGAACGGTATCTGCAGGGCGTGGAACAAGTCGCTTTGGAAAACTGGAGTAAAGGGCAGGGTACAATAGCAGGTGCAGAGGGAGGCGTCTTTGGACAGATGGATCTCGGCAATCTGCGGGGCGGCCGGGAAGAGCAGGATATACCGCTCCCTGTTTTCAATCACGGTCAAGTCGCTGCTTCTCAGCAGCAGTCTGCCGTTTTCATGGACGGCGGGCGCATGGGACAGCACCCGGATGCGCAGACAGGGATGTGCCGCAGGTTCACAGGCGAAAGCGTCCAGCTCTGCGGGGAAGGCCTGCGGAGGCCCGTAGAGCGCGCAGACCAGCCCGGCGATGTGGATGCAGCGGTAAAAAGGCACTTCCGCAGGGCATTCGGATTCAGGGACGAGAAGTCCCTGCGCCGCAAGATGCTCCGTAAATTCCCGGACGTCCCGCTCCAAATCGGGGCGGGAGCCAAGGTCTGCGCCGTAGTGTCCGGCGCAGAGTGCGGTGAGTTCCTCCACGGTGCGTTCTTTCTTGAGCAGATTCCAGAGATATGCGCCGGTCTCGTTGATTTGGATGCCCCGCTGCTGGTCGGCGATGAGCTGGCCGACGGGGAGCAGATAGGGGATTCCGGCGATTCGTTTTAACACATAGGATTTGTTTTGCTTCATCAATATGGCCTCTCTATGTCATCTTTCTGTCATTTTTGTGTATCGTTTTTGGATAGGGTTTTCTATAGATGATTATAGCATGACGACGGCCGAAAAGCTATCGCGGAGATCAAATGTGGATAAATTAAACAGGACAGAATCACAATCACAAACAAACCGGAAGGTCAGTCCGGAGGAGCTTCTGCTGGCGGGCAGGACGATTCAGTTTACGCCTGTGGGGCGCAGTATGTATCCGCTCCTTGTGCCGGGGCGGGATCAGGCGGTGGTGGCTCCCATCGGGGATAGGACGCCGCGGCGGGGAGATGTGGTACTCTACCGCAGGGACAGCGGGATGCTGGTGCTGCACCGCATCTGGAAACGCCGTCGGGACGGGTTCTATATGGTAGGTGACAATGAGAGAAGCGTAGAGGGACCTTTGCGCAGGGATCAGCTGAGAGGGATTCTGGTGGGGGTGGTACACAAGGGCAGGACATTTTCCGCGGATTCCGTTCCGTACTGCATGGCAGCCGGGCTGTGGCTGCGGCTTAGGCCGTTGCGGCCACTGCTTGCCCGACTGGCCGCGAAGGTCGTCAAACATTAAGAGAGCCTGTCGGTCGTTTCAAACCGTCAGGCTCCTTTGATTTGTCTGATTGTATGCCGTTTGATCCGCTTATGCGGGCAACTCGAATTTGGCGATCAAGGCGTCCAGCGAAGCGGCCTGTGCCGACAGCTCCTGACTGGTCGCGGAGGATTCCTCTGCGACGGCCGCATTGGTCTGGATGACGTCGGAAATCTGGTTGATTCCCTGCTCTGCCTCTTTCATGGTGGCTGCCTGATTGGTGGAGAGAATGCTCAGTTCTTTGGAAGAAACCGCAACCTTCCTGATGCCGTCCACCACGATCTCGATGGACGCTACCGCACGGTCGGCGATCTTGTTGCCGTTTTCCACTTCCAGCATAGCTCCCTCGATCAGGGTTCTGGTGTCTGCGGCGGATTTGCTGCTCTGTTCTGCCAGCTGGCGGATTTGATCAGCCACAACGGAGAAGCCTCGTCCGGCCTCGCCCGCCCTTGCCGCCTCGATGGAAGCGTTCAGGGAGAGCAGGTTGGTCTGCTCCGCGATACTGTCGATTTCCCCGATGATATTGCCGATCTTCTGGGACGTTTCACTGATGCGCGCCATGGCTTCGGCCATGGCTCTCATATCCTCGCTGCTGGTGTTAGCCACATCCGCATATCTCTGGGACTGCTGATAAGCTTCTTCTGCAGAGGCGGCGGCTTTCTCTGCCGCGGCGGCGATGGTCGTAATCTGCGCCTGAATTTCCTCTACTGCACCGGCCTGTTCGGTAGCGCCTTCCGCAAGGCTTATGGCGGTCTCGGCCAGATTGCCGGAGCCTGCCGTCACCTGAATGGAGGACTCTTCGATAAAGTGCATCGTATCTACCATGCAGTCGCGCAGTTTCTTGGCGGAATCAAAAAGTTGTTTGAAATCGCCCACATATCGGCTGCCGTCCTTGGAGCGCACCGTATAATCGGAATTGGCCATTTGACCCAGCACATGCTCCAGATCGGCGATGATGAAGTCCAAAGACTGCGCCATATCGTTGGCGGACGCAATCATATCGGCCACTTCGTCCGTGGTATCGGCCGTGGGGAACGGACTGAACAGATCGCCCTTGGCAAACTCCTCCAGTCTGTCTCCCAGCTGGATTAACGGCTTGGAAATGCCGGAGGCAATATTGCTTCCCAGACGGATGGAGAAAGTAATCGAAAGGATGATTACAATCGCAATCACAATCACAAGCAGGATGCAGACGGCCGTCATGGTGGCAGAGACGCTGTCCCCGCGATCCACTTTGATCTCCATGATGGCAATCAGCTCGTCGTTGATCTCGTCATACAGGGGCATCAGCTCGTTCATGGCTCGCTCCTGCGCCTCTTTGGAGGCTGCGGTATCCGAGACGGCGCCCAATTCCATGATCTCGTGTTCCAATGCCCAGTAATCTTTCAGAGCATCGGAAATTTGGCGGTAAATCTTTTTGTTGGCGTCCGACACCATGGAACTCTCAAGATCGGCAAAGCTCTGTGTGAACTGCTCCACGCTCTGGTCATGGGAGGTGCGCATATTCCGGATGGCGTCCGGATCATCATATCCGATACATCCCCGCAGCGCAGATCTTGCTTCGGCGAAGTAGGTCATGGTCTTGCCCACGTCTCCCTGTGCAAAACCGTAGTCTCTCAGTGAATTGGCATAGATGACGGCAACCGTGATCAGTCCGATCAGGGCAACTACCGCAACTGCCGCGGGAATGCCTGTTGCGAAGACAAAAGCCCGCACCAGACGCTCTTTGATTCGATACTTGTTTAGTTTTTTCGACATTTCATTATCCTCCTTGTATTGTCCCTTAGAATGCTGCACAAAATTTCTGCAAGAGCTCAGACCAAAAACAGAAAACGGTCTATACATTGTATTCTAGGGCTACACAAGTCGATAACAAGGTTGAAAATACTAACGTAGAGTACATGTACATATAGATCGATCGGCAATTTTCCGCCGTTTTTGTCCGATTCCTTTACAGAATATCACTTTGCGCGAAATTTGTAAACCGAGAAACGCTATTTTTAAAAGCAGATCCTCACAGCTTCATCATATGGACGCAGATTTCCGCCATCTCCTCCGCGGGGAGCGGGTGGGGAGATTTCAACCAAGTCTCGACCACGCCCACATAGCCCGAGACGATAAAGGCCGGGTAGTATTCGCCGGAAGCCTCGGGGGCGGAGAAGAGATGGGAGAGCCGCACCGTCACCAGATCTCGCAGGCCGTTCACAAAAGCCATATCCCCGTGGGGACCGATCATCACCCGGGCAAGGCTGTAGTGGCGTTCCAGAAAAGCGAAAATTTCCGTCAACACGGCCTTGTGGGTGGACGGCAGTGGGTCTTCCTCGGCGGTGCGCTCCAGAATATCGTTAAATTCCACGAACAGTTCCTTTTCTATTTTGTGCAGCATATCGAAGATATCCGTATAGTGCAGATAGAAGGTTCCCCGGTTGATATCTGCCAGATCGGCAAGCTCTTTCACGGTGATATCCTTGATCTCTTTCTCTTCCATCAGCCGGATCAGGCTCTGCTGCAGGAGCGCCCGGGTCTTCCGAACCCGGCGGTCCGTTTTCTCCTGTTTTATCGTTCCTCTCATTGTTCCTCTCATTCCGCCGCTCAGACGGCATTTTCTAAACATTTTATAAAAACTCGACAAGATTCGACAAAATGTCTATAAACACACAGCGAAGTACAATTTGTTTATTGCCTTTTCCCTAATCCTTATTATAATATATTTCAACAAGAAAATCAACACCAGTTAAGTATTTGACTTGTGTTGCATATTATATTTTTGTTCAGTATTTTGAATACTAACCGATTTCGAGAGAGTTTGGGAAGGAAGGGGAGGCTCATGGAAACAAAAGAGAAGAAAGACGATTCCTTTATGATAAAACTGTCCACGCTGATCGTGGATAAGCGCAAAGGTTTTTATCTGATCTTTATTGTGCTGATACTTTTCAGCATTTTATCCATGAACAAAGTGAAGGTCAACAATGATCTGACCACCTATCTGCCGGAGACCACGGAGACCAGACGGGGGATTGACCTGATGGACGAACAGTTTGTCACATACGGCACGGCCCGTGTGATGGTCTGCAATATCACCTATGCGGAGGCGGAGGAGCTGGCGGAGAAACTGGAGGCGGCGGAAGGGGTCAGTATGCTCGACTTCGACGACACCGAGGATCACTATCATGACATGGAGGCGCTGTTCGACGTCACTTTCGCCTATGAGGCGGAGGAGGCTGAGGCGCAGGAGTGTCTGGACGGTGTGTTGGGGATGCTGGACGGATACGATCTGTATTATTCCTCCGACATCGGTCAGGAGGAGCGGGACGCGGACGACCTGAATAATGATATGATTATCATTCTGGTGCTGGCGGGCGCGGTGATCGTGGCGGTACTTTTGTTTACTTCCACCACTTACGCGGAGATTCCCGTCTATCTGATGACCTTTATTGTGGCGGCCATTCTGAACAAAGGAACGAACTATTGGTTCGGAACCATCAGCTTTGTCACCAATTCCATCGCAGTGGTGCTGCAGCTTGCGCTTGCTCTGGACTATGCCATTATTCTGGCGCACCGCTTTATGGAGGAGCATGAGGACAAGGACGCCAGAGAGGCCGTGATTGTGGCGCTGAGCAAGGCGATCCCGGAGATTTCCTCCAGTTCCCTGACCACGGTGTCCGGCATGGTGGCCTTGATGTTTATGCAGTTTCGGATCGGTTATGATATGGGCATTATTCTGGCCAAGTCCATTGTGCTGAGTCTGGTGTCGGTGTTCCTGCTGATGCCCGGCCTGCTGCTCACGTTTTCCAAGGCCATCGACAACACTCATCACAAAAGTTTTGTGCCGAAGATCACGCCGGTGGGAAAATTCTGCGTGCATACCCGCTATATTGTGCCGCCGATTTTGGTGGTGACGGTGGCCGCCGCCTGTATTCTATCGGGCAAGGCGCAATATGTGTACGACGTGAACACGCTGGAATCCAAAAACATGAGTGACAACCGCTTCTCCGTGAGCATGGTGAATCAAGAGTTCGGAACGGTGAATACGCTGGCGGTGCTTGTACCCAACGGGGACTACGCCAAGGAGGGGCAGGCGCTGCGGAGGCTGTCGCGTATGCCGGAGATTGATTCCTGCATGGGGCTGTCGAATATCGAGGCCATGGACGGCTATCTGCTGACGCAGGAGTTGACGCCCAGAGAGTTTTCCGAGCTGATTGATCTGGATGTGGAGGTGGCAGATCTGCTCTATGCGGCCTATGCGGTGGATCAGAGCAATTATGGGGCGCTGATCGGCAATGTGGCGGATTATCAGGTGCCGCTGATTGATATGTTCCTATTTATTTATGACCAGAAAGAGAGCGGCAATATTACGCTGGACGATGAGCTGGAGGAGACGCTGACAGACGCCTATTCTCAGATCAGCATTGCCAAAAACCAGCTCCTCGGGGAGCGTTACAGCCGTTTCGTGCTGCAGCTGGCGGTGCCTTTGGAGGGGGAGGAGACCAACGCGGCGCTGGAGAAAATCCGTGCGGCCATGGCGGAATATTATCCCATAGAGGAGATCTATCTGGTGGGCAACTCCACCAGCAGCAGGGATCTGAGCGATTCTTTCAGCATGGACAATACCATTATCACGGTGTTGACGGCCTTGTTCGTCATGATCATCCTGCTGTTTACGTTCCAGTCGGCCGGACTGCCCGTGCTGTTGGTGGTCACGATTCAAGGCAGTATCTGGATGAATTTCTCGCTTCCGTATCTGTTGGACGAACCGGTGTATTTTCTGGGCTATCTGGTGGTCTCCGCCATCCAGATGGGCGCAACCATCGACTATGCCATCGTCATCACCAGCAGGTATACGGATTTAAAGACGTTTATGCCGATCAAAGAAGCGATTGTGGAGACGCTGAATCAGGCGTTTCCGACCATCGTCACCAGCGGTTCCGTTTTGGTGGCGGCGGGCTTTATCATCAGCGACGTATCTTCCAACGCGGTGGTGGCCGCCATTGGTCTGGCGCTGGGGCGGGGAACGCTGACTTCCATTGCGATGGTGTTGCTCGTGCTGCCGCAGACACTTTTGGTAGGCGATATCATCATCGAAAAGACGGCGTTTACCATCAATCATAATCTGACCAAGCCGCTTCCCGCGAGCGGCAGAATCCGGATGAACGGCCATGTGCGGGGCTATGTGAACGGCATTATCGACGGCGAGTTCTCCGGCGTCATCGACGGGGAGATCGGCGCCGTGGTTCGGGCCAGAGATGTGGTGGAGGAGCTGGGCGGGGAGCAGAGCGGCAGGCAAAGGCTGCCGGAGATCACGGTTTCCGGGGAAGGAGAGGTGGCGGAACATGAAGCGTAAATCGGGGACGGGAAACAGATTGGCGGACGGACGCCGGGCGATGGTCTGGCTGCTGGCAGCGGCGCTTCTGCTGCAGGCCGGACTGCCCGTGGAGGCGGCGCAGACGCTGCCTACTTATGAGGAATACCGCGCGGGCGGGAGAGAAGCGGCGGACGAGAGCGCTTATATTCAGATCTTGATTTCGACGGAGGAGGAGCTGGCGCAGCTTGCACAGGACTGTCGGCTGGACAGCTACTCTGCGGATAAACTGGTGAAACTGGAGAACGATATTCTGCTGGAAGATTACAGGGATCTGTCCATTCCCAATTTCGGCGGGATTTTCGAGGGAAACGGGCATAAAATCAGCAATCTTCTGCTGGAGGAGGCCGGTTCCGCCGTGGGGTTCTTCCGCTATGTGCAGGAGGGCGGCAAGGTGCGCAACCTGACGGTACAGGGACGCGTGGAACCGACGGGAAGCCGCAGCAGAGTGGGCGGCATCGCCGGGGTCAATTACGGTGTGATCACTGCCTGTACCTTTGACGGGCTGGTGAGCGGCGACACGCAGGTGGGCGGCATCGCCGGGAGCAATCCGGCCGGCGGACAGATCAGAAAATGCCAGAACAACGCCACGGTGTCAGGCAATCACTCCACCGGCGGCATTGTGGGGGACAACTCCGGAACGGTCTCACAGTGCCGGAATCTGGGCGAGGTGAACACCTATGACCAAGAGGTGTATTATGAGCTGGAGGATATCACCATAGACCGTCTGGAAGATATCAACAGTACGTCTAATGTGTCGGCGCACACGGACACGGGCGGCATTGCGGGGATCACCTACGGAAAACTGTACGCGTGCGCCAACTACGGCAACGTGGGATATGCCCATGTGGGGTATAATGTGGGCGGTGTTGCGGGAAGAGTCTCGCAGGGCTATCTCTCTGGCTGCGCCAATTACGGCACGGTGCTTGGCAGGAAAGACGTGGGCGGCATCACCGGGCAGATGGAGCCTTTTCTGGAGGTGGCCTATATGACCGACAAATTGCAGGAACTGGACCGGGAGACGGATAAGCTCTTTGAGCTGATTGACGAGTCCCGCGAAGACTTAAGCCGTTACGGCGATCAGGCCGCAGATCAGATGCGCGATCTGTCCGGTCATCTGCATCAGGCGGTAGAGACGGGCGGATATCTCATGGACATGGCGGAGGAGCTGTGGTATGTCTACAATCAGGAACTCTCGGGCATCGGCGACGACTTCAGGGATCTGGAGAAGAGTCTGGGAGGAGAAGGGGTGGACGAGAGACATCCGGGTACGGGGGACGGCGTGGATATCGGTTCCGCCATAGGCGGAGTGGAGAGTTATCTGGCGGCGCTTAAAAAGTTCAACGGCAGTACCGGAAAACACATACAGCGGATGACCAGAGAGACGGACAACCGCTCCGGCGACATCTCGGACAATCTGGATCTTTTGAACAGCGAGCTGGAGCAGTCGGGGGAGGCGATGGACAGATTGACGGACGTGCTGGATGCGGGGGCTTCGTCAGCGGATTCCCATCTCGACGAGGTGTCTGCGCAGATCAAAGTGGTGCGCAGTCTGGTGCAGGGCATCCGGGACGATCTGTTCTCCTATGAGGGAATCACCGTGGAGGATGCTTCCGAGGAATCCGCGGGCGCGGCGTCCCGCACCCTGCCGTCGGAGGAGGAACTGTCCATGGAGGCGGATCTGGAGGAATATTACGACACGGAAAGCTTCCGGAAGGGTAAGATCGAAGGCTGCTGCAACGAGGGCAGCGTGGAGGCGGATACCGCCGTGGGCGGCATCGTGGGGCAGATCGCCATCGAGTATGATCTGGATCCGGAGGACGATCTGAATTATTCGGGAGAAGAAAGCTTTCACATAGAACGCTCAGTGAAAGCGGTGGTTCGGGACAGTCTCAACCGGGGGACGGTCACGGGCAAGCGGGACTATGTGGGCGGCATCGTGGGACGGGCGGAGTTCGGCGTCATTATTTCCTGCGAGTCCTACGGGGATGTGTGCAGCACGGGCGGAAGTCAGGTCGGCGGCGTGGCCGGGGCGTCCCGCTATGCCATCCGTAGCTGCTATTCGCTGGGGCGTCTTGCCGGGAAAAATCAGGTGGGCGGCATCGTGGGCAAGGGATGTGACGTATTCTACAGTTACGCCTATAATCGGCTGGAGGTGAGCGGCGAATGCTGCGGCTCCGTCGCGGGGATGCTGGAGGAGGAAGGCACGCTCTTTGGCAATTATTATGTGGAAAACGGCAGAGGCGGCGTGGACGGCATCGGCTATCAGGGCGGTGCAACCCCTCTGCGCTACGAGGAGTTCTGTGCGAGACAGGAAGTGCCGGAGGCTTTCTCCAAGTTCCGGATTGTGTTTCGAGCGCAGGAGCAGGAGCTGGGCGCGGTGGAATGCGGTTACGGGGAGTCCGTGGATCCGGAGCGGATTCCCGACATTCCCGAGCGGGAGGGGTACTATGGTGTCTGGCCGGAGGCAGATCTGGATTTCGTCACGGACAATCTGGAGCTGGAGGCGGAGTATGTGAGGTGGCTCGGTTCCCTTGAGGGAGGGGAGCGGAATGCGGACGGAAGAAGCCTGATATTGGCGGAAGGGCAGTTCCTGCCCGGCGCGGTATTGGAGACGCAGGCGCAGGGGGACGCCGTCCGGCTGACGATCCGCCAGCCCGTATTTGCCAAGGGACGCATCGGGGAGGCATATGAGGAGTATGCGCGTCCCGTCACCGTGCGCCTGTTGTGTGAGGACGCGGGGAATGCGAAGGTGGAGGTGGAACGGGACGGGGTCTTTGTGCCGGCCGACACCCGGGTCATGGGCAGTTATGTGGTATTCTCGATGGATCGGCCGGGAACTTTCCGGATGACAGAGGCGGAGAATCATGGTATGATGATAGGGATGGCAGCAGCGGGAGCCGTGCTGGCGGCAGCGGCGCTGGCGGCGGTTCTGATGATCCGCAGGCGAAAGAAGCGCCGTGGGAAACCGAGTGCGGCCGAAGCGCAGACGCAGGACGCCGGGGAAGAACGGCGGGCGGACGATGAGGGTCGTCAGGAGGCATAGCGGGAATCGTGGAAAGTTTACGGGCGGTTTTGTTTGACATGGACGGTACGCTGATCGACACAGAGAGGTATTACCGGATTTTCTGGCCGAAGGCGCTGGCTGCGTTCGGCTATTCCATGACGGATGAACAGGCGCTGTCCATGCGGAGTCTGGGCAGACCCTTCGCGCCCGAGAGGCTGAGGGAGTGGTTTGGCGGTGCGCTCGATTATCAGGCGGTGCGCGCCAAGAGAAAGGAACTGATGGAGGAAGCGCTCGCGCGCGACGGGATCCGTGTGAAACCCGGCGCGGAGGCGCTTCTTGCCCTTTTGCGGGAAAAGGGGATTCCCGCGGCGGTGGTGACGGCCACGGACAGGGAGCGGGCGGAACATTATCTTGCGCAGACAGGGCTTGCGTCCTATTTTGACCGGGTGATCAGCGCCACGCAGGTGCGGGAGGGGAAACCCTCGCCGGATATTTATCTGTATGCCTGCGGGCAGCTCGGGCTGCCGCCCGCGGTGTGCTGGGCGGTGGAGGATTCCCCCAACGGGATCCTGTCTGCATATCGGGCGGGGTGCAAGGTGATTATGGTTCCCGACCAGACCCGGCCGGACGAGGAGCTTCTCGCCTGTCTGTATGCCTGTGTGCCGACGCTGGAGGAAATAAAAGGGCTTGTGCCTTGATTTTTAAGATGCGATATGTTATTATTTTAACGATTGAGACAGAGTTTGGAAAACAGGGCGGCTCAATAAGGCGGGAAAGCATGGAAGCCGGGTATCACGGAAAAGGATGAAAGCAGAGTATGGCGGGAGGAAAGGAAAAATGAGACAGGGTTTTGACGACATTATGGCGAAAGTAAAGGAGTGCGGCAGGAAGACGGTGTCCGTGTCCGTGGCGCAGGACGAGGCCGTGTTGGAGGCGGTCAAGGAGGCGAAGCGTCTCGGGATCGCCGACGCGGTTCTGGTGGGAGACGAGGGGAAAATCAGGGCGATTGCGGCTCAGATCGGAATGGATCTGTCAGATTACGAAATCATCGACGAGCCGGACATGATTCAGGCGTCTTTAAAGGCGGTAAAGCTGGCGCATGAGGGCAGAGCCGACATGTATATGAAGGGCGTCATCGACACCAAGAATTTCTTGAAGAGCGTGCTGGACAAGGAGGTGGGACTCCGCACGGGACAAGCGCTCTCCCATGTGTCCGTGTTCGAGGTGCCGGGAATCGACAGGCTCTTATTTCTTGCGGATGTAGCGTTTATGACCTACCCCACGCTGGAGGACAAGGTGCATATCATCAAGAATACGCTTCCGGTGTGTCGGGCCTGCGGGGTGGAACTGCCCAAGGTTGCGCCGCTTGCCGCCGTGGAAGTGGTCAACCCCAAGATGCCCGTCACCGTGGAGGCCGCAGAGCTGACCCGCATGTGCGAGGCGGGAGAGCTGACCGGATGTATCGTGGACGGCCCGCTGTCGCTGGATCTGGCCATCGACCCCGAGGCGGCCAGACATAAGGGAGCCACCGACAGAAAGATTCAGGGGGATGCGGATGTGCTTCTGTTCCCGGATATCCATGCGGGCAATCTGGTGTACAAAGCCATTGTACATATGGTGCAGATGAAAAACGGCTGTATCCTGACGGGAACCAAGGTACCCGTGATTCTGGCCAGCCGTTCCGATACGTTTGAGACAAAAGTCAATTCGCTGGCGCTGGCGGCAGTGGTCGCGGAGGAGATGAAGCGGCAGCAGATGTAGAGACGGCAGATGTTGAGACGGAGACAGACGGAAGGGAGAAGAGTTATGGCGGTCAAAAGTTTAATCATTAATCCCGGTTCCACCTCCACCAAAATCGGTGTGTTTGAGGACGAGAACCTGTTGTTTGAAGAAACGCTGCGACATTCCACGGAGGAGATCAGCCGATATGCCGCGGTGGTGGATCAGAAGGACTTTCGCAAGCAGATCATCACGGATCTTTTGGCGGAGCGGGAGTTCGACATGAACACCCTGAATGTGGTGGTGGGAAGGGGCGGTATGCTCAAGCCCATTCCCGGCGGAACCTATGCGGTGACGGACGAGCTGCTGGCAGATCTTGTGGCGGGCGTGCAGGGACAACACGCATCCAATCTGGGCGGGATTCTGGCCAGAGAGATCGGTGATTCCATCGGCGTGCCTTCTTATATCGTGGATCCGGTGGTAGTGGACGAGCTGATGCCCATCGCCCGTTATTCCGGTGTGCCGGAACTGCCCCGCACCAGCGTGTTCCATGCGCTGAATGCCAAAGCGGTGGCCAAGCGGTATGCGAGAGAAGCGGGGAAACCTTATGAGTCCCTGCGCCTGATCGTGGTGCATATGGGCGGCGGCGTGTCCGTGGGCGCGCATGAGTACGGCAAAGTGGTGGATGTGTTCAACGCCTTGGACGGCGACGGCGCGTTTTCTCCGGAGCGGGCGGGAGCGGTGCCAAGCGGCGCTCTGATAAAAATGTGTTTTTCCGGACAGTATACGGAGAAGGAAGTATATGGCAAGGTGGTGGGAAACGGCGGATTTAATGCGTATCTTGGCACCAACGATATGCGCGAGGTGACAAGGCGCGCCGACGACGGGGACGAGAAGGCGGCGGAAATCAAGCAGGCCTTTATTCTGCAGGTGGCCAAGGACATCGGTTCCATGGCCTGCGTCCTGAACGGCAAGGTGGATCAGATCATTGTCACCGGTGGCATTGCCTATGGAACCGACGTGGTCTGGGGACTGAAAGAGCGCGCGGGGTGGATTGCGCCTTTCACGGTATATCCCGGGGAGGATGAACTGCTGGCGCTGGCGCAGGGCGCGTTGCGCGTGTTAAACGGCGAAGAGAACGCGTGCGTGTATTGACGGGGGCATAAGGTGAAAATAAGACAGAGCATTTGGCGGAAATTCTCCCCTATGAGATTGATTCTGGGCGGCTATTGTTTGATTATTCTGGCCGGGACGCTTTTGCTGTCGCTGCCCGCCGCCACGAGAGGGGTGGGAGCTACGCCGGTGACGGACTGTTTCTTTACGGCCACGTCCGCCACCTGCGTCACGGGGCTGATACGCTATGATACCTATACGCACTGGACGCTGTTCGGACAGCTTGTGATTCTGGGGATGATCCAGATCGGCGGCATCGGGTTTATGACGGTGGCCATTCTGGTGATGATTGCCGCCAAGCGCAAGATCAGTCTGGGGCAGCGTTCGCTGATGCAGAATTCCATCTCCGCGCCGCAGATCGGCGGGATTGTGCGCATGACGAAATTCATCGCGCTGGGAACGCTGTGTCTGGAGGCGGTGGGGGCGGCGCTCCTCGGGATTGATTTTGTGCCGAGATTTGGCTGGAAAAAGGGTTTGTATTTCGCTGTTTTTCATTCCGTCTCGGCTTTCTGTAACGCCGGGTTTGATTTGATGGGCGGCGTCACGGGACCCTTTTCCTCCATGACGGGAATGGTGCGAAACGGGTATGTGAATCTGGTGCTGATGGCATTGATCTTTGTGGGCGGACTGGGATTTTTCGTCTGGCACGACATGCAGAATCAGAAGTTCCGCTTCCGGGAATTCAGACTACAGAGCAAGATGGTGCTGTCCATCAGCCTGTGGCTGGTGCTTCTGGGGGCGGCTGCATTCTTTGTGCTGGAACACAATCACGCTATGTTTGCAGGCATGACCCTGCGGGAGCAGCTGCTGGCCAGCCTGTTCCATTCGGTGTCGGCCAGAACGGCCGGGTTTAACACCACCGATTTGACGGCGATGACGGAGCCGGGGCTTTTGGTGATGATCTGTCTGATGTTGGTGGGCGGTTCTACGGGATCCACCGCGGGAGGCATCAAGACCACCACGTTCTGGGTGCTGTGCGTCAGCGTGTTTACCACGTTCCGGCGAAAGAAAAACGTGGAGGCGTTCGGGCGCAGAATGGAGGAGAGCATCACCCGGACCGCATCCTGCGTGTTCATGACTTATCTGGCGCTCACTGTGTCGGCGGCGGTCATCATCTCTGCATTGGAAGAGATTCCGGTACTCACGGCGCTGTTTGAGACAGTCTCCGCCATGGCCACGGTGGGGTTGACTCTGGGGGTGACGCCCACGGTGGGGATGGTCTCGAAATGGATTCTGGCGTTTTTGATGTTGTGCGGCCGCGTGGGTTCCGTGACCATGCTGCTGGCGTTCTCCTCGGAGAAACGGGTGGTCGCCTCAAGACTGCCGCTGGAGAAGATACAGGTCGGCTGATGGGGAGAGCGGCTGTTTAGCGGGAGAAGAACGGATGCCGCGCAGGCGGCGGAATGTGAGGATATATGAAATCGATTTTGATGATTGGACTGGGGCGTTTCGGACGCCATATGGCGCAGACCTTTATTGAGAACGGCCATGAGGTGATGGCGGTTGACCGGAGCGAAGAGCGGGCCGATGCGGCGGTTGGGCTGATTCGGCAGATTCTGATCGGCGACGCCACGGACGAGCGGTTTATGGAGAGTCTGGGCATCCGGAATTTTGATCTGGCCGTGATTGCGGTGGGCGAAAACTTTCAGACCGTGCTGGAGATTACGGTTCTTCTAAAAGATCTGGGATGCAAATATATTGTGGCCCGGGCGACCCGGGATGTGCATAAGAAGCTTCTGCTTCGGAACGGGGCGGATTATGTGAGTTATGCGGAGCGGGAGGTCGCCGAGCGGCTGGCCATCAAATTCGGCGCGGACAGCATTTTTGACTATGTGGAGCTGACGCCGGAGATCGGCATTTATGAGATTGCGGTACCCGAGAAGTGGCGCGGCAAAAGCATGGTGGAACTCTCTATCCGCACCGAGTACCATGTCAGCGTGCTGGCCACCAAGAAGCAGGGAAAGATTTTCCCGCTGCCTCATCCTTCCCATGTGTTTGAGGCGGACGAGAGCGTGATGGTCATGGGAACTGCCGGAGATATCCGGGCGATCACATAGGGCATCCGGGCGGTTCTATCGGGCGTCCGGCGGATCCGATAAGAAATCCGGGCTGACTGCGGACAGGCGCGTCAGTCCGGATTTTTGCGGAATTCCCGGGGAGATTTGCCGTAGACTTTTTTGAACAAATCTTTAAAATAATTGCTGTCGTTAAAACCGTATTCCAAAGCGATCTCCGTGATGGAACAGTCCGTGGTCAGAAGCGCCGTCTGGGCGTGTTTGAGGCGGACGTAATTTAGGTATTCCTTGAATCCCATGCCCGTGGTCTGTTTGAATTTTTTGCTGAAATAGGTGGGGCTTAGGGACGCCACTGCAGACACTTCCTCCAGCGACAGCTGTTTCTTGAAGTGCTTGTAGATGTATTTGGTGGCCAGCAGAATATCCGCGTCTCTGGAATTGAGCAGGCCGGGATCCCGCTCCGCCAAGACGGAGTGGCGCATGAGCATCAGGAGAATCTCCTGCAGATAAACGCTGATAAAGCTCTCCGAGTATTCGTCTATGCGGGCGTGTTCCGAGAGCATACGGGAGAGCAGGGCGGCGAACGGCTCCTGATAGAGGGCGGGGACGCTGCCCATAAACGATTGGGGGAGAGCCATATGTTCCAAGAGCAGATGTTCTTTCTTGAAGTAGATCATGTAAATCTCGCAGTTTTCCCCCTCTTTGTAGATAGAGTGGTGCAGCGCGCCGGGGGCGATAAAGACCAGATCGCCCTTCTCCAGCCGATAAACATTTTCGTCCAGAAGATAATGGCATTGGCCGGAGAGCAGATAGAAGATCTCGTAAAAATTGTGGCTGTGGTTGGGCTGTACATGGGAGAAGTCGCCGCGTCGTCCCTTGACGAGGCGGATGTGTTCGATCTCCTGCGAGCCGATTGTTTTGGATTGTTTGGTTCCGTTGGCCATCCTGCGCTCCTGTTCCGATTCCGCGGCTGCAAGATGCGGCCGGGAATCCTATCAGCTATAGCATCAATTATAGCATAAATCATAGCACAAATTTTCCCGATTGAATACAAAAAACAATCGCATTGCAAGAGAAGCGGTTCTGCGGTTTTTGAGACGGTGTTTTATCGAGGCCGGTATCAGCGCGTGGCGATAGTAGTTGTGTCCGCGGCCGGTTTGTGCTATGATAAAAAGTGTGGTCTGCCGCGGGGCAAAGGCGGTCCGCCACAGGCCGGAATCCGCAGGGAGCGGAAGAGAGGACACAGGGAGGAATAGAATGAACATCGTATGTTTGGATTTGGAAGGCGTATTGGTACCGGAGATCTGGATTGCGTTTGCGGAGGCGAGCGGCATTCCCGAATTGAGAAAGACCACGCGGGACGAACCGGATTATGACAAATTGATGAAGTGGCGCATCGGCGTGTTGAAGGAACACGGGCTGGGTCTGAAGGAGATACAGGAGACTATCGCCAAGATTGATCCGATGCCCGGCGCGAAAGAATTTCTGGACGAGCTGCGCGCTCTGACGCAGGTCATCATTATCAGCGACACATTCACCCAGTTTGCCACACCGCTTATGAGAAAGCTGGGGTGGCCCACCATCTTCTGCAATTCGCTGGAGGTGGCGCAGGACGGGGAGATCACCGGGTTTCGGATGAGGATTGAACATTCCAAGCTTACCACCGTGAAAGCCTTGCAGTCTATCGGCTATGAGACCATTGCCGCGGGCGACAGCTATAATGATCTGGCCATGATTCAGGCCGGAAAGGCGGGTTTCCTGTTCCGCAGCACGGAGAAGATCAAGGCGGATTATCCGGGAATCCCCGCATTTGAGACCTATGAGGAGCTGATGGATGCAATCCGGGGAGCGCTGGATTAGCGCAGAAGAGATTTTGTCTGTGTAAAAATAGTTTGGGGTGGGGAAGCCATGTATACAGCGTTATTGGCATTGCAATATATCGGTATTGTGATAGTGGTGCTGGAGATTCTGTGCGTGTTGTGCCGCAAAAGCACGAAGCTTCAGACAATTTTGCTGGTCGTGCTGACGTCCACATTGATCAATTTTGTGGGGTATTTGTTTGAGATGCAGGCAGGTACAAGACAGGAGGCTCTGCAGGCGGTCAAGATGATCTATGTGGGCAAACCCTTTATCATTCTCTTTATCCTGATCTTTTTTATTGAGCGCATGGGAATTAAGCCGCCCAAGTTCCTGTATCCGGCGCTTGGGATGATCCATGTGGCGGTCAGCGCTCTGGTACTCACTTGCGAACACCACTCCCTGTATTACAGCAGTATAGCGTATGACACGGAGCATGGCCTGTTTCCGCATCTTGTCTTTGGACACAGTCCGATTTATATGCTCTATCACATTCTGATTCTGGTATATTTTGTATTTATGTTTGCGACGGGGATCCGCTTTCTGAAGCATACCAAGAACAGGCGCGACCGAGTGCAGATTATCTATCTCATCATGATATCGGTGGTGTCCGTGATCGGCCTTCTGGTCTTCTTCAGCGGGGTGAGCGGCGGATATGACACGACGATCCCGGCATATTTGATCGCCACGCTGCTTTTGCTGGTGCTGATTACCCGATATGATCTGTTGGACGCCCTCTCTCTGGTGAAGGAGAATGTTATGGATGAGTTCGCGGAGGGACTCCTCGTGATCGATCAGTAGGACAATCTGCTGTATGCCAATGCCAAAGTCAGAACCATCTTCTCCGAATTGCAGGAGGGTAACTCGGACGATGCGCGGGAAAGGCTGCACAATCTCTGTGAGACGGATCAGAAACTGGTCTTCGGCAACAATATCTATGAGATTTACGAAAGCATGGGAATGACGGCGCAGAAGGATGATCCCATCGAGGCCTTAAGAAGATCCCGCAGGCCGACAGGAAAGAGCGCAGGCAGGCAGCCGGAGGGCAGAAAGAAGATTCTGCTGGTGGACGACGCCGCCATTCAGCTCAGAACCATGCAGAGTATGCTCAAGAAGAACTATGACGTCATGATGGCCACATCGGGACAGGAGGCTGTCCGCGTAATCAGAAAGAGCAGGCCGGATCTGATTCTGCTCGACTATGATATGCCGAATTGTGACGGCAGGGAAACTTTTGAGAAAATCCGCAATGAGGAAAACGGGGAGGATGTGCCTGTGGTATTTGTCACCGGCGTCAAAGAGAAAGAGCGGATCATGGCGGTATTGAAATTAAAGCCGGAGGGTTATCTGATCAAACCGGTGAAACAGAGCGATCTCATGGAGCTTGTGAAGCAGGTTCTGGGACAATAATGGAATGTCAATCAAGTAGCCGAATCTGAGATGTACAAGTAAGGATGGCTGCTGCTTGCAGGGAAGTGTGCAAAGATTTTCTAAGCGGCCAAAATACGTCCGCTAAGAAAATCTAAGTTGCACACTGAAGAATCGCAAGTGCAGCGAGTCTTCTCATGGAAATAGAGGCTACAAAAGGTGTAAAGATGATAAAGAAAGCTATATTATTTATATCTGTGTTTATTCTTGTCCTGGGTATGGCATCCTGTTCGGCCGCACACTGTTCTTACGAACAGGAAAAAAATGGGGATTCTGCCGGCAAAGAAGAAACACAGGATGCCGGAACCAGTATGCAGCCCCAGACCGGTGCGGATAAGGAAACGGCAGCGCAATATGCGTACTCCAGCATCATTATGGATTTTACGGAATATGGCAGTGATGTTGTAGTCCATGATATTGCAGGCCAAGGGGAACAGATTTACGTCCTGTTGGAAATACGGGAGTGGGGGCCTGAACCAGAGGATCCTATTCAGAAGCAGGAGTATACAAGCTATTACCAGATATTCCACTGCCTGGCTGACGGGAGCGGGAAAGAAGTGTCCGGCAAAATAGAACTGTCAGGGGACGGCGGGTATGTGAATTCGATACAGTTATCTGACGACGGCAGTGTGGCGGCTCTATTTTACTCCGACACAGGGGACTTTGTGGATCTTATATTTTGGGACGGATTCCGGAATGACCATTGGGAGAAAAAAATAGCGGCGGGAGGATATTTGTTTTGGGGAGAAGATGGCTTTGTAATCCTTGTAAAGAGCGGGAACGGGCGAGTGGCAGATACTTATGATCTCCAAGGAGAACCTACGGGCAGTGTGAAACTGGATGAGGATATTTTCAGCAGTTTTGAAAACTGTTTTTACGCATCGGATAAGGGTTTCTTTCTGGTGAAAACAGACAGCGGGGGAACCCCCTATGGTGAGTTTTATGACCTGAAAGCCGGCAAGGGAGAGCGGAGCAAGCTGCCGGAGAATTTATTGCAATATCGGGTCTTCCAGGGAACGGTAGATGATATTCTGCTATGTGACCATATGGGGATTCTTGGATTAGATGTCAGCAAAACTGCTCCCGTGGAGTTGCTGTCTTATGTGGATGCTGGTCTGGATGTTAGCGGCTTTCAACTGGCATGGCAGATAGATGAAACGCGGCTGGCAGGGATATTCAGTGATGGCGGGATAACAAAGCTGGGCATATTTGAGCGGACCAAGGTTCCTGCAGGGTTACAAAAAGAGACTGTGGTGCTGGGAACCATGGGTGAACTGAATGCAATCTTAAGGAGCCGCATCATAGAATTTAACCAGGAGAGCAGCAGGTACAGGATCACCGTAAAACAGTATGTCACCTATGACGAGGAACTGGATGCCCTCACGCAGCTGAATATGGATATTTTGTCAGGGAAAATGCCAGATATCCTGTTGGTGGATAGTAAGATTCCCTTGCAAAGTTACATTTCAAAAGGGCTGCTGGCGGATGTAGGGAAACTTTTGGAGGA
>JAMPHU010000090.1 GCA_023663225.1 Candidatus Gastranaerophilales bacterium
TCAGTTATCAAGGGACTAAAATTAGTTGTGGTGTACTTTTGACACCCACATCATAAGATACAAAAATGATGGAATGATATGATAGGATTCTATATAGAAAGAAGAGAATGACAATGCAAGATCACACAGAAAATCTCACAAAAGAAAACGATCGTTATTTTGAACAAAGTGGATTCCTGGAGCGGCTGGACTTATGTTTTGACCGGATTGATCGGATTCCTTCCGACTCCTTTGGGGAGGCGGCGTTTCAGGATTATTTTGTCAAAATGGCTTTATTCCTCATAAGTATGAAGGAAACCTTTCATTTTGTGGAGGGCGGCGGTTTGAAGGCGGCCTCTTTGGAGGAACTGGCAAGACGCAATCATGCTCTGTACGAGGATATCCTGCCGGAACATTATGAAAAAAGCTACGCCAATCCCGCGTATGCGGTCAGTCGGCTGGGAGAGGCATTGGGATCCGCGCTTTCTTTTCTTTATGCGGAGCTTCGCAGCCTGATCGGTTTTGTACATGAGGGGCGGTTGGAGGAGCTGGTCATACGCAGCGAACTTTTTCTTGAAGTTTATACCGCGTTCGTCTATGCGTGGGAGGAGGAGAGGCGGCTTCCCGACAGAGAGCAGATCCGACAGATTTTGTATTGGTTTGTAAACGACTACAGCGATGTGGCGGCCGAACGAAGGATCCGAGAACTTTTGATATCGGAGGGGAATTTTGCCTTGCGTATCCTGCAAGATGCCGATCTGTCTGATGTGCGTTATCTCTACGCTTACGGTGAGTATGTGGGAGAGAACGAGCTGGCTATGGCGAGATTTCTCGCTAAGCTGCCCGACGAGGAGCTGAATCGAATGGCGGACACCTACACGGAGGGTTATCGCAGAGGTTTTGAGGTGTGCCGGATAGATCTGTCCCGCAAGGAGACAGTGGAATTGCGGTATCAACTGGGATTTGAGCGCATGATGCGTCGGGCGCTGCAAAATTTTGAGGCGATGGGACTAAAGGCGACCGTGCACCGCGCGGCGGCGAGTATTCTCTATCATCCGTCTCTTGTGAAAAACGGTTATTACGGCGGTACGCCCAACAGGCAGTATGCGTTTGATCACAAGGATGACAAGGCTCTTTTTCTGGACCGGAATTATGTGAAGCGCAATCTGGAAGTGACCAGAACTGCCTTTGAGCAGTACAAAAAAGAGGCGAGAGGTTATGCGGGGCCAGCGGTGGTGGAGACCTTCGGGGAGAAAGATTTTGCGCCGGTGAACAAGCCGGAAAGTTTGAGAATGTCAGAGGAGCAAAATCGTCTGTGGGTGGAGTATCGGACGCAGGCGGGGGAGCAGCAGAGAAATTACATTATAGAGGAAGAACGCAGTTTTACCATTATCGCCTTTCCCATACCGGAGATCGGGGAGCGCTTTCCGGAGATTTTCAGCGACATCATCCGCATCAATACATTAGACTCCAGACTTTATCAGCGGATCCAGCAGAGCTTGATCGATGTCTTGGACACGGGGGAGTATTGCGTGATCAAGGGAAAGGGGGACAACCGCACCGATCTGCGGGTAAATCTCTATCGTATGCAGGATCCCGATCAAGAGACGATTTTTGAAAATTGTGTGGCGGATGTGAACATTCCCGTGGGGGAGGTGTTCACATCTCCCAAACTGGAAGGGACGCAGGGCGTCCTCCATGTGAGTCGTGTGTATCTCAACGGATTGGAATATCGGGATCTGGAAATTACTTTTCAGGACGGAAAAGTGAAGGACTATCATTGCAGTAATTTTCAGAAGAAGGAGGAGAACCGGGCCTTCATCAAGGAGAACATTCTCTTTTTTCACGATACCCTGCCCATGGGAGAGTTTGCCATCGGCACCAACACCACGGCTTATGCGGTTGCCAAAAAATACGGGATAGAGGGTAAACTGCCCATTTTGATCGCGGAGAAGATGGGGCCTCATTTTGCTTTGGGTGACACCTGTTATTCACACTCGGAGGAGGTCAAAGTGTACAATCCCGACGGAAAAGAGATTGTGGCGAAGGACAATGAGATTTCGATTTTGCGCGGCATCAAACCGGAGAAGGCCTATTTTAACTGTCATACCGATATCACACTCCCCTATGAGGAATTGGGAGAGCTGAATGTGGTGCGGCCAGACGGCGAGACAGTGCCGATCATCAAGGATGGGCGTTTTGTTCTGCCAGGAACGGAGGAATTGAACATGCCCTTGGCATTGAAATAGTTGCCGCGAGTGTCATTGTGCGGATGGTATATTCCAACGCAGACACGCTTTCGCTGCACCTCGCTCGTAGCGGTACATAAGCTGACAAAGTACATCAGTATAGTCAACATAGTTGACTATTAGTACCGACGGCTCGCTAGCGTCTGCTTTGGAATATATCATCCGCACAATTCGTACCACAGCATCCGGCAAAGTGGTTCAACATTGCCGGCCACTTAGCTCCAGAGGGGTAATTGTTCCCATGAGGAACCGTTGAAACACGTCGGCACTTAGCTGACGTACTTTGTCAGCTTATGTGTCGCTACGTGTTTCATCGAGCGCAATTTATTGCGCTTACGCAAGCGTGTCCGAATGGGAATGATTGCCCCTCTGGAGCGTAACTTGCCGTAACTTTCCGCGACACTCGCGGCAACCCCAAAAAGCTGAATCCTTTCAAAAGAAATAAATTTTTTTGAAATAGATATTGCATACCTTTATTAATTTTAGTAAACTAGGGTATAGATAGTGGTATGAGGGTGTTTATGACCACAAGATGTTGTATCGTATGTATGACATCAAAGCGGTACCAAAGGAGGATATCATGGCGGCAAAGGTAGGCATTGTGATGGGCAGCGATTCGGATATGCCTGTTATGGCGAAAGCGGCGGATATATTGGAAGAGTTGAGGATCCCTTATGAGATGCGGATCATCAGCGCGCACAGGGAGCCGGATGTGTTTTTTGAGTATGCGAAGAGCGCGGAGGAGAGGGGTTTTAAGGTGATTATCGCGGGAGCGGGCATGGCGGCGCATCTGCCGGGCATGTGTGCGGCGATCTTTCCCATGCCGGTCATCGGTATCCCCATGCACACCAGCTCTTTGGGCGGCCGCGATTCTCTCTATTCTATCGTGCAGATGCCCTCCGGTATACCGGTGGCGACTGTGGCGATCAACGGCGGCGCAAATGCCGGTCTTTTGGCGGCCAAGATACTGGCCACTTCGGATGAGGAGCTTTTGGAGAAACTGAAACAATATAGCGGGAAGCTGAAGGAGCAGGTGGAGGCGAAGGATGCCCGTCTGCAGGCAAACGGATACAAGGATTGGAAGTAAGAGCGCGAGGAGAATGACGATGGCGATAGATTACAAAAAGGCAGGCGTGGACATTGAGGCCGGTTATCGGTCTGTGGAACTGATCAGGCAGAGCGTGAAAGAAACCATGCGCCCCGAGGTGTTGGGGGGCTTGGGCGGATTTTCCGGCGCTTTTTCGGCGGAAGCGTTGAAAGGGATGGAGAAACCGGTGCTTTTGTCAGGCACGGACGGTGTGGGCACGAAGATCAAGCTGGCGTTTCTTCTGGACAAACATGATACGGTCGGTATCGACTGTGTGGCGATGTGTGTGAATGATGTGGCGTGCGCCGGAGGAGAACCGCTGTTCTTTTTGGATTACATAGCATGTGGCAAGAATTATCCCGAAAAGATCGCCGCCATCGTAAAGGGTGTAGCCGAGGGCTGCAGGC
Organism: Candidatus Gastranaerophilales bacterium; assembly: GCA_023663225.1. Taxonomy (GTDB): domain Bacteria; phylum Bacillota; class Clostridia; order Lachnospirales; family Lachnospiraceae; genus Acetatifactor. Next base: position 3,723 of record JAMPHU010000090.1, read on the forward strand.
AGGCGGGCGCCGCGCTGGTGGGCGGTGAGACCGCAGAGCACCCTGGACTGATGCCGGAGGACGAGTACGATCTGGCCGGTTTTACGGTGGGTGTGGCGGATGAAAAGAATTTGATCACCGGCGAGACGATACGGCCTGGCGACACACTGATCGGAATTGCTTCCTCGGGGGTACATTCCAACGGGTTTTCTCTGATCCGCAAGGTGTTTGAAATGACCAGGGAGAGTCTTAATACTTATTATGAGGAATTGGGCGCTACGTTGGGAGAGGTATTGCTCACTCCCACCAAAATATATGTGAAGGCTTTGAGGGCAGTAAAGGATGCGGGCGTGACCATAAAAGGCTGCAGTCATATCACGGGCGGCGGTTTCTATGAGAATATTCCCAGAATGTTGCCGGAGGGGGTTTATGCATCCGTGAAAAAGGACAGCTATCCGGTGCCCGCCATTTTCAAACTCTTGCAGGAAAAGGGTGAGATAGAGGAAAAGATCATGTACAATACCTACAATATGGGGCTTGGCATGGTCTTGGCGGTGGGTCCTGATGAGGCCGCGCGGACGATGGAAGCTCTGCGGGAAGCCGGAGAGACTCCATATATGATAGGAAGCTGTGGAGCCGGAGAGAAGGGTGTTATCCTATGTTGAGAGTGGTAGTGTTGGTGTCGGGAGGCGGCACAAATCTGCAGGCGATCATCGATGCAGTTGCCTCCGGCGGCATCACCAATGTAGAGTTGGCGGGCGTGATCTCCAACAATAAGACAGTCAAAAGCTTAGAGCGGGCCAGGGCGGCGGGAATCCCCGCAGTCAGCGTATCGCCCAAGGATTATGCGGACAGAGCTGCCTTCAATGAGGCGTTTTTGCAGGCGGTGGATGGGTTTGCGCCGGATTTGATTGTACTCGCGGGTTTTCTGGTGGCGATCCCGCCTCAGATGGTGAGGAAGTATCAGTGGCGTATGATCAACATCCATCCCTCGCTGATTCCTTCCTTTTGTGGCGTGGGTTATTACGGTCTGAAAGTGCACGAGAGAGTGTTGGAGCGCGGCGTCAAGGTGACGGGAGCCACCGTGCATTATGTGACGGAAGGGATGGACGAAGGCCCGATCATCTCACAGAAGGCAGTTATGATAGAGGAAGGGGATACCCCCGAGGCGCTGCAGCGCCGTGTGATGGAACAGGCGGAGTGGATATTGCTCCCCCAGGCGATCGACGATATCGCAAATAGCCGCATATCTGTGGAAAATGGCAGATGCGTGAGACGGGGGAGAGAAGATAAAAGCGAGGTGGCTGTACAGTGAAGGTATTGATTGTGGGAAGCGGCGGCAGGGAACATGCCATCGCCGCAAGTGTGGCAAAAAGCGCCAAGGTGGATAAAATATATTGTGCACCCGGAAACGCAGGGATCGCGCAGATTGCCGAGTGCGTGGATATCGGCGCGATGGAGTTTGATAAGCTGGTGGCCTTTGCCAAAGAGAAAGCAGTCGATTTTACCATAGTGGGGATGGATGACCCGCTGGTGGGCGGTCTGGTGGATGTCATGGAGGAGGCGGGACTTCGAGTGTTCGGCCCCAGAAAAAATGCGGCGATCCTGGAGGGAAGCAAGGCGTTTTCCAAGGATCTGATGAAAAAGTATCAAATTCCCACCGCGGCTTATGAGAGCTTTGACGATGCGGAGGCGGCCATTCGGTATTTGGAGGAGGAGGCAGCTTATCCGATCGTGCTGAAAGCGGACGGTCTGGCCCTGGGCAAGGGTGTGCTGATCTGCAATACCAAGCAGGAGGCTTTAGAAGGCGTAAAGACCATTATGCAGGATAAAAAGTTCGGCGCAGCGGGCGACCGGATGGTAGTGGAAGCGTTTCTGACCGGCCCGGAGGTCAGCGTGCTTTCCTTTGTGGACGGGAAAACCATACGGATTATGACTTCCGCCCAGGATCACAAGCGGGCGAAGGACGGGGATCAAGGCCTCAACACCGGCGGAATGGGGACATTTTCTCCCAGTCCCTTCTACACAGAGGAGGTGGATACATTCTGCAAAGAGCATATCTATCAGGCTACGGTGGACGCCATGGCGGCGGAGGGACGTCCCTTCAAGGGGGTGATCTTCTTTGGCCTGATGCTTACAAAAGATGGTCCCAAGGTGTTGGAGTACAACGCAAGGTTTGGGGATCCTGAGACGCAGGTGGTGTTGCCGCGCATGAAGAATGATCTGATAGAGGTTATGGAAGCCTGTGTGGATGGCAGACTGGATCAGATCGAGCTGCAGTTTGAAGAGGATGCGGCGGTGTGCGTGGTGCTTGCCAGCGATGGATATCCGGTGTCCTATGAAAAAGGGTTTGAGATCAAGGGGCTGGAGCGTTTTGATAAAGCAGAGGGTTACTATTGTTTCCATGCGGGAACCAAGATCGCGGATGGCCGCATTGTGACAAGCGGAGGGCGCGTCCTCGGGGTCACGGCAAAGGGGCGGACATTGCAGGAGGCGAGAGCCAACGCGTATGCGGCGACCGATTGGGTGGATTTTGAAAATAAGTATATGCGGCATGATATCGGAAAGGCAATTGAGAAATTGTAAATATAGTTTTTAACGGAAAGGTATGGTATTGATATGAGAGGCGGATTGATTAGGGAGGATCATTACCATATACCCCAGAAATGCACAGAATGTGGCGGGGCTATGGAATTTAAAGGAGTCGGCGAATACAAATGTGAGCAATGCGGGGCCATCCAGTATGATGATTACGGAGTGGTGCATATGTATCTGGAAAACCATAAAGGGGCTACCGCTGCGGAGGTGGAAGCGGCAACCGGAATTTCTCAGCGCTCTATCAGGCAGATGCTCAAAGACTCTCGCATTGAGGTGGCGGAGGGCTCCCGCGTAGCGCTGCGGTGCGAGGCGTGCGGACAGCCCATACGCAGCGGCAGGTATTGCCCCAAGTGCGAGGTGGAGGTCGGCAGGGCCAAGGAGGCCGCAAAACATGAAAAATTGATGAAAAATGCGCAGGGATTCGGCGCCGCCGCCAAGGGCGACGAAGGTCAGAGGCGCTTTATGCGGGAATAAATTTTATATTGCAGTTGAAGTACAACGAGAGAAAGGAAAAAGAGATGAAAAAGGTACAATGGAGAAAACAGATTTTGGGAGGAATATGTTCTCTGGCGGCTGCGTTTGTCCTTGCGCTTACAATGGATCCGTTTTCTGTTGTGAGTCATGCGCAGAGCGACGGAAAAGCGATCGTGGATGCGAAGATTCGTTTAGAAGCCAGCGCAGACAGCGAAGCCGTGGGTGGCGTTCAGCAGGATGGAAGAGTTTCCATCAACGGTCAGGTGATGGGAGCGGACGGCAATATCTGGTATCAGGTGATTGTAAATGCTGATACGCTGGGATATGTCCGTTCTGATCTGGTTCAGATCACAGACGGCAGCACACCAAACAATCTGGGCGGTAATACCGCTTCTGTTGCCACTGTGATACCGACTTCCATGACCAACAGCACGACGGCGGACGTGACGGAGGTGAATCCGGTCAGCGCTACTGTATCCGGCGGACAGGCGGTCCGTGTGAGAAGCGCCGCTTCCACCAGCAGCGATATTGTCACTACCGTGCAGAGCGGAACGGCATTGACTGTGACGGGACAGACGGACGGAGCGGATGACAAAGTCTGGTATCAGGTGAATTTCACGCTGAACGGCTCGGAGGTCGTCGGGTTTATCCGATCCGATTATGTGGTTCTTTCGGAAGAGTTGACGCCCATCGTGGAGGAGCCGCCCGCTGAGCCGGAACCCGAAGTCAGTCCGGAGCCGGAGCCTGAACTTGCGGCGCCAGTGGAGAAAAAAACGTATGACACACAGTATGCGTCGGATATCTGGCAGTTGATCGATAACACAGACAGTGAGAATATCAAGGTATACGATCTAGTCAAGGTGTTGGAGGCAGCTAACGCGTATACACAGGCTGAGAAGACGATTAAGACCCAAAAGATCATTATGATTATTCTGGTGGTGGTTATCGTTCTTTTGGCGATGGTGACGACCCTGATCTTCTTTAAGATGAAAGATATGTCTGATTCCGCATACTTTGCAGAGGTGGAGAGAGAGGCAGCCAGACGTACAAACTCTGGCAGGTCGCAAAACGGTGGTCAGCGCACAAGCCGTCCTCAGGGACAGGGGGCTCCCAGGCAGGGAGGTTCCAGACCGCAGTCAGGCGCATCTCAGGGGAGCAGACAGACTCAAGGAAGCGGTCGCCCCGTTCAGGGAAGACCGCAGAGTGCACAAGGAGGCCGCCCCAGTCAGGGAGAGGGTAGATCTCAAAATATGCAGGGAGGCCGTTCCGTTCAAGGAGAAGGCAGGCGCCAGAATGTACAGGGAGGCCATTCCGTTCAAGGGGAGGGAAGACCCCAGAACGCGCAGGGAGGCAGACCCATCCAGGGAGAAGGCAGGCCTCAGAATATGCAGGGGGGCAGACTGGTTCAGGAAGGCCGACGTCAGGATCAGGCAAGGCAGCAGTCGGCTGACAATGCGCAAAGACAGGGATGGAAATCCAAGAATTTTATGGCGGACGAAGAGGATGAATTTGAATTTGAATACTTAAACTGGGACGGAGAGGAAGATCAATAGTTCAGCTTGGACGAGGGACTGTCATGTGACAGTCCCTTTTTGGTAACAGTTCAGCCATGCAGAAATGAATGTACAAATTGCCCGTGGGAGCTTGC
>JAMPHU010000091.1 GCA_023663225.1 Candidatus Gastranaerophilales bacterium
GCCTAAGTGGACTTTCACCACAGAACACGGGCATGCCCGTCATACTAAACAACGGTCAGCACGCTCCGCGTACTGCCCTTATGTGAAATCAAACTTTTCAAAAATATCGAAACAGTCAAAGGTGGCAAAATAATCTTTCGGCGTCTGCGCTCTCCTGATCAACTGCACTTCGCCATCCTCTCTTAAGAGCAGCTCCGCCGACCACAACCTGCCATTATAATTGTATCCCATGGAAAAACCGTGCGCCCCCGTATCATGGATGGCAAGATAATCGCCGATCGCAATCTCGGGCAACATTCGATCTATGGCGAACTTGTCATTGTTCTCACAGAGCGAACCCACCACATCATATTTGTGATCACAGGGATGATCTTCCTTGCCCAGCACAGTGATATGATGGTAGGCTCCATACATGGCAGGGCGCATCAAATTGGCCGCACAGGCGTCCACGCCGATATATTCCTTGTAGGTATGCTTCTCGTGGATGGCCCGCGTGATCAAATGCCCGTAGGGAGCCATCATAAACCGTCCCAGCTCCGTATAGATCGCCACATCTCCCATACCCGCCGGTACCAGCACCTCCTCGTACACCTTTCTCACGCCTTCGCCGATCGCCCGAATATCGTTGGGTTCCTGGTCCGGCTTGTAAGGGACGCCCACGCCGCCGGAGAGATTGATAAAAGCGATATGTGCTCCGGTCTCCTCCTTCAGCTTGACGGCAGTCTCAAACAATGTTTTGGCCAACGTGGGATAATACGCATTGGTAACCGTATTGCTGGCCAAAAAAGCGTGGATGCCAAAATGTTCCACCCCTTTTTCCTTCAAGACCTTGAAGCCTTCAAAAAGCTGTTCGGTTGTGAAACCGTACTTTGCATCGCCGGGATTGTCCATGATATTGTTGCTGATGGAAAAATATCCGCCGGGATTGTATCGGCAGCTGATCGTCTTAGGCAGACATCCCACCGTCTTTTCCAAAAAGTCAATATGCGTGAAATCGTCCAGATTGACAGTGGCTCCCAATTTCACCGCATAACGAAACTCCTCCGCCGGCGTGTCGTTGGAGGAAAACATAATATCCTCCCCCTTAACTCCCATCGCTTCGCTGAGCATCAATTCCGTCAGGGAAGAACAGTCGCATCCGCATCCGTAATCCCGCAGAATATTGATCAAAAAGGGATTGGGGGTCGCCTTCACGGCAAAAAACTCCTTGTATCCCTTGTTCCATGAAAACGCCTCCTTCAAAGCTTTGGCGTTCTCGCGTATCCCCCGCTCATCATAGATATGAAAAGGGGTAGGATACTCCTTTGCGATCTTCTCGATCAGTTCCTTTGTCACAAACGGTTTTTTCGGTATCTCGCTATGCATATCTTTCTATGCTCCTTCACTGTTGTATATCCGTCTCAATATTCTCTATCTGCCAATCCACAGGCTCCACTCCGTGTTCCTCCAAAAAATGATTGGCCTTGCTAAAGGGTCTGCTCCCAAAAAAGCCTCTGTACGCCGACAGGGGACTTGGATGCGGCGCCTCCAAGATCAAGTGGTTGGGGTTGTTTAACATACTTTTCTTCATCTGCGCCGGCTTCCCCCACAATATGAACACGATGGGGCGATCCTGCCTATTCAGCGCACTGATCGCCGCGTCGGTAAACTCCTCCCAGCCTTTTCCTCGATGAGAATTGGCTATATGCGCCCTCACCGTCAAGACCGTGTTGAGCATCAACACACCCTGCTTGGCCCATTTCACCAAATATCCGTTGTTGGGGATATAGCAACCAAGATCATCGTGCAACTCCTGATAAATATTGACCAAAGATGGCGGTGGTTCCACATCCGGCTTCACGGAAAAACACAGTCCGTGCGCCTGCCCCACATTGTGATAGGGATCCTGTCCCAAAATGACCACCTTCACCTGACTTAAGGGCGTCAGATGAAAAGCGTTAAATATGTCGTCTGACGGTGGAAACACTTGCGTTGTGTTGTATTCGCTCAAGACAAAACGATACAACTCCTTATAATAGGGTTTACGAAATTCTCCTTCCAGAACTTGCAGCCAATCGTTATCTATTCCTGCCACAGCTTTTCCTTCCTCTTCTCATAATCGTACACTGACACCGTGTTCTCTCAAGTACTCCTTCACTTGGCAAATCTCCAGCTCCTTGTAATGAAACAAGGACGCCGCCAAGACAGCTTCCGCTTTCGCATCCACCAGTGCCTCCCTGAAATGCTCCAGCGTGCCGGCCCCTCCTGAAGCGATGACAGGAATACTCACCGCCTCCGCCACCGCCTTCGTCAGCGGGATATCGTAGCCTGCCTTTGTGCCGTCGCCGTCCATACTGGTCAAAAGAATCTCTCCCGCTCCCAGCTTTTGCGCCTGCACGGCCCATTCTACCGCATCGATCCCCATATCCACGCGCCCGCCGTTTTTATAGATATTCCAGCCGCCATCGCCGCGCCTCTTGGCATCGATCGCCACCACCACGCACTGACTGCCAAATTTATCCGCCGCATCCGAGATCAGCCTGGGATTCATAATTGCAGCGGAATTGATGGAAATCTTGTCCGCGCCCTCCCGCAGGATCGCTCTGAAATCATCCACTGTGCGGATGCCGCCTCCCACAGTAAAAGGGATAAACAGCCTGCTCGCCACCTGACGCACCCACTCAAGCTGCGTGGCACGGCTGTCCGCCGAGGCTGTGATATCCAAAAATACCACCTCGTCGGCTCCCGCCTTGTCATAGGCCGCAGCCACCTCCGTGGGATCCCCCGCATCTCTGATATTCACAAAATTGATCCCTTTTACCACCCTGCCGTCCTTCACGTCCAGACAGGGGATCACTCTCTTCGTATGCATCGCGGTATCCAGCCTTCCTTATCTTTCACGCCCTGTCTTATTTTTTGTCGATATCCCGATAAAGTTCCGCAGCATGGCAAGTCCCGCCTCCGAACTTTTCTCGGGATGGAACTGACAGGCAAATATATTATCCTTCTCCACAGACGCGTGTACCGGCACACCGTAATTCGTGACAGCCGTGACAATATTCTCATCCGCAGCCTGCAGATAGTAGGAATGGACAAAATAAGCGTAAGTTCCATCGGGTATCCCGGCAAACAGCCTGCCCTCTTTCGGAAACTTTAGATCGTTCCAGCCGATATGGGGAATCTTAAGTCCCATTTCCGACGGAAACTTCACGATCTTTCCCTCTAAAAGACGCAGTCCTTCCACCCCCGGACTCTCCTCGCTGCTCTCAAACAAAAGCTGGAGTCCGAGACAGATCCCCAAAAAGGGAGTATTCTTCTCCACCACCTTTCGAATCACATCCGCCAGTCCGTAACGGTGAAGCTTCTCCATAGCATCCCCAAAGGCACCCACTCCGGGCAGAATCACTCCGTCCGCGTTTTGTATGCAGTCTGCATCCCTGGTGAGGACCGCCTGCTCACCCAATGCCAATATTGCCTTTTCCACGCTTTTTGTGTTGCCCGCATCATAATCAATGATCGCGATCATCTCATTCTCATCCTTTCAGGCTGCATTATCTGTTGTCAATAAAACTGGTACTTCCCAGATTCTCCTCATTTTCCGCCGGCAACACATCCTGCAAAGGAGCCTCGGGTGCCTCCTCCTGATTCTCGGCATCGCGCTTGCCATCGACAATTTCCAGCACTCTCAAGGTATAGTCAACATCCTCTTTCTCCGCCGCAATCTGCAGTGCCTCCTCCTCTGTCAGACCATATTTTCCCGACAGAATCGACACCATGCGGTCATACACCTCCATCACTTCCGTGCCCGCATTCCACTGTAGCGCATACTCATACAAGAGAGAGAAATCATTGACGGACTGGATCAAAATATCCAACGCCTCCACCTCGGAGCCCTCCTGCGCAAAAATTTCGTACTCACGCATCCACAGGCGTGCTCTGAGAACACACTCCGACTTGTTGAACATGACCTCTTCGCTCTCGGTCAGATCTTTACCATACAAACTCTCATAACAGGTCTGATAGTCTCCGCTGTAATAAGCGTTCCGCCCTGCCATTTTGACCGTGTAATCTCCGGTCAGATTGGTGAGCAGCAGGATCACCAAAAGCAGCGACAGACAAAGCGCAGCAACCGCCATCACCCGCTTTTTGGAAAGCTTCTTGACCGGTTTGCCGTCGTCCGGCTTATCGGCTTTCTCCTTAGGCGGCTTCTCCTTCTTGGGCTTCTTCTCCTTTTTTGGTTTCTTTCCTTTCCCCTTTCCGTCCTCGGCCTCTTCCTCCTCGTCGCCCTTGCCTTCCTTGCCTTTCTTATCTTTTTTGGGCTTCTTGGCTTTCTTATCTTTTTTGCCCTTCTTGCCTTCTTTGTCCAATTCGTTCAAAATCGTCTGATTCTCGTCGGATATTTGGACATTCTCATTCTCCTCCTCTTCCTCGTCTTCCTCTGTCAGGAAATTAACCAGTTTGGAGAAGAAATTCTGCTTGGCCGCCGGCTCTTTCTTTCCTCCAACAGCCTCGTCCAACGCCGCATCTAAGGACCAGTCGCCGTCTTCCTTGCCCTCTTCCTCCGGAATCAATGACGCCAAAACATCCGCATCCGGCCCGTCAGCCTCCTCTTTCTTTTCCGCGGTCTTGCCCTTCTTGCCGCGTTTCGCAGCTTTAGCATCTTTCTTAGCCTCTTTTTTAGCCTCCTTTGCGAGACGTTTTGCCTCCTTTTGCTCCTCGCGCTTCTTCTTTTTGGCCTCCTTGCCAGAAAGCTCCTCGCTCGACTGTCCCGCCGCGGTCTCCGCACCGGCCGCCGAACCAATGCTGTCATCTACCGCCTCATTGTTATCAGACTTTTGAAGCAGGTCATGGATCTCGCCTAATGCTTCGTCCTCTGTATCCCCCAATAACGCCATCAGATCGGTGTCCGACAACTCTTCTCCCGCTTTGGACGAACTTACCTTACTGTTCTCGATGAGCTTATCAATATCTTCCTCGCTGGCAGACTGCAAAAGCGCATCCATTTCACTCAGATCCAGATCATCCAGATCATCGTCATCGTCCTCCAAGCTGTTCAACATTTCTTGCAAACCTTCCAGATCCGAAAAATCATCTTCCAGCGGATTCAACTCCTCTTTGACAGCGCTATTCACCGCCTTCACCTCCTCGGTGCTCACTTCTATCGCATCTTCCACTGCCACCTCTTCCATCGGTGATTCTTCTGTAATTGCCTCTTCTGTAATCGGTTCTTCTGCCATTGTCCCTTCCACCGACGCTTCTTCCGCCAGTGACTCCTCTGCCATTAAATCTTCTATCGATGGTTCTTCTGCCATTAGTTCTTCTATCGACGTTTCTTCTGCCATGGAGTCTTCTGCCATACCCTCTTGTAGTGCTTCCTGTATAATGGCTTCATCCTGATTGGACAGTTCAATATCCTCATCCTCCAAATCCACATCGCCCAGATTAGCCAACAAATCGTCTAAATTATCCAGATTATCCAAATCCGCTAATTCATCCTCCTCGACAGACAATTCTCCGCCTATCGAGTCCGCAGCCGGTTCAAACAGATCCGCTCCCATCGACTCCACAGCCGCCTCAGGTAATTCCTCGCCTATCGACTCGGCATCCGACCCAAACAACTCCTCGCCCATCGGCTCCACAGCCGCCTCAGGCAATTCCTCGCCTATCGACTCCACATCCGGCCCAAACAACTCCTCGCCCATCGGCTCCACAGCCGCCTCAGGCAATTCCTCGCCTATCGACTCTACATCCAGCCCAAACAACTCCTCGCCCATCGGCTCCACAGCCGCCTCAGGCAATTCCTCACCTATCAATTCTGTATCCGCCTCAGACAGATTCGTCTCCGCATTTTCCGGTTCTGACAATGCTTCCGCAATGGCTGTCATTTCTGTATCAGACAATTCCTCCGCCAAAGCCTCATTCAACACTGCCGGATCGAGCTCACCGTCATCTGTTCCTGCATCCTCAAGTCCTTGCAGGATATCCTCCAATCCTTCTATTCCCAGCAGATCAGCGTCCTCGTCCGCCTGCGGTACATCCTGCTTTGGGCTTTCCGAGAGACCTTTTAATAGATTGTCTAAATATTCTTCTTGAGAAGGCATATCTTGTCCTCCAAGGAAAAACCGCCTCACCCAGGCAGCATCTCCTCTTGTTTCCTTATTTTTATTCCTATTTTTATTTCTTATTATTTATACTTCTTATTATTTTTACTTCCTATAGTTTAACACAGGAATTGCAACCAATCAACGGGATTCTCGGAGATTGAACAGCCTTTTTCCTTTAATTCTTCCGTCAACTGATAGAGCGTTTCATTCACTCTACACAAGTAGGCTTTCTTATTATAGAAAGCAATTTTTTCAAACGGAAAACGAATCACTGTCGGACATTGCATCCCCACTCCAAGTTCTAAGATCAGGAGTTTATGATTCAAAGTCCCCTGTAACCACCCCGTGTATCTTTTCCAATCTTCCAAATACCCTTTTTCGTCGTAATATTGCGTGTAGATATTATTTAAGATCAGATCCCCACCACACTTAGGACATTTCCCCAGCGTCAAACGCAGCTCTGGTGGCTGCATCCCCTTTTCGAGCACATCAAAATACGCCTCCAACGCGCTGCGGTCCTCCTCTGTCAATTTCATCAACCCTTCCTCACAGCCGTGCACACACTGCTTCTGTCCTCCACTTCCACAGGGCGTCACCAACCTGCCCTCTCTCCAAGGAACCTTGCGGATCGTACCACCGGTGGAAGTTGTGATGACAAAATAGTTTTTGTGCGCAATGTATGCAGCGAATCTTTGCATTGCAGTCAAAATCGTTTCTTTCCGCTCCCCGCGCAACATATCACAATACGCCGGAAGCAGCCATTCTTGCCCTGCCGCCTCAAGCCGCTGTACCATCTGTTGATATCGCATGTCGCCATGAAAAAAAGAAAGATCATCAAAAGCTTCTCCAAAACCGATCAGAAGCATATCCGATTCCTCTATCCGTTGTAAAATATCATTCTGCATTGTACTATCCGCTCATTTCCAGTCAGTATTTATGCCGGCCTGCTGTAGATACCTGATGAAAAAAGCTGGGAAGATTCCCAGCTTTCTCTCAATCAGCTAAATGCTTTTCTGCAACCAGCTTATCAACGATCTTTACCAGATTACCGATTTCCGGCTTCGACAACTGAGCATCTGCACCAAGTGCCTCTCCCTTTCGTTTCATCTCATCATTCACCAAAGAGGAGAAAATAATGATCGGAATATCCTTTGTCTCATCATCGCTCTTGACCAACTTTGTCAACCGATGCCCGTCCATCTCCGGCATCTCGATATCCGTAATGATGCAGCGCACATGCTGATCTAACGTACCTTCGTGCTTACATTGTGTGATCACATCGTACGCCTTCTGGCCGTTCTCCGTGTGGATCAGATTGTCATAACCCGCTGCTTTCAGGGAATCTACAATCAATTTGTTCAAAAGAACCGAATCCTCCGCAATCAGGATCGGTACATCTTTCCTTGATCTTGTGCCAAGCTCTGTAATCTCCGAAATCTTCAAACCTGTCTCGGGATTGATATCGCTGACAATCTTCTCAAAATCCAGAATGATGATCAATTTGCCATCCTGCTTGATAATACCGGTAGCAACGCTCTCATCAGCCGTCGAGATCGTGATATCCGGTTTGATGATATTCCTCCAGGATACTCTATGTATACCAAGAACAGTTTCAACATGGAACGCGATATCCAGTTTGTTGAAGTTGGTCACTATAAAAAGACCTGTCGGCTGAGATTCTCCCCTTCCCAAGCAATTCTTCAAATCGATCGCTGTGATCATGGTATCACGCGGCATAAAAATACCTTCAATACTGGGGTGTGAATTTGGGACGGGAGTAACCGGTTGGTAAACAATAATCTCTTTGATCTTTGCCACATTAATGCCGTAAGAATTACCGCCTAATGTAAATTCAAGAACCTCCAATTCATTCGTCCCATTTTCTAGTAAAATCTTTGTATCCATCTCTCCACCTCGTCACTTTCCTCAAAAGAATTGCTCCATAACCAAAAAATCTATAGAAACCATACCTCTCGAGATTTTATTGTTCACTTATCCCTATTATAACATATTTGTCAGAAAATGAAACTATAAAGTAAAAAAATTTGTTTATTTTTTTTCTGCCTATTATCAAAAAAAGAACAGCCTTGGCTGCCCTTATTTCTTCTATAATTTATCTAATCTCCATCACACCCTCAAAACCGAACATCAATCCCTCTCCGCTCTCTCAAACT
>JAMPHU010000092.1 GCA_023663225.1 Candidatus Gastranaerophilales bacterium
GCCGACGTGTTTCAACGGTTCCTCATGGGAACAATTACCCCACTGGAGCTCAGTATCCGGAAATAACAAGTGTTACTATTTGGATTGTGAGGAAGGGATACTTGTGGAAATTGTGGGATACAGGAGCATAGGTTACAGAAAGTCTTTTCTGTAACCTATGCTCCGTCACTAACTCGAAACCACAATCACTTTATGGTTGAACTGTTATAGAAAGTTTGTCGCAGGTTTGGCCACAGTAGACAAAACAAAAAATTTCCGTTATAATGATAATGACACAGGCGGATTGAGAAAGGCAGGCGGGATACTCTTGAATTATACGGCCAAACTAGATAGCGAAATACTGGAAAAAATGTTGTCTCTGATGGGACATTCTCAAACAGACGATCCTGATTTGGCGGCGGCTTCCCTGGAGCAGCCGGATGAGGAGATGGTGCGGGCAGCCAGGCAGCTACTTTCATTTTTAGATAAGATGCCTGGAGGTTTTTTCATTTATCGGGCGGAGGGAAATGAGGAACTGCTCTATGCCAATGATGCGATGTTGCGAATCTTTAATTGTGATACGATGGAGGAGTTTCGAGAGCTCACCGGCAATTCGTTTCGGGGGATCGTGCACCCTGACGATCTGAATGAGGTGGAGGAGAGTATTTGGAAGCAGATTACGGAGAGTCAGTATGATTTGGACTATGTGGAGTATCGGATCATACCAAAGGGCGGCGGGATACGATGGATCGACGATTATGGCCACTTTGTCCGCAGCCAGACGATAGGGGACGTTTTTTATGTGTTCGTGGGAGACGCCACAAATAAAAAGCGGCAGAGCTGGGAGGAACGTGAGAACCTGTTAAAGGAACGGCAGCAGACGGAGCAGCAGTTTCAGAGCAGGATTGAAGAATATGATCAAAAGATGGAGATGATCAACAGAGAGCACTTGAGAAGGCTTGAGGTCATCGAGGGACTCAGTATCGATTATGAGTCTATTTTCTATGTGAATCTGGACGAGGATCAGATTCAGGCGTATCGTGTGAGCAATCGTTTTGAAAAGAAATTCCCGAAGGAGAGTCCCATATGCAGATTCACCGGTTTTGATTCCGAATATATCAAGGAATGGGTGTATCCGGAGGATCAGGAGCTTCTCCGCAGCGTCACAACTCCTGAGTACATCAGGGAGAAGCTTGCCGGCGTAAAGAATTTTCACATTAATTATCGTATTTTTAAGAATGATAAGGTGGTGTATATACAGCTTCGCGTTGTGAATGTGAGCAGCGAGGACCATATCTCGCAGATCGTCATGGGGTATCGGGATGTGGAGGAGGAGATCGCGCAGGAAATGACGCAGAACCAGTTGTTGACGGATGCTCTGAACACGGCCAATATGGCGAATAATGCGAAGAACCGTTTCCTTTCCAACATGTCTCACGATATCAGGACGCCCATGAACGCTATCATCAACTTTGTGGCCCTGATCAAAAGACATAGGGACGATGAAAAGAAGGTGTCCAACTATCTGGAGCTGATCAACTCCGCCAGCGAGCAGTTGTTGGGTCTGCTCAATGATGTGCTGGAGGTGTCCAGAATAGAGTCCGCCAAAATTCAGTTGGAAAAGGAAGACTGCAATTTGATCGATGTCGTGCATCAGGTGCAGGGGTATGTACTGCCTAGGGCAGCAGCCAAGAACATCCGGCTGTCTCTGGATATTTCCCGTCTGAAGCACATCAATGTGTATGCGGACGAGCGGAAGCTTTGTCAGATTTTGACCAACATAGCGGACAATGCGATCAAATATACAAATGAGCACGGCTGGATCAATATTGTGATCTCGGAGCAGAAAGAGTCAGGGAATGACGGCGCTGTGTACGAGTTTACGGTGGAAGATAACGGTATCGGTATAGATGAAGCGTTTTTGGAGCACATCTTTGAACCCTTTGAGCGTGAGAAAAATACTACAATGAGCAGGATACCCGGCACAGGGTTGGGACTGACCATTGCGAAAGATCTGGTGGAGATGATGGGCGGGACGATAGGCGTATCCAGTGCGGCCGGCAAGGGCAGTAAGTTTACCGTCACGATCCCTTTTAATATCTGTGAGCGTCAGATTGGATATCAGGAGGAGACGAAAGAGGAAACGCTGGATTTCGCTTCCCCAAAGCGGATTTTGATCGTGGATGACAATGAGATCAATCTGGAGATCGAGAACGCGGTACTGCAGGACGCCAACTTTTTGGTGGACAATGCTTCCGACGGCAACATAGCGGTGGAAAAGGTGAGACAATCCGCTCCCGGCTATTATGATCTGATCCTCATGGACATCCAGATGCCGGTTATGGACGGGTATCATGCCACAAGGGCGATCAGGGAAATTGAGGATCCGGCTCTGGCTAATATTCCGATCATCGCCGTTTCGGCAAACGCTTTTGACGAAGATCGGAAAAACGCCATGGAGAGTGGTATGAATGCGCATCTCGCGAAACCGCTTGACACGGAACAACTCTATAAGCTGATTCGGAAATTTTTAAAGGGTGTGGAAGACGCCGGCACAAGGTGAGATGGCTCGGGAGGATCCTTCCAGGGGTTTACTCCACGGTGTTAGGACTGTCTGTTCCGGCGGCATAGTCTGTCGCATTTTGCAGGGTGGTGTATGCGATCGCGTTGAGAGCCTCCCTGGTGAAAAAGCCTTGGTGGGACGTGATCATCACATTGGGGAAGGACAGAAGCCTCGCGGTGATGGAGTGCTCAAGGATCTCGTCGGAGCGGTCCTCAAACACATTGGGAGTTTCTTCCTCATAGACATCCAGTCCGACTCCGGCAAATTTGTGCATACGGATGCCTTCGATCAAATCTTCGGTCTTGACCAGCGCGCCTCTGGAAGTGTTCACAAGAATGACGCCATCTTTCATTCGGCGGATGGTATTGAGGTTGATCATATGGTAGGTGGAATCTGTCAGCGGACAGTGCAGAGAAAGCAAGTCGCTCTGCGCCAGAACTTCCTCCAGCGATACATATCTGACAAACGGTGTCAGATCGGTGTTCTCACAGACGTCATAGGCGATCACGTTCATGCCGAAACCCTGGCAGATGCGGCACATGGCGGCGCCGATCTTGCCGGTGCCTATGATTCCGGCAGTCTTTTGATAGAAATTGAAACCCATGAGACCGCTTAGGCTGAAGTCGTTTTCCCGCACCTTAATATAGGCTTTGTGGAGACGGCGGTTGCTGGCCAGAGCCAACGCCATGGCGTGTTCCGCCACCGCCTCGGGGGAATATCCCGGGACGCGCATCACGCGTATGCCGGATGCCTTTGCTTTTTCCAGATCGATATTGTTATAACCCGCACAGCGCATCAGAATCAGACGGATCCCTTTGTCCCGAAGGATGGAGAGGGTCTGGTCGTTGATGTTGGAGTTGACGAAAGCGCACACCGCGTCGAAACCTTCCGACAGCGCCGCAGTCCTGGGGTCTAAGTCCGACTTGGTGTATTCCAGCCGCAGGTCGGGATATGCGGACAGAGCCGCATGAAAGGACTCTTTGTCATAGCTTTTTGTGTCATAAAATAATATTTTCATATTCTGCTTGCTGCCTTTCCTGGCGATTGAGTTGATATCCTACATTTTCCAGTATACCCTAAAAAATGGAAGTTATTCCCTGTCTAAAAGAAACGATGGAGTAATCTGACCGAAATATCTTTTAGAAATTGCAATTTAAGCGATCTCTGGTATAATAGAAGAAAAACGGGTAAAAAATAACCAAAATATCTTTTAGTGAGGAGCCGGACGATGGAAATTAAGCGAGATTATTATTTGGAACAGATGATAAGGCGCAAAAACAATGGATTGATAAAAATTGTGACAGGCATCCGTAGATGTGGAAAGTCTTATTTGCTGCGTACCTTGTTTAAAAGAGCTCTGCTTGCGGATGGAGTAATGCCTGACCATATTATAGAAATGGCGTTTGATTTGTTTGACAATATCGAGTACCGTGACCCAAAGGTATTCTATCCGTGGATAAAAGGGCAGCTTCGCGATCATGAGAAATATTATATTCTGTTGGATGAAGTTCAGATGCTTGGAGAATTTGTCAGCGTACTGAACGGACTTGCGGATCAGAAGAATTGCGATGTATATGTATCCGGCAGCAACGCAAAGTTTTTGTCCCGCGATATTGCTACGGAATTTGGCGGCAGGGGCGATGAGATTCGTATGTATCCGCTTAGCTTTTCGGAGTTTATGTCCGTATATGATGGGAATCCGTATGCGGGGTGGAATGAATATGTCACATACGGAGGCATCCCGTTAGTGGTTCTTGCGGATACGGAAGAACAAAAGGTGGCATTGCTCGACAATTTGTTTAAAGAAACCTATATTCGTGACATTGTAAAACGGAATCATATCAGAAATGTCGGTGAGATGGAGGATTTGTTGGACGTTCTTTCTTCTGCAATCGGTTCTCTCACCAATCCGAATAAGCTGAAAAATACATTTAGAAGTGTGGGCAATTCCAAGATTACAGCCACGACGATCACAAAATATATTGAGTATTTGGAAGATGCGTTTTTAGTGGAATCGGCGAAGCGATATGATATTAAGGGAAAATCTTATATAGGAACACCGCTTAAATATTATTTTATGGATATGGGACTTCGTAATGCTCGAATCCATTTCCGTCAGATGGAAGTGACACATTCCATGGAAAATATCATATACAATGAGCTGCGTATGCGTGGTTACAATGTGGATGTGGGCAATCTGACAGTTATTGAAAATGGAAAGGATACAAAAGCGGTAAAGAAGCAGTTGGAGGTGGACTTCATATGCAGTAAAGGTTCAAAGAAGTATTATATCCAATCGGCATACCTTCTTGAATCAGAAGAAAAGGTAGCTCAAGAGTTACGGCCGCTTTTGAAAATTCAAGATTCCTTTAAGAAAATCGTGATCACATCAAATACACCGAAACCTTTTTATAATGAAGATGGAATATTGATGATGAATGTTTATGATTTTCTGTTAAATGCAAGATCTTTAGAGATATAGAGGTAGATAAGTCAGAAACCATAGGTTTTTTCTTGACATACTTTGCAGCGTGTGGTAAACTCAAAAGTAGTTAGCGACAACTAACTGCTTTTGAGTTGAAAAGGGAGGGCAGATAAAAATGTCCAATCGGTGCAATTTGGGCGAAACGGGACAGACAAAGTATGTGGTTTTTGCTATCCTAAAAAAAGAAAGCGGAAGACCGCTTTTTTAAACAGCTATGGTTAGTTGGATCTAACCGAAGAAGGGGTACGGATGGATTATCGGAACCGCCTGCTGCAGTAGAAAAAATTTAAGGAGGTCATTCAATGAAACAAGAAAAAAAGAACAATGTGGCTGTCCTGCTGGGATATGCGGGAAGTCGCAGGGGCCTGACATTTTTAGGGTTGGCCCTATCGGCAGTGTCCATGCTCTTTAGCATGGCTCCCTACATTTGCATCTGGCTGGCGGCACGTGATCTGATTAAGGCAGCGCCGGAATGGACACAGGCGCAGAATGTTGCCGGATATGGCTGGATAGCCTTTGCGTTTGCGGTAGGCGGTATTATCCTGTATTTTGCGGGTTTGATGTGTACTCATCTGGCTGCTTTCCGCACAGCTTCCAACATACGAAAACAAGGGATCGCCCATGTGATGAAGGCCCCGCTGGGTTTTTTTGATTCCAACGCCTCCGGTCTGATTCGCGGGCGGCTGGATGCGGCTGCAGCCGACACCGAAACGCTGCTGGCGCATAATCTGGCTGACATCGTAGGCACGATCGTGTTGTTTTTGTCGATGTTTATCATGATGTTTCTTTTTGATTGGCGGATGGGGGCGGCGTGCCTTTTGGCGGCGGTCATTTCGATCATCGCCATGTTCTCCATGATGGGAGGCAAAAATGCTAAGATTATGGCGGAATACCAGGCGGCCCAGGATCGCATGACGAAGGCTGGAACGGAATATGTGAGGGGGATTCCCGTAGTGAAAATATTCCAGCAGACGGTCTACTCGTTCAAGGCGTTTCGGGAGGCGATCGAGGATTACAGCAGCAAAGCCGAACACTATCAGGTGGATGTATGCCGCACTGCCCAGTCTGTCAATTTAACTTTTACCGAAGGCGCTTTCCTGTTTCTGGTTCCGGTGGCGTTATTCCTTGCCCCGGGGGCACTGGCAAACGGCAGTTTTGCCGGATTTGTTACTGATTTCGCTTTTTATGCCGTATTTTCAGCTATTATTTCTACTGCGCTTGCGAAAATCATGTTTGCTTCCTCCGGTATGATGCTGGCTGGTACCGCTTTAGGACGTATCAATCAGGTGATGGAGGCGCCTGTCCTGGAAGCGCCCAGTCATCCGCAGACGCCTCGCAGTAATAAAGTAGAATTTAAGGATGTGAGTTTTATCTATAACGGAGCGGAAAGCCCGGCGCTCTCCCATGTGTCCTTCACAGCACAGCCGGGGCAGACCGTAGCTCTGGTGGGGCCGTCCGGCGGCGGAAAGACAACGGCAGCCAGCCTGATCCCGCGTTTTTGGGATGCAACGTCCGGTGCGGTGGAAGTCGGCGGAGTAAATGTTGCCCAGATCGATCCGCATATCCTTATGGATCAGGTGGCTTTCGTATTCCAGAATAACCGTTTGTTCAAAGCATCTATTCTGGAAAATGTCCGGGCCGCCCGTCCGGAAGCGACTAAGGAACAGGTGATGGCTGCGCTGATGGCTGCCCAGTGCAAGGATATTCTTGATAAACTGCCGGATGGCCTTGATACACAGATCGGCGCCGAAGGAACCTATCTTTCCGGCGGTGAACAGCAGCGCATCGCACTGGCCAGAGCCATTTTGAAGGACGCTCCCATTGTGGTGCTGGACGAGGCTACTGCTTTTGCCGATCCTGAGAATGAAGCGCTGATCCAGAAAGCCTTTGCCGCCCTGACGAAAAACCGCACTGTTATTATGATCGCCCACCGTCTTTCCACCGTTGTGGATGCAGATCAGATTATCGTTCTGGAAGAAGGGCGCATTGCCGAGCAGGGTACCCATGAGGAGTTGACTGCTTCTGAGGGTCTGTATGCCCGGATGTGGACTGACTATAACAAAGCGGTCCAATGGAAAATTTCCAGGAAAATCACCAGCGAAAAGGAGGCGGAGTAAATGTTTGGAAAAGAGTTTGAAAAAAGATTTCAGCGAAAATATGCCCTGACCGATCAGGGCGTCCGGAACACAAAGAAAGGCACATTCTGGACGGTTATCGTTAATCTGGTTGTTATGGGCGGCGCCGGCATCCTGTATCTGGTAATGTCCGGTTTTATGGGAACTCTGACGGACGGAAATCCGTTGGCCGGCCCGATGCCTGTTATCTTGTTATTGGTTTTCTTTGCCCTCCTGTCCTTCGTGACCCATCTTCAGCAATATAAAGCTACCTATGGGCTGGTATATAATGAGGTCAAAACCATACGTCTCAGTCTGGCGGAGCGGCTCCGCAAGCTGCCGCTGGGATATTTTGGCAAGCGGGATCTGGCGGATTTAACCGAGACCCTTATGGGGGACGTGAATCGGATGGAACATGTCTGGTCTCATGTGCTGGGGTATCTGTACGGCGCTTACATCTCTACGGCAGTCATCGCCGTGTGCCTGTTTGTTTACGACTGGCGGCTGGCGATTGCCTGTCTGTGGGGTGTACCGGCAGCCTTTGGCCTGCTGTTTGGCAGCCGTAAGCTTGCCGCCCGCAGTGCCGAGCGGACGAAAAAAGCTGCCCTCCGGGTATCAGACGGTATTCAGGAAGCATTGGAAAATGTCAGGGAGATTCGTGCCACAAATCAGGAGGAACGGTATCTGGACGGACTGAACCAGAAAATTGACGAACATGAAAGGGTTACGATCCGGGGGGAACTGGGAACCGGCCTTTTTGTCAATGCCGCCAGCGTTATCATGCGGCTGGGTG
>JAMPHU010000093.1 GCA_023663225.1 Candidatus Gastranaerophilales bacterium
TCAGCTTATGTGCCGCTACGTGTTTCATCGAGCGCAAGCGTGTCCGAATGGGAATAATTACCCCGCTGGAGCGTAACATTCGGGCAACCTGAAAAAGCTGAACTGTTACTAAAAATGTAGTTATACTCACTACATATGCGCAGCCGTGAGAAATCGACATGCGAACGTGCAGCCTTCCTCCGCAAACATAAACTGTGCAATCTGTTTGGCAAGCGCCGCCCGCTCCGCGGCCTCCATCCTGTCGATCCGCCTGTGATGAATGGTGAGGGTGTAGGCGCGATTGCCTTCCCCGTCCACCACTCTGGTGAGCGCCACGCCGCTGTCGGCATACCCGTTCTCATTTAAATAATTGCGTACCACACTTTCCAACTCCTGCTCTCTCTCCCGATAATAGCTCTCCGTTTTCATCCCGTCTTCTCTGCTGCCACCGCACGCGGTGATCGTGAAAGTGAGCGCCACAGCCAAGATCAAAAGTGCCGTGCCTCCGTAAAAAAACAGCTTTCCCATCATCTTTCTCCTCATTCCAGACTCCTCCTTTGAACTCTTTATGAGACCATCATACACAAAAAAAAGTCCCATAAAACTCTCTTAAAGTTTTATAAGACTTTCTATATGTTGCCATTTGCTCCCCCATATTTTGTTCCGAAGCGGTGGCTAGTCACAAAATATAAGGGAGCGAATGGCATCAGCTATAATACGACAGTCCCAGTTAATGGGGTTTGCAGGAACAGCCGATTCCCAAGCCTCCCGGCCCGATATGACAGGAGACCCCCAGGGAAAGGTTGTCGCACATGACCTCCATCCCAGGGAAAGTGGCCTTGATCTCCTCGACCCACTGCGCGGTAGTCTCCTCGTCGGCGCTGGAAGCCGCCAACAGATATACCTCGCCCTTTTCATAGGATTCTCTGAAGTCATTCTCCAGATCGTGGCGCATAGCCTCGATCATGCACTTTCGCATTTTGTTGGTTCCGCGGCATTTTTGGAACACATCCAGCGCCCCCACATCAAATTTGAGCACCGGCTTGATATTTAAAAGAGTTCCTAAAAGAGCCGCTGTGGAATTGACTCTGCCGCCCTTTTTCAAAAATTCCATGGTGTCCACTCCCACATAAATGACCATCTGTGCGCGGGCCGCCTCCAACTTTTGCCGGATCTCCTCCGCAGAGTACCCCTGCCCGATCAGCTCCAGCGCGTCCAACACGGAACGGTGCAAAGGCGTCGCCACCCTGCCGTTGTCCACCACGAACACCCTCCCCTCGTAAGGCTCCTCCTCCGCCATGGCCTCTGCTGTCATACAGGAACCGCTGATGCCGCTGCTGATGGGGATGTAGAGAATCTGCTCATACTCTTCAAGCGCCTCATCCCAGATATCCTGCACGCTCATGGGCGAAGGCTGAGAAGTGGCGACATTGCTTCCCTCCTGAATTTTCCTGAAAAATTCCTCCCTGGTGATATTCACGTTTTCGTAATAACATTCGTCGTCAAAATAAAATGGCATGGGAAGGACGCGAATATTTAAACGTTTCGCCTCATCCTGCAATATACCGCTGTGACTGTCTGTAACGAGTCCGATTTTTTTCATCTCCTGCCTGATCAGCTCCTTCCTCATAATTTAAATTTATTTACTTCCTGCTCCAACTGTTCCGCAATCTCTTTATTGGTCTGCGCCTTCTGCTCGATATCCTGAACGCTCTCCGTCAGATCAGAGCAATTTCCGGACACGTTCACCACACCTTTGGCGCTCTCCTCCACGGCGATATTCACCGCGTCCACGGCCTCCTTGATCACATTGACCGTCTCCTCGAGCTGTCCGGTCTCTCTGGTAAAATAATTCATGGTATCGTAAAAACTCTTCGCGTCCCGATCGTACTCTTCGCTCACGGTGAGCAGGATCCGATATCCTTCCATCGCCCGCTCATCCACAAACTGTACCATCATCTTTGCCTCTTCCGCCAACGCTTCCACGGAGGACACCACCGTAGAGCTGACCTGTTTGATGCGCTCCGCGGCCGCAGCCGAATCCATCGCCAGCTTGCTGATCTCCGTAGCGACCACGGCAAATCCTTTGCCCGCTTCCCCCGCTCTCGCCGCTTCAATGCTGGCGTTCAGCGCAAGCAGACTGGTCTGATCCGTGATATTGATGATATTCTCAGTCAATTCACCGATTTCCTCCACAGATCGGGAAGCGGTAATCTTCTCTGTCATGGACTGCGTAATCTGCTCGGTCATCTCGCCGGCTTCTTTCTGCTCCCTCTCTGCGTTTTGGTGGACATCCCTCGCCCGCCCCTGTATCTCCACGGCAAAATGATTGCCTTTGTCCGCGATCTGGAAGATGCCGCCTATGCGTTCATAAGCGTTTATCACCGACTCATTGACCTGATTTAACGAGGCGGTAGTCTCCTCCATGGCGGCGCTCATCTCTTCCATAGTCGAGGAGACGTCCGTAATATTGTCTCCCACACTCACCACATTTTCCGCCATCACCTCGGCTGATCCTCTCAACTCTTGGGAATCTTTGGCGATATGTGTCATAATATCGTGCATGTACCTCAATAGGTCATTGACATTCTGCGCCATCAGCTCCATCTCATCGCCGGTGTGAATCTCGATGTTCTGCGTCAAATCTCCCTCATTGTGCACCAGATCATAAATCTTACCGTTCACGATCCGGATACTTTTCGTGGTGGACAAGATCACCAGATTCAGCAGGATCAAAGCCACCGCCAGTCCCACTCCGCCAATCTCAAAAATGCGGTTTCTGGTCTGCGTCAGCCTCTGTTCGATACCGGAAGCGTCATAATCGCATCCCAGCACAGCCACCACACTGCCGCCCGAATCTTTGACGGGCAGATAAACGCTCAAAAGCACGCCGTCCGAGGTGTGATCCAGATAATCCTGCGCGTATTCACCCCCGTCAAACACCTCTTTCAGCTCCTCGTAGGACGAGTCGAACACCGCGCCAATGGCCTGCGCGTTCTCACTCATATCCGTATCGATCCCGTAACAGACCTCTCTCCCATCTGTGGTGAGGGTGTACAAAAATGCCACGCCACAGTCATCCTTCACCATGTTGAGCTTATCCCGTATCTGCCTGTATTCTTCCGATGCCTCATCCCCCGGCGCAAGTCCCACAAGGGCGTCGCCGTCGATCTGCGTGAGGGCCACACCGGCCGCCACCCGCGCCTGCTCCATCCCCATGCCGATCAGATTCTCCTTCATACGCAGATAAAAATTCATGCCAAGCAGCAGCACCAAAAAGATCGTGATCGCTCCCGACACCAACAATATTTTCAAGCGGATGCTCAATCCTCTCGTCCTCTTTTTCATCGTTGCCTCCCTGCCGCAGCCATAAAGTCACGCTGCCTGCTTACTTTTTCTTTTGCCTGTAAACCGGCTTTTTATACAAAATGCTCACGGTTCATGAACAGCTTCTTTACACACATCTATCCACGAGCGGAAACCGGAAATTTCCTCCAGTTCTGCGATGGACAACTTCACGGCGCTATTGCCGCTTCCACAGGCGGGATACACCACATCATACCGTTTCAGAGACTCGTCCAGGTAGATGTCCACACCTTCTTGCACGCCAAAGGGGCACACACCGCCCACGGCATGTCCCGTAAAACGCTCCACTTCCTCCGGAGTGAGCATCTTGGCCTTCGTCTGAAACTGCACTTTATATTTGGGATTATCGACCTTGGTGTCGCCCGCGCACAGAATCATAATCGGCTGCTCTCCAACCATAAAAGTCAATGATTTTGCGATCCTGCCCGGCTCGGTGCCCACCGCCTTAGCCGCCAGCTCCACAGTCGCACTGGATGTGTCAAACTCCTTGATACGGTCTCCAAATCCCTTCGCTCTCACATATGCTGCCGCTTTTTCAAAAGACATTTCTCTCATCGCCTCCATTCCTTATTATATTGCGCGCCGCAAAATCTGTCAAATCAAAAGGACCCGTCGCAGCCAACTCTCCCTCTTGTATTCCGCGCAAAAAAATGTCATAATATATAATATATCAGATATCGTTTACACGAAGAAAGGCCGCCATGTCAAACAAGAACAAGCAAAACAAGACACCTCCCCGACTGTCCAACGAAAAAATGAATCAGATCACCCGAGAGTCCGTCTATCGGGCCATGCTTTTGCTCCTGAAGGAAAAGGATTTTCAGGATATCTCCATCACAGAGCTGACGCAGCGCGCAAATGTATCCCGAAACGGCTTCTACCGCAACTTTGACACGAAAGAAGCGATTTTGAGCGAACTCATCGCCACCTTCAACAAGGGGCTGTTTATCGCCGTGGGACCTGCGCCGTCCGGCGCCAACCTTTTAGAGTGGTATCAACACTTCTTCTCCATCGTCCGCAGCCAGTCCAACACGCTGCTGCGCCTGATGGACGCAGGCGCAGGCGGGCAATACTTACAGGCTACCGCGGAACATTTTCTTCGGGGTCACGAGAACGACCCGCCGGAAGATCGCTACCGCATCCTCGCCTGGAACGGCGCTCTGCAGAGCGTCACCCACACCTGGCTCCGCTCCGGTATGATAGAGAGCGACGAAAAGATGGCGCTGATCTGCAGCGGACTGCTGTATTCCTTCTGACCGGATATCGCAAGCTCTCTACCAGCATAAAACCTCGTTTCCATCCTCCGTCACAAGCACCATGATCTCCCACTGTGCGGAGGGCATCCCGTCCTCCGTATACACTTCCCAGTCGTTGTCCTTGTCGATATAGATCTCCACTCCGCCCATATTGACCATGGGTTCTATCGTGAAGATCATCCCCGGGACCATGAGCATCTCCTCGCCCCGTCTGGAATTGTAACTGACCCACGGCTCCTCATGGAACTCCAACCCTACGCCGTGTCCGCCGATCTCGCGCACTACCGTGTATCCGTTGGCAAAGGCGTGGTCGTGAACCGCCTGACCCATATCGCCCAAAAAACCCCACGGCTTTACTTCCTTAAGTCCCATCTCCATACATTCCTTGGTCACCCGCACCAGCCTTTTCTTCTCCTCGCTCACCTCGCCGATACAGAACATCCGGGAAGAATCGGAAAAATAGCCGTTCAAAATAGTGGAGCAGTCCACATTGAGAATATCACCGCTCTTTAAGATCACATCTTTGGAGGGAAACCCATGGCACACCTGATTGTTCAGCGAAGTGCACACACTGTAGGGATAACCTTCAAAATGCAGAGGCGCAGGGATCCCGCCCATATCTGTGGTCATATCATAAACAATTTTATCAATCTCCGCTGTGTTCATTCCCTCATGGATCGTTTTCTCTATGTAGTCCAGCACGGCAATATTGATCTTGCAGCTCTCCTTTATCTTCTCGATCTGAGCCGGCGTCTTGATGATATCATGGTTGGGGACGATATGCCCCTGCATCCCGATCCGCCTGATCTTACTGTCAAAATTCTCATGGCAAGACTTGTATTTTTTTCCGCTTCCGCACCAACAGGGGTCATTTCTTCCAATTTTTTTCATGGTATTGCCTTCTTTCTCCTTTTGCCTCTTCTATCCATTTTAATCCCGAAGCAGAAATTTAGCAATAGGAGCCAGAAGCGACAGATTCTCCATATCCCTCCATCACTTCTCGGACATCCAAATAAGTTTCCCATATTTTCACATCCGCATATTCCCTGCTAAAAAGAGGATCCATCTCAAAATGCAGCCTGCTCCCCCGCTTTTCCCCGGGGAGTAAGAGCGCCGTGTGGGTAATCCTGTACATGGGCCAAACTGCCTCTACCTGTTTTCTCATTTTACACAGAAACATATGATATGCGACCTGTTTATAGTCTAGTTCCTTCATCCGAGTATAATATTTGGCGTCGAAGATATACTGCGTCTCTTCCACCGCCGCATATGCGTCCAGTTCGATATATTGTTCAGGGTTCGCCCTATTTGGGTAAAATTTTGTCTTCTGAAACGGCAGTCCGGCCGCCTTGTCTCTGTCAAATACCAGGCCCTCCTGCCCCATGCCACAGAAATTTCCCTTGAGGTATTCCAGAACCATATCCTCCCACACATATTCAAAATGGTAATATTTCCAGTAATAGCTTCCGCCCTCTCGCACCATCGAGTAAAAGGCGATCAAATGATCGATCAAAGAAAGCAGTTCATCCCGAAAAACCTGCTCACGCAGGCGTCTCAACATCTCTACCACAGTCTCCCGCTCCCGCAGATAATCCGTCTCCGGAAAGGCCCGTCCCGTGGCAGGCAATCCTAAAATACTCTCAAACTTCCCCAGCGTATAATCGATGGCAAAGACCATACACTCCGTCAAAAACGTGGAAAAACGGTATTTTTGCCTGTAATACAGCGGATGCAGGATCACTTTTCCACCGGACACAAAAAGATCCGCCCGACGGATCGTCTCCTTCCAGTTGACCCGTCCTCCGATGCCCGGTCTGACCGTTTGCTGTTCTTCCACATAAAGTCCGAATCTGCGATAGTAATCATATATGCCAAAAAATGCCGCAAAAGGATAGTTGGACCGGAAATCTTCCCCATAGCGTTCCCCCAGGTAACAGTCGGGCCTTTTTTGCCTGTGTCTGTTTATCACACGAAACAGAAGCTCCGCATCGGCATCCGCCTGCTTTACCGCAAAGTGTTTGGGGAACACCACCATCAGATCGTCGTTCTCATTGGTCACAAAACCCACAAAATCATATGTGAGCGATTCGTCCTCCCCATCCGATGCCCGTTTCTCTCCGCCGCTTTTGAAATCTCTGGAACCATCCAGACGAAACCCCATCGCCTCAATCTTTGGCCGCTCACAGTTCTGTCCGTCATTTGCCCAAGTAATGATCATAACATTATGCTCCTACATAAGGATACGCTCTAAGTCCCTGCCTCAAAAACCCCAGCACAAAGCTCTCTCCAAACACTCTATCGCGCCCGTATCTGTCATACAACTCGTCATAGCTTCCCACTGAAGCGTCAAACAACTGCGCTCTGCCGGATGAAAATGCCAAGTTGCCCTGCACATCCTGCCACAAGTACAACAGCAGTTTGTTGCGGATCATCGCATCGATCCGCTCCCTGGCCGCTTTTGCTTCCTCCTCATTGGCGGAATGAGAGTTTTTTGTCAACTGCTCTCCAAAATCAAGAAAAAATTGTCCCACCTGCTTGTCCTCACTGCGGCCAAGTCCTTCCCTCTTATCCGTGATAAACCGGTTTAAAGCCATATAGAAGGACTGCCATGTGGTCTCCAGATCATTGTTCCGATCGGCATCCACCGCCACATACAGTTTCGGATTATTCAACCCCGCCAGCCGCTCGCCGCTCTCCGGATCTACCGCCGGACGAGTGGACACATACTCCCACTCAAAACGTCTCTTAAAAGCCGTATCCATAGGAAACACATTTTGATCATTCATATTGACCGTACATAAAATATTGAAATTAGACGGCAGCATAACCTCGTCTGTGGTAAGCTCCAGGATCCGGTCCGCTATATTTCGATTCCGCACAGGATATTTGCTGACAAAATGGGAATCCCTGTCAAGCAACTGGAAGATATCTCCGAAGATGGCCGACACATTCCCTCTCGACAGCTCCTCCAACACCAGATAGACTTGCTTCTCACCGTCCGAATACGCCTCCGCGAGCGCATCCGTAAAGGGCCCCTGATGAAACGAAAAAGACACGCCGCCATCGGGCGCACTGTCCGGTAAAAGCTGCCCTACAAAATCGGAGTAAGTGTACTCGGGATGAATCGTCACCCTGAATATTTTACTGTCCTGCACCTGCTCCAGCTTTTTTTGTATCAGATGACTCTTTCCCGTGCCGGGCGCGCCAAAATAAATTTTCTGCTCGTACATTTTAATCTCCATTTCTGAGCGACTTGTCGCGAAGAGGCGACGAGAAATTCGCGAAGG
>JAMPHU010000094.1 GCA_023663225.1 Candidatus Gastranaerophilales bacterium
CAAACTCATCTTCTAAGAAAAATGCCAAGAAACAGGCTGCCTATCAAATGCTTAAACATACTTTATCGCAATAAAATCAATATCACCAAGTATCTACTTTTCCATAAAAACAGGCAGTCATGTTAAAAGAGACTGCCTGTTTTCTCCATAAATATCTTTTCTATTTTACCACCCACACAAACCGTTCCATTTCGTCACAACCGCATGTACCGTACTCTTGCTCACTCCAAATGCCTTTGCCGTCTGCCGCACGGTGGCGTTGGAGTCAATGATATAATTGGCGATACTGATTGCCCTCTCCTCGATATAATCCTTCAAAGGAAATCCCCCAAAAGTCATTTTTACATTGTATGAAGGACTTTTGGGGGATATGAATGTTTCCAGTAATTAGTGTCTGCTGATTAGATAAAACTTTCCTTTTGTTTCTCCGACAAATACTTCGCCAATTCCTCCACTAACTCATATTAAGGAACTTTGATAGAAAATGCAAAAATGAACGAAAATATTGCAAAAAACGATATGATTTTATTGAAATTTTGTGTTGTCGATGATATGATTATAAACGTGGTGAGAGCCACTAGGAAAGTACCCTTGACAGGGTGGCAGCCTCCCGAACCAATGCCCTAGCGTGCTGGGAATACATAGGAAGGGAGGTGCGTAATATGACGGCTGCGGAGATTATTTTGATTTTTTTAGGCATACTTACGTTGTTGACTTCTTTTGGCAGTTTGATTGTTGCGTTTCTGACCTTTCTCGACAAGAGAAACAGTAAGAAGAAATAAAAATGCCTATCCTGTCTGGCTCACAGGATAGGCGGTGTCCGTAAGGACATTCACTCTGTTCGAGAGGCATCCACCTTTGGAGTGGGTGCTTTCCTTATGTCTAATATAACACAGGGCACAGAGAAATTCAACTATTTTTTGCTCTGCAAATCAACGAAACAAAACGCAGCTGTCATAATCAACACCTACATCTTGCTCACCTCAAATGCCTTTGCTGTCTGCCACACGGTAGCGTTGAAGTCAGTAATATATTTCAGCATTTCACGAAGTTCTTGCAAGTCATTGCAGATAACATTCACACTCCCGCTGCCGGAAAATACCACACATCCCGACTATATGGTAGCATCTCATCCGCCATGTACAAAATCACTCCCGGCTGAACATCCATTTTCAACTTACGAAGTACAGAAAAATTTCTATCCGCATGACTTGGCATCTTTGCCTTCTTTATTTCCGCAGGATATATCCTGTCTCCCTCGACAAACAGCAAATCGATCTCTTTGCCATCGATGTCCCGATAATAATATAAATCTGGCCTTTTTCCCGCATTATAGTAACTTTTCACAATCTCGCTGACCACACAAGTTTCAAAAAAACGCTCCAAAATCGAAACCCACTCTTTTGCTGTGGGCGCGGATATACCAATCGCATTTGCAATCTCGCTATACTTTAGCTCCATGGAAGTCCTCGCCGCCATAAATACGAGAAAATCGTAGAACTCACCCAGATTTCCATCATCCAATGTCACATACCTGCGTTCCGGCTCCTTGATATGGTTCAACATGGTTGACTTTCCCACCTGCCGCTGTCCGCACACCATAACCACCGGATAAAATTTTGACGCTTCCCTGATCTGATTTTCCAAATGCCTTTGAATATACAAAACGTTTGCCGCCCTAACGCAATTAGAGTAAAAAGCATGGCTTGTTTACAATATAGAAAAGATGGTCTGTAATTTTTCTTTAAGCTCCGGAACTTCCTTCGTGATAGTTTCCCATATAATGTCATTGTCAATAATATCATAGTTATGTGCATAAATATTACGCATCCCTTTGATTTGACGCCACGGAACATCAGGATATTTTTTTACAAAACTTTCATCTAATCCTGCAACAAGTTCTCCTATCTGAATAATACACATTCCACACGCAAACTGAAATTCCATATCATTCTCAAATTCTTCTCTGTTGGAATGATGCTTTTTTCAAAATCCGCTCTATCTCATCACAATACCGGAGCATCTTTTGTAGTATAATCCGTTCTGGTTTCTTACCTCTCATAGAGTTTCACCTCATCTTTGCCAATCACTTCAAGAAACTGCTTGTCCTTAATTGCACTTTTTACTACTAAATCAACGTGGCATTGAAATACATCCTCCAAATCCGCAATCATTCCACAGTATGCAAGAAGTCCTTTCATACTTCCCTTTTGTATTAAAAAATCCAAGTCGCTTTTTTCATCCGCCTCGCCACGTGCATAGGAACCGAAAAGACTAAGTGCATCCACACCATAATGAATTGCTATCGGCATTGCTTTTGTCCTGATCTCATCTATTGTATAAGGCATTTTACAACCTCCCTTGTCAAGGCTAATTCCACCCTATTACAGCATTTCTTTTTTCTTATTTTATCCTATCTACCGCCCAATTACAATATAAACTGCAAAAAGTAGATGCCTGCCTGAAATTTGTTCATAGTGGTGTTGACGGGATTAAAAACTATTCCATTTTGTCACAATCATATGTACGGAATCTCAGTCCAGCCTTACCACCTGGTTCTTCCCAGCCGCCTTTGCCATATAAAGGGCCTTATCCACCCTGTTATAAAGCGCGTCTGCGGTTTCATCTTTCGCCTGCGCGACGCCAATACTGACGGTCTGGCATTTAGCGGTTTCGTAAGATACCAAAGCAAACTCCTTCCGAATCTTCTCCGCCAGCGCTGCGGCGTCATCCGCATTGCTGTCCGACAGCAATACCATAAATTCCTCGCCGCCCCAGCGACCGAGAGAACAGGAGTGAACTCCTATCGTTGTATTTCTGAGGACGTCAGACAGAGCTTGTATCACATGATCGCCTTCTTTGTGTCCATAGATATCATTTACCTTTTTAAAATTATCAATATCCAACATGATCAAGGAAATATTGTCACCTGTTCCCTGATTTTTGCGCTTATCCAGGGCGCTGCGGATTTTTCTCTCAATCTCTGCGCGGTTGTAAAGCCTTGTCAACCCGTCTGTGACAGAGCTTAAAGCAAGCTTCATATTCATTTCCTCCAACTCCGCGGTGGACGCCTCGATAAAGGAAACAAAACGCCTGATAATCGGGATCTTTTCATTGTCGTTGTCGATCTGCGCCTGGGCCATATTCACTTTTTGACCGGTCTTTGGCATATCTCCCTCTCTCATGGCAACGATCACAAGCGTCACATTGAAATTGAGCATATCACCCTTCATGCGCAGGAACTCGCCATGCGTGTAAAAACCTGTCGTAGGCGCAACGCTGTGAAACAGAATCGTTTCGTCACTGATATTTTCCTCTCCCCAAAATGCCTTTCTGGCGGCACAGGAGAAAGTCTGTATCACCTCCGGCATGAAATCCGCTATCTTCTGCCCGTCCTGCCTGATACTGGCAAGAATGGTTTCGGGATCTCCATAGGCCAGCCTGACGATCGCATCTTCCTGCACGTCAGAGGACATCACAAGCGAATCGTCCTCATTGACCGCAAGAGGACACCGCAGAATATCAATGTCGCCATGTTCCAAGAAAAGCGGGAACTCCAGCGTATTGGAGAAAAACCTGTCATTTTTGTTGATATTTAAGAATCTTCGGTATACATCCAGAGCAGGCTTGCCGTCCAACTCGTACAAGATCTGCCTGTCCGCCTTTGTAACCCGAAACTTTCTCTTTAAAGGCTTCCATCCCGAGATAAAAGTGCTATATGTATGGAAATCGGTTCCACCCAACAACAGGAAAATGATACCATGCCCCAAAAAACCGTTTCCCTTGGAAAACACCAACGCCGTATCGTCATCCATATCGGGATTGAAGGCGCCTCCGCCAAACACTTGGATATCCTCCCGCAGACGACTCATCTCATTGCAAAACTCCATCATGGACATATCCATGATCGTAGCGTGCATTTCCACCGCTTGGATCCATGGATTTTCATCACAACATTTTTGTAACGCCGCCACATCCTGAGCCGCATTTTCCTCCGAAAAGGGAAGCTGCAAAATCCTGGCCTGCGTAGTCTCATATTCAAAAATGGTACAGGTTAAAATAATTTTACTGTTTGACAATGCGCCGTCCATGATATTGGCATTCGTTGTACATCCCAAATACAGCGCATCCGGCATCTCATCATCCAGGCAATTGCAAATATGCCGGATATGTTCTAATTCCATATCCTCCGAATATATTCTGAATAGCGTGACATAACCTGAATGGGAAGCGCGCCATTCTTTTATCTCCTCCAGCTTCACTAGAAAACCTTCATCATCTTTATAACAGATTTGAAATTGTTTCATAGTCTTCTCCTTCTTGTTTATTTATGGCTCAATTCTACCTTATATGACATACTTCTCCCTCATCTTCTGAGAAACGACACCGGCCGGAATCGTAGCACCCAAATCACTTTTCTCCATAGATACTGTCAACTGTTCCACGATCGCATCTTCCGTAAGTGGTTCTGCTATTGGATTCCTCGCATCACGAAACATAATATACTGAATATAATTCTGAATCTCCTTTAGGCTTTCTTCAGACATGGTTTCCAACATTGAAACGGTATATTCTAATGTACTCATAAGCACCTCCCCGTCTACTTCCCTCTTTGCCTTCCTACTCATTATAATATGCAATACCTCGAAATTCAATCTGCTATTTTCTTCTCATCATAAATCCGCCGGAACGATCTCCACTTCCAGCCTGCCGTACACCGTCCTGAAACCTGCATCCGCGGAAAAGATCACTTGATAACGCCCCTCCTGCGCCTGTGCGGTATCCCAGCTAAACAAATCTTCGCAGAAGGACGCTCCGGGCAGATCGCTCTCCAACCTCACAGGGCAGTTTCGAAAGCTCCCTGTGCGCACAAAAGGCTTTTGCTTTTTCTCCTCATTGTAGATAAAGGTTTCCGCCTCCTTCTCAGTTGCCTGCGCCGCCGGATCGTTCAATCTCACGGGCACATTGAGAATCGTTCCCTTTCTCACCCGCACAGGCGTCATCGCTGCAAAACAGGGAATGTACACTGTGAGGGGCAGCGGATATTGTTCCGTGGGCACGGTAAATTGGTAACCGTTCTCCGGAATCGCCACAGTGGGATAGGGATACAGGGCATCCGAGGGCGTGCCGGGCGCAGGGGCGTCCACCACCACACATTCTGCGTCAAGATCAGTTGACAATCCGCTGACCCTGGTGGTGAAATAAGGTTCCTCCGGAACATATTCCCTGTTCGTATGTCGGCGGCAACGATTCTCCACCGTCACCAAAGGCGCATTGACACAGCGGTCAGAAAATGACACATCTGTCAATATGACGCCATCCACATCATCCAGCACCACTCCGTGCCGTTCATCGGGCGTCTCCGTGAGAAGCTGCACATTCTTCAGCTCCAGATTCTTCATGTGACGCACATAGACGCCATAAGCAGGCAGGATGCCCCAATTACTGGGCTCCGGATACACTCTGGGCATCTCCGGCACATTGTAAGGATCCGCCCGCCAGCTTCCGCTCTCTCGATCCCAATCTACCCGAGGCAACAATCCCTCCTCCTTCAGAAAAAAGGGATTGACCAGCCAGGGAACGGTCTGCACCTTGCTCTCCGTCTCGTACTGCGCGTATTCCCAGTTGGTATTTAATTG
Organism: Candidatus Gastranaerophilales bacterium; assembly: GCA_023663225.1. Classification (GTDB taxonomy): domain Bacteria; phylum Bacillota; class Clostridia; order Lachnospirales; family Lachnospiraceae; genus Acetatifactor. The sequence goes on from JAMPHU010000094.1 coordinate 5,640, forward strand.
TCTCTGCTCTATTGCATGTTCCATCTTCATACCGCCTCTGTAGGTGACAGACACGTTTTCGATCAACACATTTTCCACAGGGCTATCCACCAACCCCATGATCAGGATCGGATAACGGGGATCCGCATCCGTGACGGTCACATTGCGAATCACGATATTGGACACTTTGGCCATGCGCTCCGAACCGCAGGCGTTGGCGCGGTAATATTTTTCCCGCTCTCCGCGCATCTCCTCATCCTGCAGATTGGCCGGATTGATGCGGGCGGGGGCCTGTTCGTTTACAATAGAAAAAGAGGAATGTCCGTCCACGGACACCTGCCTGTCCTTGCAGTAGGAAGGAATATAACGTTTGGGCGGATATTTGTCGTACTCCGGCGCGTCCGGCAGCACCCACTTGCGGTCGTCCAGCCGCACATTGCCGTCCGCCGCCTCAAGCAGATGCTCTTTGCTGTTTCCGGTCACAGGGAAACGCCCCCTGTCCCCCGCCCGAATAAAAATAGGGGAACTGCTGACATTGTCCATGGTGCAGTCCTCAAAAAGAATATCTTTCAGATCCGAGCCGTCTACCGCCTCCAAGGCAAATCCTCTGGAACGCTCGAACGCAACTCTCCTGATGGTCACTCTCTCATAGCCACAGGTGGACTCCGTGCCCAGCTTCACACGTCCGGTGGGACCACAGCAGTCTGTGGCCACCAATTTATTCGCGCTGTTGACCCCCGCATACACGCTTCCCGCATCATAACCGCTGACCACACAATCCTCGATCAGTATATTTCTGGAAGGCAGATACTTTCCCGCGCCAAAGGAAGCCTTGACCACCAGCGCATCGTCCGTCAGAGAGTTAAAACGGGAATGTACCACCGTGACATCCTCGCAGCAGTCAATGTCAAAAGCGTCCCTGGTCGTATCCACCAAAATATGTTCCGCGCGCAGATTGCGCACTCCCTCCGCGATCACCGCAAAATGTCCGCCGATCACCAAAGAAAAATCTGCAAGCACCACATTTTCACAACAAACGAAAGCAATCCCCTTGTTGCCGAACCATTCCCCCGCATGCCCGCTCTCGTTCCGCAGGGGGCCGTCCACGGGATCTCCGCCCATCAGAGTATAATGCAGGTATCCTGTCTCTTCGTCAACATAGCTGCCGTCGATCAGTCCCTCTCCGCAGACCATGATATCACGCTGATCTCTCGCATAGATCAGACTGTTTGCAAAATAAGAATGTCCGTGATCCTGTATACCCGCATAGAGATTGACCTCCGGCTCCAGATAATTGCCGCCCTCTCCCTGCTGCTTCTCATAGGAATTGCGGATATCGGTCCGCGCTGCCCGCAGCACCGCACCGCGATCTATCTTTAGATTCACATGACTCTTGAGTACAATCGTATAAACCTTAAATTCTCCCTCCGGAATCACCACCGTGCCTCCGCCCAGGGCGGCCGCTTTCTCCACCGTCTCATTGATGATCCTCGTATTGTGAACCGGATCGCCTCCCGACGCCGCGCCAAAATCTGTAATCAAGTACTCCTTCTTCCCGCTCAGATCCTCTCTGCGAATCGACGCTCCCTTTGCCCCCTGCACTGTCATAACCTGATCGTCCTCCCTGCATATACTCTCTGTAACGCTTGCCCCTACAGCATTTTTTTCTATTCCCTATTCTAACATGAATACCCGAATATCACAACCACATTGCCCCTACACTTCGTAACAGTTCGTAGCCGTTCAGCTTTTAAAGTTGCTTTTTAGCCGAGGTCGTAGCAAGTGTCATTGTGTGGATGGTATATTCCAACGCAGACACGCTTTCGCTGCACCTCG
>JAMPHU010000095.1 GCA_023663225.1 Candidatus Gastranaerophilales bacterium
CGCTTGCTTGGCCCGGACTGCAGATGGTTCAGTAAGGGGAACAAAGATGTAAACAAAAGGCGCGTGTCCGAGAGGACGCGCGCCTTTTTGGAACGATTCGCCCAAAGACATAATGAAAGATATTAAACCTTTGCTCTTTTACATACAAAAAGGGTACATAGATTTTTTTATTTTCTATGCACCCTATCGCTGTTACTGTATTTGATTTTGATTGATATGATTGATTACGCCAGTTGCATTGTCTGACTTTCTAACTCTTTAACTATATCAAGAGATAATTCTGTAGCTTCTGCTATTTCTTCTAATGTCATTTTTCCTAACTTTATTAAATGAACCGCTGTCTTTTTTGCTTTATTTAATTCTGCCTCATTCCTCATATCCTCCATAATCTTACACATGGCTTTTACTCCTTTCTCGTCTTTCTTGAAGTACCTCGCTCTCCCTGCAAGCTCCTCAAAATTCATATCATCGGGTTCGGTGCATGAGAAGTCGTGCATCAGTTTACCGATTTCATCATCGCCCCTGTATTTTCCATTCACATATAGGATATGCGAACCGTCACCAAACAATACTTTTTCTTTCCCGATTGTGACATATCTCTCTACCGGATATATCGGCTGATTTCCTTTCATCACATCATTTTCCGTAATGAAGACAATATAGCTGTCGGGAATGTCCTCCATTTCTTCGCCACTTTTTAATATATGTGCATCCAAAGGCTACTGTTATGCCTTGCCCTTTTTGCGCCTGCTCCCTCGTCCCTGCGCTGAATTTCCACGTCAAATTCCTTGTTGGCACTATCAACCGCATGAACATCTAATATAGCGGAATGCTTTCAGACGCTCTAAGTCCTGCTGGTGTGTCGGTTCTGTTGTATCCAAAATATCACCTTCCTTTAATGCTTTTATTATACATCAGACAATACCTTTTGAAAACTGAATTTTTTGTGAAACTTTTCCTATCATTGCCGATTTCAAATCGAACTCCGTTCGAGATGAAGCGATACAGTAGACAAGAAAAACCGTTACGGAAACAATTCGTATCTGTAAAGACCAAAATGTATTAAGGGAATATTTGCTTGACAGGGAAAGGGGATGTAAAATGTCATTGGAGGATTAAGGTGGTATATCCGCCGCCGTCTGCGGACACACTATCCCTATGAAACAGGGAATCGTACCTGCTCCCTTGGAATATATTGTATGATTGCATCTTTTGGAAGCTGTTTCTTTGGAAATTCTGGATTTGCTAAAAATATGCCCCCAATATGCCTCTTCGTCGGCAGTAGGTTTTAGATCTATAAATACAGTGTGTTGCATTTATCTTTATTTTGTAATATAATAAAGGAAATGGGAAGGAGTAGTATTATGGCACAGACGTTGGTAAATATTCGTATGGATGAAGAATTAAAAAAAAATATGGAACAGACTTGTCAAGAACTTGGCATGAATATGACTACCGCAATTACTATATTTGCTAAAAAAATGACGCGAGAAAAGAGGATTCCTTTTGAGGTATCTGTCGATCCGTTTTACTCGGAAAGTAACATAGCACATTTGAGAAGAGGCGTAGAAGCCCTCAATGCCGGGAAAGGCGTAGAACATGATATCATTGAGGTAGACGAATGAAGAAAATTTGGTTCGAGGAGGCATGGGAGGACTACCTCTACTGGCAAATACAAGATAAAAAGACATTAAAACGTATTAACATATTACTCAAGGATATTGAACGAGAGCATTTTGACGGTATCGGGAAGCCGGAACCGTTGAGAGGAGCTATGAGCGGTTTTTGGAGCCGCCGGATTGATGACGTAAACAGATTAGTCTATCGGATTTGCGGTGATGTGGTGGAAATCGTCTCCTGCAAGGGACACTACGAGGATTGATGCACCCGTTTGAAATTATCGCCGCCTCCATGTCCGAGAGGGCGCGCTTTTTGATATGGTATATCCGCCGCCGTCTGCGGACACACTATCCTCATGAAACAGGGAATCGTACCTGCTCCCTTGAAATATATTGTATGATTGCATCTTTTGGAAATTTGTATTGAAAAATTTTCCGCAATCATCTAAAATATAAGGAGATTAGTTCGTGAATCACGAAATAATATGCCCGGAGGATCGACGAATGATAGTAATGCATATGGAAATGAATAATTTCTATGCTTTAAAAAATTTTCAGATGAATATGTCATATCCTAAGAAAATCGTAAGCTCCTATGTGAAGAATGAATATTTGAAGGACAGACCCAATTTTCGCTATATCAAAGTCAATATTTTAATGGGGGCAAACGCTACGGGGAAAACTTCCATCGGCAAAATTTTAATGCAGATATTTAATTTCATGGACGATAAACAGTATACCGCCTTGACGAAAACGATTGCGGATCAGAATAAAGAGGCTTCTTTTTCGATTGATTTTGTGGGAAACGATGCAATTTTGTACCGGGTACATACGGTAGTAAAACCCTCGGCGCATGGAAATTATACGGCGGAGCATATTAATGTCCGGGTCACTTCTGTTAAAATCAATCTCAAGGACAGTTATGAAACCTGTGTGCAGCGGTTAGAGAAAAAGCAGGAAACCGGCAGGAAAAATTATCTGGAGGAGCTGGAGAAAATCAAAGGTCTCTCTTGGATTTTCCAATATCCTTTTGATTATGATGATGACAGAACTCGGATCTACACGGCCAAAAATCCCCAACGCTATACCCGGATTCTAGAAAACATATTGAAGACTCTGGATCCTTCTATTTTGAAAGTGGAAATGTCGGAAGAAATTGAAAACACGCATATCATCCGATATCCGGGCAAAGATGTGATTATCCAAAACGGACAGATCAGCGGCTCCCACATATTGTCCAGCGGAACAAAGGCGGGTGTGGAAATTGCGGGATTGCTGGCTTCTATCATGGAAGATGAATACGGTTTCTATTATTGTGATGAAAAATTTTCGTATATCCACAGTGATATCGAAAAAGCCATCTTATCGTTGATGATCCGGAAAATGAACGATAACGACCAATTATTTTTCACAACTCACAATACAGATATATTGGATCTCCCTCTGCCCAGACATGCATTTACCTTTTTAATAAAAGATCTTCACGATACGGAGCAGCCTATTAAATGTATCAATGCTGCATCTTTGTTAAAGCGTAATACCGACTCCTTGAAACATGCGGTAGAAAATGATCTGTTCACTTCCTCGCCCTGCATCGACCCGCTCTATGAATTAGCTGAATTATAAGCAATACGAAAGATATGGACGGTAACGTATATGAGAAGAAAAACGGGATATTATCAATATTATGTGGAAGGAGAGGACGAGGAAAAACTCATCCATGTATTAAAATCCGAATTGTTTATGATATGTCCCGGCAAAGTGGAAAAATTTAATGTAGTACAAGAGGAATTAACCGCATTAAGGCTCATGCAGCTCAAAAGAGATACAAACATTGTCTTAGTATTTGACACGGATGTGGGAAACGTAGAAATTTTGCGCAGAAATATACAGATTTTAGAGCGTTGTTCTCAAGTTAAGGATGTAATCTGTATCCCGCAGGTAGATAATTTGGAAGATGAACTCATCAGAAGCTGCAATATCAAACAGATTAGGGAGCTTACGGGAAGTAAATCGAACAAGGATTTTAAGCATGAACTTATCATTGAGAGAAACCTTGCAACTAAATTGAAGTCCAAAGATTTTGATATCAAAAAGTTTTGGACTTCCGTCCCTGCGAATCAATATCGGGAAATTGCAAATAGCGCCTCTGAAATAAAACTTTAGATCAATATCTCCTACCGCCTCCTCCACGTCATCGGCGTGATCAATACCATCATCGGCAGCAATTCCAGTCGTCCCGCCAGCATATCAAACATCAAAATATACTTGGACAGATCGGAAAACAGCCCGAAGTTCGCCGTCGGCCCGACCATGGACAGCCCCGGCCCGATATTGTTGATCGTGGCGGCCACCGCTGTGAAATTCGTGGTAAAATCATAATTATCCAGACTAATCCCCAAAATCGAAATCATATAAATCAGCGCATAACTCACGACAAAAATCGAGATCGAGCGCTGGGTCTCTTCCGCCACCGGACGCCCGTCCAGCTTCACCTTGCGCACACCGTGAGGATGGTGGATCAAGAACAACTCCTTTAACATGCTCTTGAACATAATCACGATGCGGGACACCTTGATGCCGCCGCCCGTGCTGCCCGCACAGGCGCCCACGAACATCAGAATCACTAATATGACCGTGGAAAACTGCGGCCACAGATCAAAATCCACCGTGGAGTAGCCCGTGGTCGTGATGATGGACGCTACTTGGAAAAAGGCGTGTCTGAGCGCATCCAGCGGATTGGGGAAAATCTTTCGGATATTCCACGCGATCAACAGTCCGCTGGCAGCGATAATCCCCAGATAAATCCGAAGCTCTTCCGACTGCCAGACAGCTTTTGCCTTTTTGCGGAGCAGCAGATAATAAATATTAAAATTCACGCCGAACAGAATCATAAACACGGTGATGATGACCTGCAGATGGGGAGCGTAGCTTCCCGCGCTGTCGTTGAGTACGCCGAAACCGCCTGTTCCCGCCGTGCCAAGGGAGATTGTCACCGCATCAAAAAAGGACATGCCGGTCGCCGCCAGCAGGATGATCTCCACGATGGTCATAATCGTGTAAACGCCGTAGAGAATGGTCGCCGTTGTCCGCACTCTCGGAACCAGCTTCTCCACAGAGGGACCCGGGCTTTCCGCTTTCATCAGGAACATGGTCTGCCCGCCGCGCATGGGAAAAACCGCCAGCACGAACACCAGCACCCCCATGCCGCCGATCCAGTGGGTGAAACTGCGCCAGAACAGGCAGCTGTGGGAGAGCGCCTCCACATCGGAGAGGATGCTTGCCCCGGTGGTGGTAAAACCGGACACCGCCTCAAACAGAGCGTCCGTAAAGGAAGGAATTTCCCCGCAGATCCAGAAGGGCAGCGCGCCAAAGAAACTAAGGAGCAGCCAGCTCAGCGATACGCTGACGAAGCCTTCCAACGCATAGAAGACATAACTTTTGGGTTTCCGGAAGCTGAGAAGCACCCCGAAAGCCAGACACAACAACGCCACGGCCAGAAAAGCCGCCGCACTTTTTTCCCCATAGAAAATCCCCACAAACACGGGCAGAAGGAGAAAAAGGCTCTCAAATTTTAACACGGTTCCCAGCACATAGCGGATTATGGAATAGTTCATATGCGATTATCCTCAGTTCTTCAAAATATCCCGGGCGTCCTGCAGTCCCAGTCTGGTCGTCACCACAATGATGGAGTCTCCGGGCAGGATGCAAGTCTGTCCGTCGGGAATAATCAGCTGTTTGCTGCGGGTGATGCAGCAGATCAGCAGTTCGGATTTCAACTGTAGATTCTGGAGCGGAATCCCGGTGATCCCCGAATTTTCCGAGATATGAAATTCCAGCGCCTCCACCCGGTCATTGTAAAGCCGATAGAGCGTCTGTACATTGCTTCCGATGGAATTTTTGGTGGCCCGCACATATTGCAGGATTCTCTGCGCCGTGAGCAGACTCGGATAGATAACGCTGTCCAGATCCAGATTATGTATGACCTCATCCAGCTGCTGGCGCTTGATCTTCGTCACCACTTTGCGGCTGACCCGTTTTTTGGCGAACAGCGAAAGCAGAATATTCTCCTCGTCCATATTCGTCAGTGCCACAAAAGAGGCCATCTTGTCGATGCGCTCCTCCTGCAGCAGCGATTCGTCGCTCCCGTCGCCGTGGATGATCACCGCGTCCGGCAAAAGCTCCGTAAGTTCCTCGCAGCGCTTGGCGTCGCGCTCGATAATCTTGACGGCGATCCCCAGAGTCTCCAGCTGTTTGGCCAGATACAGGGAAATTTTCCCGCCGCCTATAATCATGGTGTTTTTCACACCGGTGGTCTTCATATTGATTTTCTCGCAGAACGCAATGGCGTTTTTGCGGGATGTGACAATAGAAATAATATCCCCTGCGCGCAGCACGAAATTACCGTCGGGAATGCGTACCTCGTTCTCCCGGTCTACCGCGCAGATCAGGAAGTCGCAATGCATCTTGGCGGAAACCTCTTTCAGCGAGAGATCCTGCAGCATAGAATCCGCGGGAATCCGGAACCGGAGCATCTCCACGCCGCCTTTGGAAAAGGTGTCGATGCCGATGGCGCTGGGAAAACACAGCAGATTGGCGATCTCTCTGGCCGCCGTCTGCTCCGGATTGATAATCATGGACAGCCCCAGCTCCTTCTGTAGAAACTGTTGTTCCAGATTGTACATGGGGTTGCGCACCCGGGCGATGGTCTGGCACTTCGAGGCCTTTCTAGCGATCACACAGCAGAGGAGGTTGAGTTCGTCTGACTCCGTCACCGCGATCAGCAAATCCGCACGCTCGATACCCGCCTCCGCCAGCACACTGTAACTGGCGCCGTTTCCCACCAGCCCCATGACGTCGCATTCCGCCGCCAGCTGATGCACGGTGCTTTTGTCAATGTCCACAATACATATGTTATTATCTTCTGTGCTTAACCTCTGCGTCAGGGCGGTTCCCACCTTGCCGCAGCCCACAATGATGATCTGCATACAAATGCCTTTCCTGCGTATAGAATTGATCTTCCATAGCCTATTCTATCACAACTGCCAGTTTTTTCAATCTAAAAGTAATGATTTATCAACCCGCCCTCGCTTTAATTCCTGTGACCCGGCCGCAAATCCGGCAGCCGACTGTGTGATGCCGTATCCTGCGTTGGGCCGCACGGCGCAGTATGTGATATCTAAGACAAAGACCGTGAGGAAGACGCCGCATAAAATCAGCCGCCACTTCCGGGCAATACGGTGATACAGCTTCATATACAGGGGCAGGAGATAGCAGTTTAAAGCCATTCCTCCCAGCCCGAAGCACACCGCGCCGAGCAGGCAGATCCGTCCGTTCAGATTCAGGAAATGTCCCTCGTAATCCCACCAGCGCACACCCCAGCGCCATTCCAGAATCACACTGGTCGCATATTCCAGAACGGAACAAAGCGCCGCCGACAGCAAAAAGGTCCAAACCGGTTTCTCGTGCAGCCTTTGCAGCAGAAACCACAGCAAAAGTCCCCCTACCCCGTAAATGGGCAGATAGGGACCTTGGTAAACCCCTCTGTTGATCAAGGCGTGTTCCGTCACCAGATACAGCCCCACTTCCCACAGCCATCCCGCAAAGGAAATGAGGAAAAATAAAAGCACATAAAAATCAAATGTTCTCTGTTTCATGAGGATAGTGTGTCCGCAGACAGCGGCGGATATACCACATCAAAAGGCGCGCGTCCTTGCGGACACGCGCCTCCTGTTTACATCTTTGTTCCCCTTACTGAACCATCTGCAGTCCGGGCCAAGCAAGCG
>JAMPHU010000096.1 GCA_023663225.1 Candidatus Gastranaerophilales bacterium
AATAAGAGGCATGATGTTTCACTCCTTTCTACGGCATAATTATAGCATAATTATGTGCCGATAGCAACAAAATATGCAATTTGACACTTGAATGTTTTGTTGCATGTGTTGCATGATATTTTATCGCATGATGCCATCGTTTTCCCGTTACATAGTGCCGGCAACAGCCCGGTGGGAGAACGAAGACGAAAGTTAGTTATTTGTTTCTTCTGTTTCAATCTCTAACCGCTGAAGTATATCTGTAATAATTCCGATATCCTCAATTAAATTAATCCCAAAACACTTTTTGCCGGCATCTTTTATGGATGCACCAATATGATAAGCCACAGTTTTGTCTATAATAAGGAATCTATCATGAAATACTCCTGTATATTTTACCTTTAATGTAGGATACTGCGCATTAAAATTATCTATATCTTGAGTCGCAAGCCTTGTTCTTCTCACTGTATATACCGTTACATCAACCCCTTCTCGCTTTTTTGAAAGGATATTCAATGTTCCTACATCCACATAATTATCAATTAAAACTATCGACTTTTCAGCCTTTTCAATCAGATTTACCAATAAACTGAATGCATCATAAATTTGCCCATCAAAAAATATACGCTGATCCACTTCTTTGTATTCTGAAATATATGCAAAAATTTTATCAAATTTTTCATTTGATTCTTTCTGATATTGTAATTGTTTTAGTTCTAAGCTACTTAATCGTTCGAACATTAAAGCATTTTCTGCCAGAAATCTTCTCATCTTAACAAAAGTATTCATAATATTCAAACTTACCTGTATTGCTTCGCCACTCCGTAATATTGCTGAAAGCATTGCTATTCCTTGTTCAGTAAACACATATGGCAAATATCTTCTGCCACCTTTAGACGAGCCATTTTCTGCCTCTATATTTGAGGTCGCAATTTGCGACCTCAAAACATTATACTCCTCTTCCGATAATTGAAAGCAAAAATTCTCAGGAAATCGCTTTGAGTTTCTCTTAACGCTTTCATTTAAACGCTTTGTTTCAACATTATAAAGCATAGCCAAGTCACTATCCAGCATCACTTGCTCACCACGAACAACATGAATCAGATTTTCTATTTTTTCTTCTGTCCCATTTACCACAGCAGGTACCATAGTTTCATTTTCAGCCAAACCGATCATCTCCTGTATTTTTCTTTGAGGTCGCAAATCGCGACCTCAAAAAATTGTACAACAGCACATTACTTTATGTCAATCGGTTTCGACCTTAATCAGCAAACTTCTTTCCCGCAATTGAAAATAGGCAATGATATAATACATTTTGCCGTCAATTGACAGCGAATTGCTGTTTTTCATTATCATTTGCCAAACAGTACCGCAAAGTTCACGGAATTTCCCTTGCTGTTTTCTTTCTCTTTGAGTATAATAAATGCAATAGCATTGGGAAAGCAAAAGGAGTATAAAGGATGCCGGAACCGCCGCATTTTCATGCGGAATATAACGGGAATACGGCACTGATTGAGGTTGATGAATATGTTGCCTAAAATCGTTCAGGTCGTCCCAACCGGAGAATATACCGTGTATGTATATTTTGAAGATGGCAAAATTACATGCTATGACGTAAAGCCTTTATTGGATAAAGAAGTGTGTTGATATCGACCCGGACATGTTATACGCGTTGGATGCGGTAAAAGAAAAAGATCAAAACATTTTTTGCGATATGTGACGGTGTTTGGAACGGGGAGAGGATTCCCGCTCAATCCTCTCCATCTTTATATGTCCGTTTACCCCGATGCGAAAGTTTTCTTCTTAAGCCATATCGCATAGCTCGCTGAGCATCCCTGCCTCCTCCGGCGCCACTTCCCGCAATTTCTCCAGTATCAGCCGGGCCTCCTCATATGCCCGATCGTCGATCAGCTGCCGGACCTTGTCCTTCAACGTTTCTTTCAGCCGGTCAAACTCCTCTTTCTCCGCAGCCATCTTCTCTCTGTACAAATGCGCATACCGGCGGATCACACCATCCATGGCAGGATAGATGTTCAGGCAATCCTTATACGCTTTCAAAACCTCCACATCATTTCCGTCCCGCTCACTCAGCAGGGCTTCCCCCAGTTGAAGAGCCAGACGGCAGGAAGGCGGCAGGAAAGCCATCTCACCCGAGAAAGCGTTGTCGTTAAAAAAGGCCCCATACAATTCCAGATTGCCGTCCACATACTCCGCCAGGGCCCGATAAAGGTTCTCGCAGGAATCGCTGTAATGACCCTTTATCAGCAGCGCCTCCGCTGTCTGGAGCATAAAATAGTCGCGGCGGAGGGTCAACGTTTCCATGTCCGTTGGCAAATCCGCACTTTTCTGCGCCCCGGATGCCTCCGACTCTGTCCGCAGATCCGAACCGTCCTGCTCCCGTGAACTGAACCACCTCTCTCTTTTCTTCAGAATCTCATCAATATTTGACTTCTCCGCCAGAATATCCACGGCCGCTCTCCAACGGTCAAACTCCACCCGTTCGAAAATACCTCTTAAGTCCACCTCATTTTTCTCCGCAATATCCCAGATTTTGTCCGGCAGACACAGGAAATCCGCCTGACGCTCAAACAACTCTTTCAAGTTATCTGGCAGATCAGAATAATTTCCGCAGGAGCCCTGATACAGGATACGCAGATAGAGGATATAGTCGAAATCCGCATCCACCCCGGCAAAAATGCGGGCCAACCGCAGAAACGCATCTTTCGACAATGTTTTCTCCCTCTCCCGCAGACCTTGGATCGTCTGATTGGCAATGTTGTTGCGCTGCATGAGCAGTTCGGCGGCCCTTGCATAAAAATTATCATATTCTGCTCCGCTCCAGAAGTTCAGGAGCACCGGAATGATGTCGAAATTAAAGTACAGCGTACCCTCCTCCCAACCGAAACTTTCAAAATACTGTTTCAATGCCTGATTTTTGCCCTGTTTCAACTCACAGATAATTAACATGCCACAAGCACTGTTTCTGTCATCCTTTCCAAAAAAATCCCGCACAAAAAGGCTGCCCTGCATTACCATCTCCAAATCATTGCCGACGAATTTTTGCTGCAGTTCCAAATACTTTCGGCAACACTCCGCCGCCTTCTCATACTGCTCCGTCTTCATATAAACCGCCGCCCCGTTAATGTGCAGTGCCGCCTGACAGAGCTCCGTATTTCTCTTATCCCGAATGGCCTCCTCATAATCTTTCACGGCATCCTCATATAATCCCCGTTTCAGATCTGCCCGGACACAGCCCACATAGAACAATCCTCTGTTCTTATTGACTATCGGGGCATCCGCTTTCGCAAAATAACTGATTCCCCGCCGACAAAGGTCATGCAGACTGTTATACTCCTTAATCCCCTGATACTCCTGCGCCAAGTGAATCCACCACCGGGTGTTATCCTTTTCCTTCTCCATCATCTCCAACAACAGGGTTACATTCCGTTTTGAATGTTGATACATTTCCTCCGGAGAATCGAATACATATCCATAGTGGCTCGCCGGAGATTTTAAGAACTTGGCCTCTCCCCGCACAGGCGCCAAGTATTCATGAATACTGCTCACAAAGCGAGTATCCTTCTCTCTCCGGATCATTCTGGACACCCAGGCATCCGAATACTCCGTCCCCTTCCTGCTCTTGAAGTTCCGTTGAATATAAAAGGCCTGACCATATTCCTTATATTCACCGGACCGGAAGAACTCCACGATTTCCGCCACATCCGTAAACCACTCGTCATCATCTATGTATAGGAACCATTCGCCCTTCGCCTGTTTTAGCCCTGCGTTTCTCGCTGCGGAGAAATCATCGCACCACCGGAAGGGTATGATATGATCCGTGTATTCCTTCAAAATATCCCTCAATTCTTCATCACATCCCGTATCTACAATGATCAGTTCACTGGGGATCTGTTCCATGATCGGTTTTAAGGAATCAAGGCATTTCCCGGTGGTCTCCTTTCTGTTGGATGCCAACAGCGATATGGATAATACGATCTGTTCTCCCATTGTAACCTCCTCACATAACAGGAAAAGAGCGGTGCAAAGACCGCTCTCTCCGTATTGTCCTCGTATTGATTAGCCAAGCAGGGACAGAACACCCTGATTTGCCTGATTGGCCTGTGCCAACATTGCCTGGCCGGCCTGTGCAAGGATATTGTTGTTGGCGTACTTAACCATCTCGGTAGCCATGTCGGTATCGCGGATGGCAGACTCAGCAGCCTGCGTGTTCTCAACGACATTGTCAAGGTTGTTGATGGTGTGCTCCAAACGGTTTTGAACCGCACCCAGATCGGAACGCTGCTGGGAAACTTTCTTGATGGCGCCTTTGATAGTCTCGATAGCTGCTGTAGCAGCATCCTCGGTATTAACACCTTTTTCCTTCAAGCTCTTAACCCCGATTCCCTCTGCGCTCATGGCCTCAATCTTCACTTCAATCTTGTTAGCCTTATCGCCCTCTGCGCCTACATGGAGGTTGAATGCCAACGCCTTGGTCACCTCTACATCCTTTGTACCTGCTGCCACAGCTTCCTTTCCGGGAGTCACCTCAACAAAGTCAGCAATCTGCTCTGCACCGATCTGTTTCCAAGTAGTGCCGTCCGTCTCCGACAATGCATAAAGGGCATTCTTCATAGTGCCATCGGTGTTAAATTGAGCTGCCAACGCACCTTCCGTCAATACTCCAGTTGCATCATTTGACGTAGAGATCTGAGTGGTAACTTTCGTGAAATTGGCAGCGGTAACTGTAGCTTTCGTTGTCTGTGCGCCGTACTCATCGTTTGTTGCCGCTGCAGTATACACTTCCGCGCCCTCTTTGAAATCAATAGATCCATCCGTCTTCACTTCAAGCAGCTCCAAAACCTCGGCAGTAGTAAGCGCTGCTGTTCCGCCCTTTGCGTACCATTCAACATCACCACCGGCACCGGCAGTTTTACCGCCCGCCATCTGAATTCCATTAGCTGTGCCCTTTCCTGCCGCATACTTTGCCTCAACGGCAACTGCATCTGCTGCTGCAACATTCTCTGTCTTGGTCTCCGTCCCATCACCCTTCAGCAGATAGATCTCGTTGAACTTGGTGGTCTCAGATACGCGGTCGATCTCATCGATCAGGGCGTCAACTTCGCTCTGGATGTAGTCGCGCTCTTCCTGAGAGTTGGTGCCGTTGGCAGACTTGGTTGCCAGCTCGTTCATTCTCTGGAGCATGTCATGCACTTCAGTCAATGCGCCCTCAGCGGTCTGCACTGCGGAGATACCGTCCTGTGCGTTTGCGGATGCCTGGGTCAGGCCGCGAACCTGACGTCTCATCTTCTCGGAAATTGCCAGACCTGCAGCGTCATCAGCCGCGCGGTTGATCTTGTAACCGGAAGAGAGTTTCTCGGTGGACTTTGCCTGAGACGAAGTGGTCAGACCAAGCATTCTGTTAGAGTTCATTGCCGTTAAGTTGTGCTGTACTACCATAATATTACCTCCTTGATTTTACCTGGCGCAAATCCGTTTGCACCGGTGTGATTGGTTGTCTTGTAACTTTTATAATGACCGGCCGGTCCTGCCCCGCTGCCGGGCCCTGACTTCGGCGCCGGGCCGTCCGGTTATTACCTGTTTCCGCTCCCCGCTTTCCCGTTTACGATGACGATCTTCGGTTTCTTCACCGTTCCCTTGGGTTTCGGGTCTGCCTTTTTCACATATTTTTCCGGATGCTCTTCCTGCGCGTAATACTTGGGAAGATTGGCTCTCTCCTCCGGATCTGTGATGTTTTTCTCCAACACGGTACTCCTCACGATGTTCTTTTCTCTGGGAGCGTCGATCATCACCCTGAGGTGTTTGCCCGTCCCGCCCAGAAAGATCAGCTTGATGTCCTCGCCGATCATCAGATACTCTTCCGTACTCACTGTCAGTCTTAACATATAAACCTCCTTGTCGTCTCCTGACGATCCTTGTCTCGGGCCGAATGCAACACTTTGTTAAGAAGTGTTGCGTTATAATGGAAAATACGGCCGCGCCGGCGCCGCCGTCAGGATACCCGCAAAGGGCAGAATCGAAAGGAGAAAAGATGAGTACGACACAACCGATCAGAGACACTGCACTGCTTCATGAATTCATGGATTTTTACCTGAAAAAGGAAAGAAATATCCGCAACTACACACTCTGCGTGCTGGGACTCAATACAGCTCTGCGCATCACGGATGTGCTCGAATTGAGGTGGGGAGATCTGTATAACTTTGATCGAAACTGCTTTCTGCAACATCTGACCGTCACGGAGAAAAAGACGGGCAAGACCAACACCATAGCCTTAAACCGCTCCGTCATCACCACCCTCACCATATATAAGGAACAGTTCCCCTTCAATCTCGCGGAAGATACATTCCTGTTTCCCAGCCGCAAAGGCATCAACCGGCCCATCAGCCGCAGCCAGGCTTTTCGGATCATCAAAAGGGCTGCCCGCGCCGTAGGCTTGGATCACAATGTGAGCTGCCATTCCCTTCGGAAGACATTCGGCTACCACGCATGGCGGCAGGGAACGCCGCCCGCGCTGCTGATGAACATTTACAACCATTCTTCCTATCAGGTCACAAAGCGGTATCTGGGGATCGAGCAGGACGACAGGGACAATGTCTTTAGGAATATTGCGCTGTGAGAGGGTACAAACCGTAAAAGACTTCTTGATCAAATTAAATACAAAACAGCCACAGCATAGCATTTATGCGCACTGGCGGAAAGGAGGGAATTGATTATGAGTCACGCAGGAGTAATCTGCACTATCTTTTGTCACAGATTTTAAGAAACCGGGGTGATATGGTGCAAAGAGAACTAAAGTTCTCAGATACAAAGCGGACACAGGAAGTTAAGGCAAAGCGTACCGCAAAAAACAGTGTGTTTTTAGACCTTTTCCAAGATAAAAAGAATTTGCTTGCGCTGTATAAGACATTACACCCAGAGGATACGGACGCAACAGAAGATACGCTGGATATTGTAACGATAGACAATGTTCTAACAGACAATTTATATAATGATTTGGGCATCATGGCAGGCAATAACAAATTACTTCTGCT
>JAMPHU010000097.1 GCA_023663225.1 Candidatus Gastranaerophilales bacterium
GCTGTTCTTTTTGCTGCTGCTCTGAATATGATACTTTCCTTAAGAATTATAGCATCTTTATCTCATAAAAGCAAACATATATTCCAAAAATATGTTCGAATTTTTTGTTGACAAAAGAAAATATGTTCGATATAATCAAATCAGAACAAGTGTTCCGAACAAATATTTGGATATTTGGATATTTGGATAACAGTTACCAGTTGCTTGCAGCGGAGTTGTTGTCTGAAAAGAAGATTATAGAAGGAAAGTTGAAAACGAGCATTGATGCGAGCGATTGAGAAGAGGAGGATGAAGATGAGGGTACAAGCGAGTGTATATCATATGACAGATAGAGAATTGCGGGCGTACAAATGGAAGCTTCGCAGGCAGAGGGAGTTGAGGCGCAAGGTGATGATCATAGCGCTGACGGTATGTCTGGTGATTATGGGGACGGTTTCCTACCACGCGCTTCGCAGCAGCGCCAACAGCGGGGAAGAGAATCTGCGCTTTAAGTATTATACCGCTGTCACGGTACAGAGCGGCGAGACGCTGTGGGATATCGCGGATCTTTATATAGATTATGCGCAATATGCGGACAAGCAGACTTATGTGGCGGAGGTCTGTCACATCAATCACCTGGATGAGGATGCCGCTATCCGTTCGGGACAGCGTCTTGTGGTGCCCTATTACGCCGATGAGTTTGTGAAGTGATTCCCGCCCCGTTGCTTACTTGCGGGGTGTTGACGGGTCAAATGGTTAGGGGTGTGTCTGTCAGTTGTCCCGCTTTTCCCGCAAGTGGACGGCCTTGGCAGCCCTGCGGCGTCTCTCGTCCTCCTGAGCGGCATAGTGTCTTCTGGTCGTGTTGACGTCCTTGTGTCCCAGCACGTCCGCCACCAAATAGATATCGCCAGTCTCCTGATAGAGGGTGGTGCCGTAGGTACTTCTCAGCTTGTGTGGAGTGATCTTTTTGAGCGTGGTAACCCGAGAGGCGTACTTTTTTACAAGATTCTCCACGGAGCGCACGGCGATACGGCGATTTTGCAGGGACAGAAAGAGGGCGTTCTCATGGCCGTCAGCGGGGATAATGTGTTCGCGCTGAGCCAGGTAGTCTAAAAGTGCCTGTTCCACTTCCTCGCCAAAATAGATGACCGCCTCATAGCCACCCTTTCTGCGGATCTTGATTCCATTGACGTCAAAATTCACATCGGAGATATCCAGTCCCACACATTCGGACACACGGATACCGGTGCCCAAGAGCAAGGTCAAAAGAGCTACATCCCGCACCTTTGTCTTTTTGTGGTATTCCAACTCCTTTTTGGTGAGTTTGGCGCCGTCCTCCACCTGGTCTAACAGGATCGCCACTTCGTTGGGCTCTAGGCGGATGATCTCTTTGTCGTGCCGTTTGGGCATGGGAACCAGAGCCGCGGGATTTTTCTCGATCATTTCATTTTCAAAAAAATAGTTATAAAAGCTTCTGAGGGAAGCGAGCTTTCTTTCCTTTCCGCGCTCATCGTTGGTGATATCTCGGCCCTCCTTCTGGTATAGGGAGACATATTCCAGGTATTCCAGGATATCCATGCGGGTGACCTGATCCAGGACGGAGAGGGGATAATCCCTGATATCCGTCTTAGCCAGAACGGAATTTTCTTCGTGCAGAAATTCAAAAAAGAGCCGGATATCGTAAGCGTATGCGAGTCTGGTTCGGGCGGAGGTATACTCCTCAATGCCGTGGAAAAAGGTTTTACAAAAGCTGGGCAGAGTATCCAGCACGGCCCGCAGCTTTAGAATGTTGTTTCGGTTTTGTTCATCATGGTAATTGTCCGCTTTCAATACAGCCAAGGTTTTATCTTCCTTTCCTGCCACAATATGTTTATACGTTTCCTTTAAGTTTATTTTATCTCTTTTTGGAAAAAGAGACAATCTTTAAATCCTTTTTTGACGCTTTTCTTTCAAATTTGTGCTTATTATTCTCAAAATAGGGCATACTTAAAACTGGATATGTTCATAATAGAAAGATTTCATGCAAAAAAAGCGTCCACATGGGATGCGGATAGGAGAGTGTGTATGGCAGTTTCATTTAAGGACAGCGAGACGAAAGATAATCTGATGAGAGCGTTTGCAGGGGAGAGTCAGGCGAGAAACCGATATACCTTTGCGGCATCTCAGGCGAAGGAGGAGAAGCTTCAGGTGATCAGCGCGATCTTTGCGTTTACCGCATCTCAGGAAAAGGAGCACGCGGAGATTTTTTACAATCATTTAAAGGAGTTGTCGGGGGAGAATATCACTGTGGATGGCGCCTATCCCGTGGATATCAGCGATCGGGTCTCCGATCTTTTGCGCAAGGCGCAGCACAATGAGTATGAGGAGCATGATCCTGTGTACAAGACGTTCGGGGAGAAGGCGAAGGAAGAAGGTTTCAACAGTGTGGCAGCTTCCTTTTTTAAGATTGCGGAGATCGAGAAGATTCACGGGGATCGTTTCGGGCGTTTTGCCGCGCTCTTGGAGGAAGGTAAGCTTTTTGTGTCCGATGTGGAGGAAGAATGGATGTGCTTAAACTGCGGTTATGTCTACAAGGGCACGGAAGCGCCCGCCGTATGTCCCGCGTGCTACCATGATCAGGGATATTTCATCCGATTTACTTTAGCGCCTTATGAGGGAAAATAATGATTTCCTCTTGTGGTATCCTCCCATCCTGTGATATCATTATCAATAAGAGCAATACTGCAAAAGAAGGAGTGTCTTGGATGGAAGAATATCAAAATTCCGCGGGCGGCGGACGGAAAACAAAAACGGAGGAAATCAAGTGGTCGATCAGACAGAGGGAAAGCGTTTCCCCGGAGGGGCATATTTGGACCAGCGTATATTTTAAATGGGGGTTCACCGCCTTTTTGGTGATCGCTGCCGGCATTTCGTTTTATTATCTGATGTTCCGCAGCTCCAATCTGCTAAAAAATTTCAGAGCGCTCACCAATATCCTGATGCCGGTGATGTTCGGCCTGGTGATGGCATATCTTCTGACGCCGGTGTTGAATTTCATTGAGTTCAGGATATTGCTCCCGCTCTGTTCCAAAGCAGGGCTGCAAGTGAAGTCGCCCAAGCGCAGAAGCATGGTGCGCGGTGTGGGTATTTTGTGTACCACACTCCTCTTTTTTCTGTTGATCTATAGTTTGTGTTCCATGATGCTGTCACAGATCGTTCCAAGCATCGTCACCATAGTCAACAATTTTGACACCTATATTGCCAATATCACGAGATGGATCAATCAGCTTTTGGACGACAATCCGGAGACGGGCAAGTACATCATCAGTATGATAAACAAATATTCTAATGAGTTGGAGCACTGGCTGAATGATTCCGTGCTGCCCAATATCAGCAGCGTAGTCAGGACCGTGTCCTTAAGCGTGCTGGGAGGCGTGAAGGTACTGTGGAATTTTATCATCGGTTTCATTATTTCCATCTATGTCATGGCCAGCAAGGAGCGGTTTGCCGGACAGGCGAAGAAGCTTGTCTACGCGTTGTTCCGCAGGCCCACAGCCAATCAGATTGTCAACAATTTTCGGTTTACCCACCGGACTTTTATCGGTTTTATCGGCGGCAAGATTGTGGACTCCATCATTATCGGCGTGTTGTGTTTTATCGGCACGTCTATCATGGGGACGCCGTATGCCGCTTTGGTCAGTGTGATCGTGGGTGTGACCAATGTCATCCCATTTTTCGGGCCTTACCTGGGAGCAATTCCCAGCACGATATTGATTTTTGTGGTGGATTTGGCACATCCTCTCAATTGCGTGTATTTCTTGATCTTTATTTTGATCTTGCAGCAGTTTGACGGCAATATTTTAGGGCCCAAGATCTTGGGAAGTTCCACGGGACTCAACGGCTTCTGGGTGATCTTTGCCATTACGCTGTTCGGCGGATTGTTCGGTATTCTGGGAATGATCGTGGGCGTGCCGATCTTTGCGGTATTTTATGCAGCGGTAAAGGCTCTGATCAACACTTCCCTGCAAAAGAAGGCGCTGCCTTCGGAGACAGAGCCCTATCTGGCGGTTGGGTCAGTGGATGCGCAGGGGGAGTTCCATGAGTTTGTGCCGGAGTACAAGAGCAAGAAGGATAGCGGTGTGCGTCTCAGGAAGAGGAAGCCTCAGGAGAAGGAAAAAGACGGTGACAGTTCAGGCATGAAGTGATTGTGGTTTCGACTTAGGAACGGAGCATAGGTTACGGAAGGTTACGGAAAGTTACGCTCCAGCGGGGCAATCATTCCCATTCGGACACGCTCCCGCTCGATGAAACACGTAGCGGTACATAAGCTGACAAAGTACGTCAGCTAAGTACCGACGTGTTTCAACGGTTCCTCATGGGAACAATTACCCCGCTGGAGCTTAGTAACTGGCAATGTCAGATGATTTATAACGATTGTTGTAATCCGAATTGTGTGGATGGTATACTCCAAAAGCAGACGCTAGCGAGCCGTCGGTACTAATAGTAAACGTTGTTGACTATAGCTGACGTACTTTGTCAGCTTATGTACCGCTACGAGCGAGGTGCAGCGAAAGCGTGTCTGCGTTGGAATATACCATCCGCACAATGACACTTGCCACGACCTTGGCTAAAAAGCAACTATTTTATGGTTGAATAGTTACAAAAGACGAGCAATAACGGGAGATTATTTATTCCCTTTTCGCATAGATTATGGTAAGATATACGTGATGGCGAAGTGATAGGGCGAAGCCCGCGAGCGAGGAAAACCGAAGGTTTTTCGAGCGCGTGCACTACGAAGATGATGTGGATATGATATAAGGAGGAAAGGTTATGGAGTTTATTGTTTTGGGCGTGGTGATTTTGTTGTTCATCCTGCTGATGATCCTGGGATATGTCAAGGCTTCTCCGGATACGGCGATCATTATCTCCGGTCTTCGGAAGAACCCGAAGGTATTGATCGGAAAAGCGGGCATCAAGATTCCTTTTTTGGAGCGGAAGGACGCGCTGAATCTGCAGTTAATCCCCATCGACGTGAAGACGTCCAACGCGGTACCCACAGCGGATTACATCAATATCAATGTGGACGCCACTGTCAACATTAAGATCAGTGACAATGAGGAACTCTTGAAGCTGGCGGCGCAGAATTTCCTGAACAAAAATTCCGAATACATAGGCAGAGTTGCCCGCGAAGTGCTGGAGGGCAATGTGCGTGAAATCGTGGGTAAGATGGCGTTGGAGGAGATGGTTTCTGACCGTCAGAAATTTGCCATGTTGGTGAAGGAGAACGCGGAGCCGGATTTGGCGGCTATGGGTTTGGATATCATCAGCTTCAATGTACAGAATTTTGTGGATGGCAACGGCGTCATTGAGAATCTTGGTGTGGACAATATTGTCAAGATTCAGAAAAATGCGGCGATCTCCAGAGCGGAGAGTGAGAAGGAGATCGCGAAAGCGCAGGCCAACGCAAAGAGAGAGGCCAACGAGGCGGAGGTAAACGCTGCCTCTGAGATCGCCAAGAAGCAGAATGAACTGGCGATTCAGAAGTCCGAGCTCAAGAGAGCCGCAGATGTGAAGCAGGCGGAGGCTGACGCGGCATACAAGATTCAGGAGGAGGAACAGCGTAAGACTGTTGAGATCACTACGGCGGAGGCGAATATCGCCAAGCAGGAGAAGGAGATTCTCTTAAAGCAGAAAGAAGCCGAGGTTATGGAGCAGGCTTTGGACGCGCAGGTCAAGAAAAAGGCGGAAGCGGAAAAGTTTGCAAAACAACAGCAGGCCGACGCGCAGCTCTATGAGAGACAGCGCGAGGCGGAAGCCAAGCAGTTTGAATATGAGAAAGAGGCCGAGGCCATGAAAAAGCAGGCGGAGGCAAAGCGCTTTACCATGGAGCAGGAGGCGGAAGGTATCCGCACAAAGGGTCTCGCAGAAGCGGAGGCTATCCGCGCGAAAGCGGTGGCGGAGGCGGATGGTATTGAGAAGAAGGCGGAGGCTATGACCAAGATGGGCGAAGCAGCCGTGCTGGAGATGTATTTTAAGGCGCTTCCCGAGGTCGTCAAAAATGCGGCTGCGCCTTTGGCGAATGTGGATAAGATCACCATGTACGGCGACGGCAATTCCGCTAAGCTGATGAAGGATGTGATGGGCACGGTACTTCAGGTCACAGATGGCTTAAAGGAGTCCACAGGGGTGGATCTAACCGCTGTTTTGTCCGGTTTTTTGGGCGGCAAGGCAGCATCTGGCGGAGCCGAGGGTAAACATACTACACAGGCTGACACCGGCAGTAATCGTGTCGATGCGTAAGGCTGACGGCGGAAGAGGTTTTTATGGCGACCTGGAATTCCCGAGGACTTCGCGGTTCTACCCTGGAGGAGATGATCAATCGGACAAATGAAAAATATGCGGAAAATAATCTGGCGCTGATCCAGAAGGTGCCTACTCCCATTACGCCTCTCAAGATCGACAAGCAAAACAGGCAGATCACGCTGGCGTATTTTGATCAAAAGAGCACGGTGGATTATATTGGCGTGGTGCAGGGACTACCTGTGTGTTTTGATGCCAAGGAATGTGCGGCGGATACGTTTGCTCTGCAGAACATCCACGAACATCAGGTGGAGTTTATGAGGCGTTTTGAAGAGCAGAAAGGGATCGCTTTTTTCCTGATCTACTATACGCATCGGGATACCCTGTATTATCTGCCCTATGAGATGTTACGTTTTTTCTGGGAAAGAGCGGCAGGGGGCGGTAGGAAAAGTTTCCGCTATGAGGAGTTGAATCCGGAGTATGTGCTGCCCAAAAAGCACGGGATCCTGGTGCCCTATCTGGATATGCTGCAGAAGGATCTGTATGACAGAGAGTAATAGAGAAGTAGGAAAGAGAGTACTGGTTATGTTTATAATCAGGCTCTTTTTTTATGAAAAAATTTGGTGTTAGTCAATAAATGGGTCGGTGGCATCTATAAGTCCGATTTATGAACC
>JAMPHU010000098.1 GCA_023663225.1 Candidatus Gastranaerophilales bacterium
CGGAATCAAATATGACTAAGCTTACTAATAGGCAATCACGGTTATAGCACGCAACGCCGGGAGAGCCCGATTCATCAAGATAGCCATACTTCATGTGACCATTTTATCATATTTTTGTGCCATTACTATTTGGGGCAAAAATACAGACTGTTTTTCAGATGTTTTAGAGTTAAAAACCGGATCAGCCAGGCCAATCCGGTTTCTTCCCTGCGCCTGCGTTTGTAACGCCAGGACGCACTTGATGAAGAGAATAAGTCCTAGAACAGCCGCATCTCCAGATACGCCCTGTCCAGATCATCCTGCGCTACACCGAGATAGCGTTTCGTGACCTCGTAACTACTATGGTTATAAATTTCTGTGATGATTATGGGAGACACATTGCCACTTGTCCATGCATGATACCCCCAAGTCTTTCTGAGGCTATGGCAGCCGAGGTTGCCATCCAGCCCCAATTCCTCTGCTGCGTTTTGTATGATCCGCCAAGCCTGCACCCGGCTGATCGGCTGCGCATTTTTGCGGTTGTTGACGAAAACAAAATCGCTGTGGCTGTGTGGGTAGTATAGCCGCAGCGCATCAATGGCCTGTTCGTTCAAAGCAATCAATTTTGCCTTGCCGGTTTTTTGTTCTATGATTTTGACGTGTACCTTAAAATGATCCCGCTCTGCGTCATAAATCTCTGACCAGCGGATTCCAAGTAAGTCGCTGATCCTCAGTGCTGTGCAGGTGCCAAGCACCACCAACGTGTAGTTCCTAAATTCCCCTTTCTTCAAAAAATAATCCGCTAAAGCGTGGAGCTGGGACTGGTCTCGGATCGGTTCTGTTGTTGCCATAATACATTCCCTCCTAATCTGTTTTTGCAATAAGTATAAAGTTCATAGATTAGGATGTAACAAACTTTGAAAAATGTTACATCCGACCCGCCAGGGCGGTTTTTTGACGGGTGAAAACCAATACAGCAGGGAGGAAAAGTGAAATATGGAAAGACGATTTATTGCATTATTTTTAGCCGGTGGGCTGATATTGGGGTTGTGTGGGTGTGGGAGTAGCAGTGATTCGAGCACGGTGCCACTCGTGGAGCCGGAGCCGATAATGGAGCCGGCAGCTGTGTTGGACCCGGTGTTGGTAGTGGGCGAACCAGACGACGCACTGGAGGTGGGAGCGAATTCCGGTGGGGCTGAGTCAGACAACATGCCGCATCCAGAATTGGTGGTGGCAGAAATGCTGGACAGGCTCGAAATGGATGAAAGCCTGCACTTGGACGAATACTTTACGCCCCAAGAGCTAGTTGACATGATGTCTGCGGGAGAAATCACAATGGCGGAAATTGAGTGCTGCGTGGCGACGGGAAATCTGGACTATGGGGAGTATGAGGAAATTTTGCGCCTCATGGGGGCTGAGCCAGGAGCTGGAATCCATGAAGCAATCAAACCGTCCACTAATTTCTGGGACTACCCGGAACTAAACAACGTAACAAGAAACATGATAATCAAAGATGCCATAAGTTTCAGCGAAGGTGTGGCATGGATTACTGTTGGGGAAGAAACAGGTGGAGGCAATACGCATGTCCTGCTGATTAATACATCTGGGGAAGTCCTCTATTGTTATAATGACAACGCGCAAGCGGTCAGTTATACACATTTTGCTCAAGGCGTATCGCTTCTTGAAGATGGCGTTACAGACGAAGCCTTTTTAATTAACACATCGGGAGACGTCGTTTGGAGCAAAGAGAAGGGCATTTCTGATATAGAAGCTATATATGGCGCCGGAAGCGTGGAAAGCATTGAAGTTGATTGCCGCAGACTCGTTCAATTAGGATTATTTCTCGGTGATAGAAAATTTAATGGATATCTTATAGTGAAGGTCCATGTGAATACTTTTGAAAGGACATGTGATGTATATGCGGTAATAAAACCGGATGGAACTTGGCTGTTTGATCCTTTGGAGAACAAGCGGATTTATCTGACACATGATACTTGCTGCTCTTATTATGATGATAATAAAAATACACAATGTACAAATTTATTCTCCGGAGAAACGGTGCCTAGCGGCTCAACTGTTTCCAGGTGGCTGGAAGAGTATAAGAGGCTTCATCAGGAGGGGCTTTTATATAACGAAGAATTGCAAGGGTTTACGGATGATGGCGGGAACGTAGTTATTGATTGCTCTGGCTACAAAATTAACTCTTATTATCCTCCAAAATTTTACAATGGATATTGCGTTCTCGCTATCAAGAATCCGGATGGGGCAGATTACATTACAGTAATTGACACAGACGGCAATCAGTTGTTCGCCCCTATTAAAAATCCGTCAGGTGCTATGTATGGCTGTGTTTCAGATGGATATTTTGTAATGACCTTTAATCCATATAGTACATATGATGAAAGCTTTGACCCTTTATACTATCAGTTCATCGAAGGAGCCTCTAATCACTATATTGCATTAGACGGCGAAGTTTATGAGTCGGAATACGCGGACATTTATCCGTTCTCGGACGGATATTCATTGGTCAACCGCAATGGCTATCACGGTGATTATATCTTTGTTGATACGAACTTTCAAGATGCCTTTCCGCAGTCAAGCGATGGACAAAATAATGAGAATGGGCAGACAACCGAAAAAACTTATATTACCATGAATAATTTCTCCATTGAAGGCAAGTGGAAAAGCGTCGGCAGTT
Organism: Candidatus Gastranaerophilales bacterium; assembly: GCA_023663225.1. Taxonomy (GTDB): domain Bacteria; phylum Bacillota; class Clostridia; order Lachnospirales; family Lachnospiraceae; genus Acetatifactor. Next base: position 2,678 of record JAMPHU010000098.1, read on the forward strand.
ACGGTTTCGGGCAGGCACAGCCGGGTGCAATCGTAGCCTTTGACGGGACAAACTGCAACTTCTTCAGCCCGTCCGACACTTATGCCTTTTATGCGGACGGGGACAATTACAGGCTTGAATGTACCAGTTTCATGTCCACCAGCACCGCCGCCTTTACGGTGAAAATTATAGATGCCGACCATATTGATGTGTATTATGGTGACAATATCACGGAATTACAAAGGTCAAAATAGGGGGAGGAAAAAGAACTGTTGTATTTAACAGTATACTTAATCATGTGGGCAATTATAGAGAGCGTTTTTGGAGTGGCAATTCTGCAAGCGAAGAACATTACAAACGCCAGCGCAACCAAGAGGAAGAAAAAGATGATGCATCCGGCACACGGAACTTAGTGGAGGAATATAAATAGATGGCTAACGTAAAAGGCAAAAAGAAAATTTGGGTTCTACTTGGTATCATTGCGTTTGTGATTCTGTCTGCCGTTCTTACATTTAAATTTTCCCATGATCTGTCCGGTTCGTATCAAACGAATGAGTTCTTTCTTGTTACCCGGATTACTTTTTTCAGGGATGGGAAAGTTACTGCACAAAATATAATATCAAGTGATTTGACAGAGACTTATCAAGGAATATATCGAAAAAGATTGGATGGAACCTACCTCATTGAGTTCACAGACGGAACGAGTAGCAGCGGCAATCCAGTCCTCGGAGCTGACGCCTCTCATACTGCGGAACAATGTAATCTCGTTGTAAGCACGGTACTTGGCTCATTGCTCGAGGGAATAACTGGAGGATTTCAGGTTCTCTCTTTTTCCCTTATCGCATATATATGGTACAAAATGTGGGCGATGGCGGAAGAAGTATGACAGAGTTTCAGCATAGAGTATTGTCCCTGATTATGAGCACACTGTTGATAGCCGCTATGTTTGTGGTGGGAAGAGAGGCGGCGCAGAGTGTGGCGGGCGGCAGTGTCTCCGAGGTTTTGGAACCCTCCGATCGTTCGGAGGAGAGATGTGTTGTGATCGATGCGGGACATGGGGGGAATGATCCTGGAAAGGTGGGGATCAACAACGCGCTGGAAAAAGACATCAATCTACAGATTGCCTTGTTGGTAAAGCAATATCTAGAGGCAAACGATGTGCGTGTAGTCATGACCAGAGAGACGGACGATGGCCTTTATGATGCGGATGCATCCAATAAGAAGGTTCAGGATATGAAGCGCAGGATAGAATTGATTGAGAGCGCAGATCCCTTGTTGACGGTCAGCATCCATCAAAACAGCTATCCGGAGGAATATGTGCACGGCGCACAGGTGTTTTACTACGATGGCAGCAGATCCGGTCAGCAGCTTGCCGAATATATACAGGCTCAGATGCTTGAGAAAGTAGATCCGGACAATAAGCGTCAGATCAAGCCCAATGACAGTTACTATCTGTTAAAAAAGACGGGCGTTCCCATCGTTATTGTGGAGTGCGGCTTCTTGTCCAACAGCGCCGAAGCCGAGAAACTCTGTACGGAAGCGTACCAGAAAAGGGTGGCATGGGCGATACATATAGGGATCTTGCAATATTTGAACAGTCTGGAGTAATTAATTTTTTCTCTTTTCAAATTCTTTGCGAAATTCCTGTAGATCCTGTCCGCGCAGAGCGCGTTCCAAGAGATTGGGGAGCATCTGCGGATTACAGGCAAAGCAGGGAATATCCATTCCGGCGATTCTTTGCGCCATATTTGCGTCATAATATGGTTTGCCGCTTTCCGTCAGCGCTAACAGACACACAACCGTCACGCCGGATTCTTTCATCTCCTCCAGCCTGCGCAAAAACGCCGCCCGATTGCCGCCCTCCTCCAGATCTGAGATCAGAAAAAACAAGGTCTTGGAAGGGTTCTCTATATACTGCTGACAATAAGCCACCGAGCGATCAATGTCTGTGCCTCCGCCAAGTTGGAAACCAAAGAGCAGATCTACGGGATCGTCGCTTTTTTCCGTCAGATCCACAATATTGGTGTCGAAAGCGACAATTCGAGTGGACAGACTTGACATGCTGGCGAGGATGCAACTTATGATGGAGGAATAGACGACCGATTCTCCCATGGAACCGCTCTGGTCGATATCCAGGATCACTGTCCATTTGTTGGCAGCAGTCGTACTGGTTCTGTCAAAAAAGTAAAAATGCTCCGGCACAATGGTGTGAAGATCCTGATTGTAGTGTTTCAGGTTTCGGGAGATCGTAGTCTTGTAGTCTAGGGCAGCGGCGGAAGGAATGGGAGAGTGTCTCCTGCGGTTGACAGCCGCTGTCACCGCTCTGCGGATATCCTGTTCCAAAAGTTTGTCGATCTCTTCCACGATCTTTTGGATAAAACGGCGTACACTTTCCTTGGAACGCTTCGGAATCTGATCTTTTAACAACAAGATGGTAGAGGCCAGGTTTACATCGGGCTCCAAATGATCCAAAAGCTCCGGTTCAAAAATAAGCTGTTTTAAGCCGCATCGGGTCATGGCATCCCCCTGAATGACGGTCACCAGCTCCTTGTCGAACAGGCTTCGCACATCTCCCAGCCACTTGACAAGTCTGGGATTGGAGGGGCCGTTTCCAGCTCCGCAGCTGCCAAAGCCTCCTGACTTTGTATTGTTATAGATGGCGGCGAGAGCCTGATCCATTAAATCCTGTTCAGGTGAAAGCGCGGTATCGCCCATTTTTTCAAAGCGGTTCTGACTTTCCTGCCCTAAGATCAATCGCCATCTCTTTATATGTTCTTCCTGATTCATACTAACCTCCATGTCGCCGCAAATTCACAGGTCAAAATCAAATTCTTCCAGACTCTCCACCATTTTCTGCTCTGTCTCATCCAAGGTTTGGTTTACGGACTCGCTGACTTGCCTGCCGTTGAGTCCCCAGATCTCTCCAAGGTTTTCCGCGATCTCATCCCGCTCTGTGGCGGTGAAATCCGCGAAAGCTCTCCGCAAAAACACCAGCGCCCGCTTGAAATCTTCCTCTTCCAGAGTGTCCAGATAAGCGTCCAGGCTCTCCCAGAGGGACAGTCTTGTGATCAGAGCATATCGGTTCTTCATGGCAAGGCCCTCAAACCATCCGGCGCCCAGTTCTGCCGGCACGCCCTTAGAAAGTCTGCGCTGCACTTCCAGATTGAGCTGTCCGCTGTCCATGCAGCCTCTTTCCAACAAAATGGCGGCCGCAAATCCGGAGAGTTTTGTGTTTAGATCATCCCGTTTCGCAACTTCCCGCAAAGCGTCCAGCCATGCCCCGTTGTCCAGAAATTCGTGGACAAGGGCGGCGCCATTCAACCGTTCTATAGCCGTGACGATCCCCTTACTGGCAGCGTCGTCACAGACACAGGCCCCCGGAAGGATCAGGCAGGCGCGATAAAAAATCTGACACAAAATGGGTTCCAAAGGAGCGGCATCCAACTGCCTGATATCGCCATATTGCACCACGACGGAAAGCCTGTCGGCCGTGGCCGCGAGTTCTTCCAGAGAAGCGGCATCCACAGCCATGGCCTGCAGCGCGGCGGTGGCATAGATCACAGCGGGAGCCATGCCGCAGGTGAAAGCGTCCTCGATGACTAGAGCGATTTCGCTCATATTGGGAGCTGCCTCCACCCGCTCCTTCATGGCAAAAGAGGCGGCCTGGTCTACGGTATCTCCCTTTAACGCTGCCTCCACCAGTTCGATCTCCGCCTCCGGCGTCCAGCGCAGTACCCAATGTTCCGCCCAGGTAGCGTTATCTTGATCTACTCTCTGCTGACTGGCAAAGTGGATCCCAAGAACTCGAAGTCTGTGAAGGAAAAAGGAGCGGTGCAGATCAAGAAAAGCCGCTTTCTGTGAGGAAACCCTGCGGTTCTCACGCAGGTCAAGGGGCAGATCCTGCGCGGTGATATCACGGTATTTTTCCAGTTTCCATTCCTTTAATCAAAAATAGGGTTTAATTCCCCGCAGCTTGCTGCGTAACAAACTTTCCC
>JAMPHU010000099.1 GCA_023663225.1 Candidatus Gastranaerophilales bacterium
TAGTATATCATAATCCACAAAAACAATCAACAAACTTAGGAAAGAACCAAAAAGGGAATGACATTTGGGTATGAATATGACTTTGGTTCTACTACGGAGCTTATGATTACTGTTGTAGATTATAGGACAGGTATCGACAGAAAAGAGAAAGTAATGATCTTGTCAAGAAATAATCCGCCAGAGATTCTGTGTGATAAATGTGGGAAAAAACCGGCGGTGTACATATGCCCAGAATGTTTTTATGAGGGAGACGGGTATCTGTGTGAAGACTGTGCCAAAACGCATGAATGTGGAGAAGAAATGCTTTTAGATGTCTGCAATTCACCGCGTATGGGGGTATGCGGTTATTGTGGAAGTGATATTTATCCGGATCAGTTTGTGCCGGATGTTTGAATTTGGGTGTTATATATCCTGCTTTTAGTACAATTACACAAAAAAGGAATAAGAAATTCATAATTATAAGATGTTTTCTACAAAGCTCGTGTTATTGACATGAAAAAATAAAAATTAGGTATTGCAATTAATGCAAAATTAGTGTATTTTATAGAAAACGAAGTAGCGTAGAAGCGTTTCGGTGCATACATAAGTAATTTAGGACGAAGATGTTCCAACAGTAACGTGTTTACTTTGGGGCATTTTTTACTATTATGCTATGCATCGCGTTCATAGACCAAAAGGAAAGGAAGAGAGAAAATGAGCGATGTTTTAAATGTGGAGGAGATTTTTGCCAGCAAGGTATTTACGTTGGGCAAGATGAAAGAGAGACTGCCCAGAGGCGTGTACAAAGAGGTCAAGAAAGTCATGGATCAGGGCGGAGAGTTGTCCAAGGAGACCGCCGATGTTGTGGCGAAGGCGATGAAGGATTGGGCTGTTGAGAACGGGGCTACCCATTACACCCATTGGTTCCAGCCTTTGACGGGTATTACCGCCGAGAAGCATGATTCCTTTGTCACCCATCCTGATGAAGAGGGTAAAATGCTTATGGAGTTTTCCGGTAAGGAGCTGATCAAGGGTGAGCCGGATGCCTCCTCTTTTCCCTCCGGCGGCTTGCGCGCTACCTTTGAGGCGAGAGGCTACACGGTGTGGGATATCACTTCCCCCGCTTTTTTGAAGGAGGATGCGACGGGAGTTATTCTCTGTGTCCCCACGGCGTTTTGCTCTTATAAAGGAGAAGCGCTGGATAAAAAGACGCCCCTGCTGCGCTCCATGGAAGCGATCAGCCAGCAGGCGATTCGTATCGTCCGCTTGTTTGGCAATACCGGAGCGACTAAAGTGGTGGCCAGCGTAGGACCGGAGCAGGAGTATTTTCTGGTGGATCGGGACAAATATCTGAAGAGAGAGGATCTGATCTTTGCGGGACGGACTTTATTTGGAGCGCCCGCACCCAAGGGACAGGAGTTGGAGGATCACTATTTCGGCACGATCAGAGAGCGGGTCGGATCCTATATGAAAGATCTGAATGTAGAGTTGTGGAAGCTGGGCGTTACTGCCAAGACGCAGCACAACGAGGTGGCGCCCGCCCAGCATGAGCTTGCCCCTATCTATGAGACGGCCAATATTGCGGTAGACCACAATCAGTTGGTGATGGAGACCATGAAAAAGGTGGCAGGACGGCACAATATGACGTGTCTGCTTCATGAAAAACCTTTTGCGGGAGTGAACGGTTCCGGCAAGCATAACAACTGGTCGCTGTCCACGGACAATGGCGTGAATCTGTTGGATCCCGGCGAGACGCCCAATGAGAATATTCAGTTTTTGCTGGTGTTGGCCTGCATTTTGAAGGCTGTGGACACACATGCGGATTTGCTCCGCCAGAGTGCGTCGGATGTTGGAAACGATCACAGACTGGGAGCGAATGAGGCGCCTCCTGCTATTATCTCCGTATTTTTGGGCGAGCAGCTTGAAGATGTGGTGAAACAGTTGGTGGAGACCGGTATGGCGGATCATTCCATCCAGGGTGGCAAGCTTCAGACAGGCGTCTCCACTCTGCCCGATACGGATAAGGACGCTACCGACCGCAATAGAACTTCACCTTTCGCCTTTACAGGCAACAAGTTTGAGTTCCGTATGGTGGGCAGCAGCGATTCCATCGCCAGTCCCAACACGACTCTGAATGCTATTGTCGCGGAGGCTTTCTGCGAGGCGGCGGACGAGTTGGAGAAAGCGGAAGATTTTGAGATCGCTGTGCACGATCTGATCAAGAAATACATGACGGAACATCAAAGAATTATATTCAACGGCAACGGTTATTCCGATGAATGGGTGAAGGAGGCGGAGAGACGCGGATTGCCCAACATCAAGTCCATGGTGGAGGCATCAGGCACTCTGACCACAGACAAGGCCATCAAGCTGTTTGAAAGATTCGGGATCTTTACCAAGGCGGAGCTGGAATCTCGAGAGGAGGTTTTGTACGAGACCTACGCTAAGACCATCAATATCGAGGCGTTGACCATGATCGATATGGTCAAGAAACAGTATTTGCCCGCCGTAGTCAAATATACGCAGTCGCTCGCGGAAGCGGTGATCGCAGTTCAGGCGGCAGGCGCGGATGCGTCTATTCAGGCAAATATGTTGTCCGAGGTTACAGATAAGCTTGCGGAGACCAAAAAGGCTTTGGCAGCGCTGGAGGAAAAGCTTGTAAAGGCTGGAACCATCGATGACCAGAAGACATTGGCATTTTTCTTCAAGGATGAGGTTCATGTGGCAATGGATGAGCTGAGAGCGCCGGTGGATGCGCTGGAGATGTTGGTGGATAAGGCAGTGTGGCCTGTGCCGACTTACGGAGATCTGATCTTTGAAGTATAGGCGATACGATAGATTTGGCAGGGTTTAAATTATAGTTGCAATTTGGCGGACCGTACTTTATGATAAAAAGAGTACGGTCCGTTTACTCCCGCGAGGTTATTGACTTGAGTGTGCGGGAGGAAAGATACCAGGGCCGGAGGGTTGAGGGAAAATATGGAGAGACAAAAACGGCGTTGGTATTACTTGTTGTTTGCGATGCTGTTGGCATACACCGTCAAGAATATCATGGTAGGAGCGGATACGGATGAGGGTTATGGCATCATGGTGGGATACCGTCTTGCCATGGGGGATCGGCTGCTTTTGGAAATGTGGGAACCTCATCAGACTTCCGCAATTTTTACCGCACTGTTCATTAAGCCTTTCTTGTGGTTGACAGGAGGAAACACATTTTTAAACATCTATCTGCGGTTAGCCTATTTTCTGGTACAGGGCGCGATCACATGGTATTTTTATAAGACTTTTCGCTTTTGTCTGCCGCATTTAGAAAAAAGAAATGCTTTGCTGATGGCGATGGCATATTATGTGATTACACCGAAATCTATCTATATTCCGGAGTATTCCAACCTTCATATATGGTTCTTTACCTTGTTATGCCTGCAGATGATGCGCTATTACTGTGCAGATTCCGCACAGAAGGGGAGGATCTGGAATCTTGTGCTGGCAGGCGCCTTTTTGGCGTGTGATGTGTTGGCGTATCCCAGTATGGCATTGTTATTTCCTGTCTGCCTTCTTTTTATCTGGAAGAAGCATGTACAGGGACGGGCAAAAGAGTGCGTCGCCTTTGCAGCACCTTGCTTAGCAGGGGGGGCGCTGTTTGTAGGTTATTTGTTTACCTATATGACGTCCGAACTGATAGGGAAGGTACTCCCCTGTATTTTTGGGGATGGATCGCACCAAACTACCTATATGGATAAATTAGCTGTGTGGGGAGTAGGGTTTGGACAAATTGCGGCGGTATTGCTGATTGGCGGTGTAGTCAGCGCACTGTTTTTGATCGTTTTTCGTCAGTTCAACCGCAAAGCGGAGAGCAGTAAAAAATATGCGATCGATTTTTATTTTGTTTTATTTTACTTGGTACAGATATGCTATCAGATTTATTGTTGGTTCACCAGCAAGTACAATGCAAGTTATCCTCAGGTAGTGTTTGCTGCGGTGATCTTGATTGGGCTTATCTGCTATTATCGGGACGGCAGGACAGAAAAGACAGGCTTTTATCTGATATTGATAGCATTGTTCAATTATTTTGCAGTGATACTTATGTCCAACTGGGGACCAATGAACTTGAATCCCTACTTGTTTATGGGTGTTGTCGGAGGATGGCTGTGCTGGAATGGCAGGGGCAGAAAAATAATGACGGCGGTCTGTGTTGTTTTTGTAATATGCAATGCAGTAGGGTATAGTTATCTTATGATCGGCGGTGATCAACCGCACAGTCCGATCTATGAGGTGAGGGGATATAACCGCCAAGGTGTTAGGAAGGGGATACTGACGGCTTATATGAACGCTTACCGGTACAATACCAATCAGGAGTATTGGGCGGAGGCGGTGCCGGACGGGAGCACTGTGCTGTATGTGGGGCCGTCACAGTTTTTTTATATGCTGGGAGAATGTACGATAGCCGCTCCTAACACGATCAGTACGCCGGTCTATGACGAGAGTATGCTGACATATTGGGAGATCAATCCCGACCGATATCCGGATGTAGTGGCTGTGGAGAGCTGGTTTGGAGATATTCGGGTTTTCGAGGAGGACGGTTATCGCTATATAGAGAAGTGGCTGGAGGAAGATTTTCAGGCGGCGCGAGTGGTGGAATACCCCTATATTACGGTATATTATAGATATTGAGCGGGATAGGAGTTTATATAATGAAAAACATTAGAAGACTTATTATAATCTGCATTATCACATTATGTGTCTGCGTTTTTCCGGCTTCACTTGTCAGGAAAGAGAAAAATATTGATTTTGCAATGGACGGTAATTATTATGAAGTTACTGATTATGATACACAGATTTTTGAGCAGACGTTTGTTGCACAAACCAGCTATATAGATGAAATTGCTTTTGATGTAGGTCTGCCCAAAAACGATTGGGGAGGAGCAGAAACTCTGTACGTTTGCATGAAAGAGGAAAACAGCCAGAAACTCCTTATGGAAACCCAAATTTCTGTTCAGGATATCAATGATGAGGCATATACTTATGTACCCATAAGCAAATAGGATGCGATAGCACGATTACTCACAGAATGGATATGTTGCTGGACAAATATCAGATTCCGGTTTTGCTGTTGGAATTTGGAATGATTTTATTTTTGGTGATAAGGATATGCCGGAACGAGGCGGTTGACTGGGATGAAGCTTACACTTGGATGCTGGCGACAAAGAATAGTATTCCGGAAATGTTGAGAGCTACCGCTGCAGACGTACATCCTCCGCTGTATTATCTGTTGGTAATGGCGGCAATGAGAATTTTTGGAGAAACTATTTTTGTGGCTAAAATGGTGTCGGTTGCAGGAATGGCTGCTATATGCCTGCTTGGGGTCACGATAGTAAGAAAACGTTTTGGCGTCAAGGCTTCTACTTTGTTTTTGTTAGTTGCCGGATTGGGGACACAGGTCATATTTTACAATGTAAATGTACGCATGTATTCGTGGATGATGTTTTTTGTACTGCTGGCTGGCTTGTCTGCTTATGAAATCATACTAAATGAAAAAAGCAGATGGTGGGTTATTTTTACGCTGGCTTCTTTAGGAGGTGTCTATACACAATATTTTGCAGTAGTGCCTTTAATGTTTCTATATTTGTTCTTGCTAGGTTGGTTTATGCTTAGGGCTCGGGGGGGCAGATCAAAAACTGGTTTGCGTGTTGCTTGACCACAGTGGTGGGTTATTTGCCGTGGCTTATGGTGGTCGTAGATACACTTAAAAGAGATTCGGATAATATTGTGGAAGAGAAGGTGGAGAGTGGATTACTGGCAGTATGTGAATGGGCGTTTGAGAGTAACATTAAATTTTCCGAGTATATGCCGACAGTGTTGTTTGTCATAGCAATTTTGTTTTTGCTGTTGGAATGGAAGAACTATATGGATAAAGAGAGGGCCTTTATTGTTTTTTCCGGATCATTATTTCTGCTTTCCTACGCGGTATGTATGGCGCTGGCGTCTCAGATGCATCATTTCTGGCATAATCGTTATCTGATAGATGTATTATTTTGCTTGGTTATTTATGATAATTGTTATATCGCGAAGAAGCATTGTGGTCTGTAGTGCGGCTATTGTCTGGCTTGGTATCTCGGTCATGTCCTCGTACACTGTTGTACAGGCGGCGGAGATGGGTACCATTCCCTGGACGCAACATGCAAGGCAGCTATTGGATCAGGTGCAGGAGGAGGAAAAAGTAGTATATAATTTTGAAACTTATGACGTTCTATATCAATATTGGCTACCAAATGTGGAGTTTGTCTGGTATCAGGATGTTGAACTGGACGAGATGGGCGATGAGTTCTATGTTATTGCGTGGGGAGGTAAGGACTTTTCCAGTACGCTGTACGAGGATGGGATTCTGGAAAAGGAGATTCTGGGACAGATGAGATTTGAAGAGGGTATTGCCGGAGTGGAATTGTGGAAAATGTCAGTTCATTGTAACAGTTCAGCCTTTTCAGGTTGCCCAAATGTTACGGAAAGTTACGCTCC
>JAMPHU010000009.1 GCA_023663225.1 Candidatus Gastranaerophilales bacterium
CACTTGCTACTACCTTGGTTAAAAAGCAACTACATTTATGGCTGAACTGTTACATCTTGAGAATTTACTTAACATAAAAGTCTACGCTTTTATTGTAAACTGTCAGGAAAGCGCCACTGCAATCCTTTGTGGGTTCAAACAGCACCCATTGTTCCTGTTCTTCCCTATAATGCGGAAAGGCGTTTGCTATCAAACATTCAATTGCAACATGATTATCTAATTCAATACGCAAATCATGCCACGGACATATTTTAACAGAAATGACAGTACCACCGATAATTTCAGAATTAAACCGCTCCATATTGAACCAATTTTTCCCCATCAGTGAGTTTACAAATTGAACTGCCCTTTGCTCCATACAAAGTTATCCTCCACTATTACAAACAACGCATGGTTATGACAACCAATTCAAATTCTCCGCACCAGGGGGAAAAGGCCGTTTCCAGTATACCTCATTCTCCTGTGCCTTGAGCAATAGTTCTTTTTTTGCCAGGAGTAACTGCCTGTCCAGTTTTGAGATTAGACGAGCGGCGCCCATTTGGCTGTCGGAACCATCATAATAGTCATCCAGCAAGAATGAAAACAATATATCAGCTAAATTTTCATCGTTAAGATAGTCACCGAAAAAGCGATTGGTATACTCCTTAAATCGAGCATTGCAACTCCAAACCAGATACTCATATAAATAATCCTTGTTCCAAACACCATCGCATATTGGGACAATTTTTTTCAATTCCTCCGGCGAAGAAAAATACATTTATATCACCCCATTTTGATCGGCTTTATGAATTTTAAATTTATCATATGCAAACTGCGTTTTTTTAGATATACTTACTCCCTTCTTTGATGCTTAAAGTACTCATTTTTTCCCGATTGTCATCGATGAATTTGATAACCCACTTCGGATTCGTTTTTGAGTATTCTCTCAGTGCCCATCCGATTGCTTTGTTAATAAAAAACTCATCCGTTCCAAAGTTAGCCATAAGTATTTTTTCAAGATTCTCTACATTGGTCTTTTCTTTCTTCCCAAGCTGATATTCAATGGCAGTTCGCCTTATCCATATATTCTCATCATTTGCCCACTCAAGCATCAACTCATCAACTTTGGAATCAGATTCACTAAGTTTTCCAATCACCTTACATAGAAAATCAATGGTATCCCACCAAGATTTAGTCAATACATACGTTCTAATCTTTGGCATATCACCCATTACAAGAAACGGAGCCAATGCAAGCAGATAATCATATGCTAAATATTGAAACTCCCGATGTTCATCAGCATAGCACAAATCCAGAAATGCCCAATCAATCGTTTTTGATTTCTTTTCACTTTTTAAGAAATTTTTATAGCACTGTCTTCTCTCTGGTGTAACAATACCATAAAATTCAAATAAATCACGCATATACTTTTTCATTGCAAATGCCTTTTCAGGATTAGCGTGTTCTTCAAATATTTCTCTTATGGTTTCATATTTTGACATAATATTCTTTCCTTACTACATCAGCGTACTCACATACTCATTGGAATCATCCTGCACGCTCAGCGAGACGGAAGAAATATTGTCAACCATACTCTGATCGATCTCAATCAACAGGACCAGATCCTTGCTCTCCCCCGCCGCAAGCGTTCCCGCATATACGGACATATCATCTTCCAGCATCGTCACCAGCGCCGTTCGGGTATAGTCGCCGTTGACCGTCACCTTAAACACAGCGCTGCTGTTCAGGAAATCCACATTTTGATCCGCGCCGGACTGATTGCTCAGAGTGTAATGCAAAACCAACAGACTCTTACCGTTTGTGGCATCCAGGGTAAAATAATTCTCCATCTCTCCGCCATCGGGATAACTTGCCGTTGTCTGTGTATTCTGAAAAGCAAGCGTCATCCCCGCAGGCAGTTGGAAAAACGCCTCCATACTGCTCACGGTATTGTCTGTCATACCATTTTCCGGCGGCATATCCACTACCGGCGTATCCGCCACGGGATCCATCCCCTGAGGTTCGTCCTCCTCAGGAGGAAGCTCCGGCTCCTCCTCCGCTTCCGCTTCCTTCTCCTCATTCCATTCTTCCAAAACATAGTCCACCAATCTACTGCGGCTGTTGGCGTCATATTTCAACAATAACATCGCCGTATACTCGCCGATAGTCTGTTCTTGATCTTCGGACATCTCCGGAATCTGATTGCCACATCCGGTAAGGAAAAGCGCCGCCGCAAAGGCCAAGCCCACAGCTCCACAACTCCTTATCTTACCCATCTTTCGTCCTACACTTTTTTGCTTTTCTCTCATCACACCAAACCTCATTTCTGAGCGACTTGTCGCGAAGAGGCGACGAGAAATTCGCGAAGGCGATTTCTCGTCTGCCATCAAGGCTATTTGTTTTCGCTCAGAAACAAATAGCCGATTGAAAAATAAGCTATCGAGCTTATTTTTCAATCCAGACCTCCAAGCTGCCCTTGCGCATCCGCTTCTCCATCCTCTGCGGCTTCGACATTTTCCACATCAATATCTTTAGTGCCAATCTCTTCAGCGTCGGTATCTTCAACATCAGTATCTTCAACGCCTACATCTTCAGCACCGCTATCTTCAACACCTGCATCTTCCGCGCTTTCCATTCTTACGGCAGCATTTGCTTTCTTTTCTAATATAATATAAATGCCAGCAATAATCAAGGCTATAACGCCCACTGCAAAGAATAAAATGGTTCTCTGCAAAACGGGATTCTCCATAAAATCATACAATACGATCTTGCCGCAGACCACAAGCGACAGTGCCAAACCGTAGATCCTGGTACTTTTTTGTCTCTCCGCAAAACCGATGGCCACGCACACCAAGGCGATCACCATCAAGAGAATACTATTGACGATCGGCTCATTGATACGGAATACAACCGCCATATAAGTCAGAAAAACCGCCAATACCAGATTTTTTATCTTGACGGGCATCCCGTATTTTTCGTGGAAGGTCAACACGATCGTGGCCAGACCAAATATCAGCATAAAGAGGTAGGTGATATAAGCGTTCCGGTATACGGGATTGCACAACAGCAGCAGACAGATCACCTGACCAAAAAGCGCCAATAGATAAAACACCAAAATCTGACCGTCCCGCCATCTCTTTACATTATGAAAGAGCAAAATCCCCACAAACAAAATCCCCATCGCAACCGGAAGTCTTATGCTTGCCGGAAACTCGGGCGCAGCATATAAGACCAACGCAGCCGTCATCACGATCTCATGGTAAGTCTTCCACTGAGAAAGGCATAAGATCCCCACCGCGATGCCAATCAGAAGGATCGCAGGCTGCGGATCCAGTATAAGCGTGATACACACGAAAGTCGTAATAATGGCGTCGCACACTCTCACCGCCCGTATCCTGCGCAAGGATAAAAGCTTAGCCACCACCATGAGTGCCGTCAAGACCACATAACACAAAGTCCCCGTCGCCCACGCATAGACGGCACACACCGCAACATTCCAAAAATAATAGACAAACCACTTTTCGGGACACTTCTTTCTCCACAGAACGAAGAAAGTCACAATGCAGATCACCAATATCCCCAACATCACGGCATGGGCGCTGGTGCTGGCAAGCGCTCCCTGCACTTCCACCCAATCCGACTTTTCGGGCAGAGAAAGAATCCGGCCCGAAGGGAACAGAGAATAGATCAGGGTGCCCATATCGAACAGTTGAACCAGACCGCTGATACAATAGGCGGCGATCACTCCCCCGTTACCCTTCATGACCTGTCCTTCCTCCGCCGCCGAAAGCAGCTTTTGCCGATAAAGAACCTGCGCCGCAAACAGGGCATGGAGCACCGCCATAGCCGCCACCTGGTAGATCAACACTACCTCGTCCTCCACACCGCACACCTGGGCCCGCCACACAAAGGCGATGGCAAACACGGCGTTGACATATATATGAACAATGCGAAAAACCGTCTGAAAAGCCTGCACGGGAAGCAGGATAAACAGGATACTCACAAGCAGGATCATGGCGGATACGATCAAAAACTCCACGGTAGACATCCCGCTCTGAAGCATCAAAAAGCTCAGATAGGTGGCCACCAGACCAATGATACGATATACGATAGAATTTCGCTTTCTGCTGAGAAAGATCACCGTCACCGCGACCACAAACGTAATGGCAAAGGCGGCCCACATATTTAGGATTTTAAGCGACAGAAAATTGACCGCCGTCACGACATGCAATCCGCCTATGGCCACAGAGGACAAGATAATGCCCAGCCTTGGCACTTTCCGGTAGATCCACAACTCCGAAAGGAGTAAAACGACAAGACACACGCCATACAAGCTGACGCCCTTGACTATGCCAGTCATATAGTTCATCCCTAACAACACCAGCGCTGTCAGAATAAAACTGCCGCCAATGACCCCAAATAAAGTGGCGCCGATGATAAACTCCACATTCTTCTTTCGGGGCGGTTTGTTTACAGGTGGCTGCTGGTTTAAAAACGGCTGCTGATTCACAGACGGCTGCTGCCCCGCAGCCGGCGCTATATTCACCGTCGATACAGGCACCGCCTGATAGACGTAATTTCCGCTCTGCCGCGGCTGCTCTGGCTGTTCTAGCCGATCTAGCTGTTCTGATTGTTCTTGCTGCTCTTGCCGCATCGGCTCCTCATTCTGATCCACAGATGCTTTGGGAACCATCGCCTCCACATTCTGATCCGCGGGCGTTTGGGAAGCCGCCTCCTGTCCGGCAAACAATCTCTTGTATATTTGATAATTGCGCTCCAACTCATCCCGAAGCAAATCCGCCTGATATTCCTGGGTGATCAGCCTTCCCTGCACACTCTTCAAATACTCTGAAAAGCGCAGATCCCTGCTCTCCCGCATCAGCCTTGCCACATCCGACTCCAACTGCTCCAGTTTGCCGAGCGCGCTCTGCTCTTCCTTCTTATCCATCGCGTTTCCTCACTTTGTATGCCACAACCCTTTATACTATTAATACCATATTTCCGATAATTCCGCCATCCTAATTTAACGCGGACAATTCCAGTTCAAACCAAAAGCAGACCCCATCGTCACAATTTTCCACACCGTAGTCCCTCCCGAGCGCCTCCATGGCCGCCTTTACGATGGAAAGTCCCACGCCGCTGCCTCCGTACTCCCTGGTGCGCGCCTTATCTACCTTGTAAAACTTGTCCCATATATGTCCGAGCGCCTGTTCTGGAATCTGCTCCCCCGTGTTAAAGACTAAAATCCTGACCCCGTCTGCGGCGTTCTCCAGACGAATCTCGATCCTGCGCTCCCCCTTACAATGATTGACAGCATTGGAAAAATAATTGGCAAAGACCTCCTCCACCTTGATCTCGTCCGCCCACACATAAACCGGCTCATATTCCGCCATCTGCACGACAATCCCATTCTGCCTGCACAGAATCTCGGCGGACTGAAGGTAATTGCCGATCAGCGCCGTCACGTCAAAACACTCCATGCTCAGATCATCCATGCCCGACTCCAACTGATTCAACATGAGAAGCTTCTTTACCATGCTGTTCATCTTGGACGCCTCATCCATAATGACATCACAGTAAAAATCCCTGCTTTCGGGATCGTCGTTGACGCTCTCCCTTAACCCCTCCGCATAACCCTGGATCAGCGCGATAGGCGTCTTTAATTCATGGGAGACATTGGACAAAAATTCCTTGCGCATCTCATTGATCTCTTCTTTTTTGCGGATGTCATCCTGCAGCTCATCATTTGCCGCCCTGAGTCTGGAGATGGAAGTCTCCAAAGAGGCGGAGAGCTTATTGATATTTTCTCCCAGAAGATCCAGCTCATTCCTTGCTTTCCCCTGATATTTCGCCTCAAAATCCAGATGTACCATGCGCTCGGAGATCGCGTTGAGCTCTAAGATCGGCTGCGTCAGCTTGCGGGAAACCAGCCATATCGTCACCGCCCCCGCCGCAGTCCCCAAAACGCCCACATAAGCAAAAAAGCGGTTGGCAAGCTTGGAACTCTCCCTGATACTCTCGATCGGGGTCCGCATAATAAAAGAAATGCCGGAATTTAATCGCCCGTACATCTCCAAATACTCCGCGCCCTCTTTGCCGGTGCGCTGAATCCGATACTCTTCCGCATCCTCCAGCACCACCACATCCTCTGCGGTCTGCAGACCAAAAATATAGGCAAGCAGCCGTCTCTCCAAGTTCTGCCCGCCGTTTGCGACATACTTCACCTGCGAGTCCATGTCGATAATATAGACGCTGACATTGTCTCTGCTCACCACGCCGTCCAGCTCATTCACAAAAGCCGCCTGGTCATATCCGTCGTCGTTCGCCGCCTGCCGGATCGTCTCATAGGCGTCCCTGATGACATTCCTCTTACTCCAGACATAGTATTTCTCCAAAAAGACAACATTGATGAACAGACACAATAACACGATCCCTGCCATCAATCCGATAAAAATCAGGGCAAACTGCCTTCGTATGGACGGCCTCATACTTGCTCCTCCGTCTCCAGTTTATATCCCATCCCCCATATCGTCTTAATCATCTCCCCGCCCTTAGGCCCCAGCTTGCTGCGAAGCTTTTTCACATGCGTGTCGATGGTGCGGGCATCGCCGAAATAGTCATAGTTCCACACATGATTCAAGATCTTTTCCCTGGAAAGCGCAATCCCTTTATTTTCCACAAAATAGGCGAGCAACTCAAACTCCTTGTAGCTGAGCTCCACACTCTGACCGTCGATCAAAACCTGATGTGCCGCCTTGTTGATCTGGATACAGCCGCAGGATAAGATTTCCTCCCGCTCCAACTGATTGGTGCGGCGCAAGATCGCCTCAATGCGGGCCACCAGAATCTTGGGACTAAAGGGCTTGGAGATATACTCGTCCACTCCCAACTCAAAACCCAACAGTTCATCCCGCTCATCTGTCCTCGCCGTAAGCATGATGATGGGCACCTTAGAACAAGCTCTGATCTCCCGACATACTTGCCAGCCATCCATCTTGGGCATCATCACATCCAACACAATCAGATCGATCTCTTTGTCCTGAAAGAAAAGATCCAGCGCTTCCTCTCCGTCCCCCGCCTCTATCACGGTAAAATTACTCTTCACAAGAAAATCCCGCACCAGTTTGCGCATCCTGCTCTCATCGTCCACCACCAGGATCTTCAATCGTTCCATCTTCACAGCCTCCGTCACGCATGATTTCCTATAAATGCAGTATATCACCCAAGTATGTCAAAACTGTGAACACTTATTCATTTTGTAATTGCAGTTCTCTCTCCGCCTCTCGGATCGCCTGCTCCCTCTCGGTCAACTGCTGCTCCCAGCCGGCATACCGATTTAGCAGCGCTCTCTCATAATTCAATATGTTGGGCTGTTCCGCAGTCAGCGTGATGACAAACATAGCCGCGATCGCGATCGCCAGAACAATATTGATCGCAATGGATATGGGAAGCGCCGGACTCTCCTTCTTTTTGGGCGCAGGCTGCACTCGCCGTCTGGCGGGAGAGGGATGCTCGCGTATCTCCCCGTCATAAGTGACAAATAGCGGAATGGGCGATATCTTCATATCGTCTATCTCGCTCTGTTTCACCAGATAATTTTGTATCTCCTTCAAAAAGACCAACCCCACCGGCGTCTTGAACACCCGCTCGGCGATCGCTTTCTCATACAGATTCAAGATGCCCGCCGGCTTCTTATGATCCATATGCGCTTTCAGGTATTGCACCTTCCTGCGCTCCTGCCTGGCGAGCTCCGCATCCTTTTCCGTATAAAAAACAAAACCCTCCGCCTCCAACGCAGAGGCCTTTTTCTCTTCGGGTTTTGTCTCATCCGTCAGAGTATTTTCGGCGTTTTCAGCGTTTTCTCCGGATGCGTTCAACACGCTCTCCTGCTGCCCTGCTCCCTGACTCTCGATCTTTTCATTGTTTCTCTTTTCTGTCTCTTCCACACAAACCTCCATGTCGCCGCTCTGCGGTGACTCAAATCAGGATGAAAAACGCCTCACTAAAGCGATCTTCACAGACCCAAACGCAGTTCTCTTTTCAGCTTCTCGCGCAGACGGCTCAACCGAACCGACATATTGGCTTTGCTGACACCTTCTAAGTCAGCCACTTCCTGCAGCTCATACCCCCACACAAAATAACGCAAAAAACGGCTTCTCTCCTCCGGCGTGAGCGCTCTCTGTATGATCGTCTCGATCTCCAGCCTGCCATAGTCGGAATCCGCCACATACTGACCCGTCTCCTCTATGTCCTCACAGTACAGTTCCCTGCCGGCCAATCGGCGTCTCAGTTCCCTTATCTTATTTCGGGCGGCCAGATGCAGCCATCCTCCCTGATTCTCATGAGGCGCAAATTCCTTGATCTTTTCACAGGCCAGAGCAAATATATCCGAAACCACATCTTCTGTAAAATTTTTATCCTTACCCGTGCTATAATATACATAAGCATATATTTTAGCGTAATATTTTTGATATGCCTGGGATATGATCTCCATTTCCTCCGGCGTCAATGTCTTTACGTCCGTTTCCATCGCTGCAATCCGTGTGTAAATTATCGCTACTTATTCTATCTTCGTGCCGTCCGGCAAAACAATCTCCCCTTCTCCGCTCACATCAAAAAATCCCACGCCATGTTTCCCTGCCAACTCTCTGACCAGTTCGTTCGCCTCCTCCGCCACAGACCAGGCAAACGCCGCGTAGATCACCTCACGGCCGATGGAATAATCCGTCATATAATTCTCCAGATCTTCATTCTCGTCCAACGCATCGTCATCCGGAGCATACTCTCCGTTCATAGGGGGAAACGTATCCTTCATCTCCATAAACCAGTTCTGCAGAGCAGGCGATGAGACGCTTATCGTCTGATAGTCGTGATCCTCCCCCCACTCCGTCTGCTTCTCAAACCAATCCATAAACGCTTCCCTGGTGTCCGGCGCCTTTGTTCTCTCAAAAACCATCAAATCGTAACTCATATCCGTCCTTCCTTTCGTGATTCTAATATAGCACAATTGGAAAATAAAGTCTATCCTAATATTAAAAGGTGTAAAGCCTTGATCATTCAATAAAGACCTTACACCTTAGTTTATTGGCGGCGATTCAGTTTCCTTTTTTCAAGATGCTCATTGCCTCATCTTCTGATGGTCTGTGCGTCTCAATAAAAACTATAAATTCGTTGATCTTATCGGCGCTCCATCCTTCAGCCGTCAACTTAATAATGATATTTGTTGCTTCAGTTGCCGTCATATAATCACCATCCTTTTTCTGAATATAAATGGAGTAGACGGGAGTCGAACCCGTGTCCAAAAGCCCATTCCCTGTCCTTCTACTATCATAGTCCGTTATCTTGGCGATCTGCTCGCCTGTTCCCTCCCGGGCCAGGAAACGAACACCCTGACCTGTTCGGTAGCTTCATAGTACGGCCATGCGCGCAAAGCTTAACGCATGTCGTTTCTCACATGTTTGATGCCCGATTTCCGAAGTGTGAGTGCCTCGGAACAGACAAGCCGCCTAAGCGACGTCACTCACAGCTTAGGCTGCAAGTGCATACTGAGTATTATCTTCAGCGTTTAGTTTAATGGTGTGATTAACGTGTCACAACGGATAGCTTCTCCAGCTGCAAGACCCCTGTCGAAACCTTGACTACCCCTTACAGCCTACAGTATACTGACATTTTTGCAAGATGTCAAGTATTCTATTTCCTCCGGCTGTGAAAATCCCGCGTAAACGACGGCCCCGCTGCCGTCCGCCGCACGACGTCCCTCCTGGTCCACCGTCTGGAAAGCGGCCGCCGGTATCTGCAAAGTAAATTCTTTTGTCTCTCCCTTCGCTAGCCGGATGCGCTGAAACGCCGCCAACTTGCTGTTTGGCACTTCGTTGACAGAACCCTTCACATGGACATAAATCTGCAACACCTCATTTACATCCCGCTCTCCGATGTTTTCGCAGACGACGCGGCAGTTTAGCCCGTCCCTTCCGGCCGCTTCGTAGCTGACAGAAGTTTCCTCCCCCTGCGACAGGACAAGCTCCTTCACATCCGCCTTCCCGTAAGTCAGACCATACCCGAAACGATACCATGGTTTCTCAGACAGATAGCGGTAAGTCCTCCCCTGCATACGATAGTCCGTGATATCAGGCAGCTTGTTATCATTGTAATAAAACGTCACCGGAAGCTTCCCGCAGGGCGCTTCCTTTCCGAACAAAATGTCGGCCACCGCTCTGCCGCCTTCCCCGCCGGGATACCACACCTGTAAAATGGCACTGGCTTTCTCCTCGTAAGCGGACAGATCAATGGGACTTCCCGAGGCGTTGAGCAAGATAAAGGGTGTGCCCGTGTGCATCACCGTCTCCACAAGCTCGCGCTGGCAGGGGGGCAGCAGCAGATTGCTCTTATCTCCGCTGGCGTACTCATTTCCCACATCTCCGCCTTCGCCCTCCAGCGTGGCGTCCAAACCCACACAGAGTATAATCAGATCGGAATTTTCCGCCGTGATGGCTGCCTCCGCAATGCGGTAATTCTGAAAAGGTTTCTGTTTCATATCCTTGTAGAGGTGAGAACCTTCCGAATAAAGCACACGGATACCCTCCTGCTCGCATTGTGCACGAATACCCTCCAAGAAAGTAATACTTCGCATGGGCGTTCCGCTGTAATTGCCCACCAGGACATCCTGACTGTCCGCGTTGGGCCCGACTACGCCGATCGTGCGGTAAGCCTTTGTATCGAGCGGCAAAATGCCGTCATTTTTCAACAGCACACAACTCTCCACAGCGGCCCGATAAGCCAGCTCCAAATGCTTCGGGCAGCCTACCACAGAATAAGGAATCTCATCCAGGGCGGAATGATCAAACAATCCCAGCAAATAGCGAGTGGTAAAGAGTCTCACCGCGCTCGTGCGGATCTCCTCCTCGGACACTTTCCCATGCAGATAGGCGCTGAGCATTTCCACATAAGTACAACCGCAGTTTAGATCGCAGCCTGCTTTCAGCGCCATCGCTGCGGACTCCTCCGGCCCCTCCGTGACATGATGATGCTCATGGAAATCTCTGATCGCCCAACAGTCGGACACAAAATGCCCTTGGAAATTCCACTCTCCTCTTAAGATCTCCCCCATCAGATAGGGATGCGCACAGCAGGGATCGCCGTTCGTCCGGTTGTAGGCTCCCATCACCGCTTCCACGTTGGCCTTTGTCACACACGCCTCAAACGCGGGAAGATAGGTCTCCCACAGATCTTTTTGACTGACCTTGGCGTCAAATTCATGCCGCAGCAATTCCGGCCCGGAGTGTACCGCCAGATGCTTTGCACAGGCCGCCACCGTCATGTAGCCGTCCTCCTCATGCTGAAGCCCTTCCACCATGGCGCAGCCGAGAGCGGCGGTCAGGACGGGATCCTCTCCATAAGTCTCCTGCCCTCTGCCCCATCTGGGATCGCGGAAAATATTGATGTTGGGCGTCCACATGGTGACGCCCTTGTACTTGGTGCGATCCTCGTGCTCGGCATACCTGTTATACTTTGCCCGCGCCTCCAGAGAAGTGGCTCTGCCGATCTCCTCAATCAGTTCTTCGTCAAAGGTGGCTCCCATGCCGATAGCCTGAGGAAAACAGGTGGCGACTCCCGCGCGCGCCACGCCGTGCAGGCACTCGTTCCACCAGTTGTACTCAGGGACGCCCAGCCTTTCGATCGCCGGAGAATCATAGCGCAGTTGAGATGCTGCCTCCTCCACCGTCATCTGTGCCACCAACGCCTGTGCCTTCTTTCTTGCCTCTTCTCTGTCCATGTCTCTCCTCCATTTGTTTTTTAAAGATTTTTGATCTTAAATTCCTTCTCGGCCTCTCTGCGCTGATCTCGTTTGGCGATATCTGCCCGCTTGTCGTAAAGCTTCTTACCTTTGGCAAGTCCGATCTCCACCTTTGCCCTGCCGTCCTTGAAATAGACCTGCAGCGGCACCAGCGTATAACCTTTCTCCTTGATCTTGCCGGCCATCTTATTGATCTCATATTTGTGCAGCAAAAGCTTCTTCACCCGCAGGGGATCCCTGTTAAAGAGATTGCCCTTCTCATAGGGACTCACATGCATCCCATAGACATACACTTCGCCGTCCTCAATGCGCACAAAGGCTTCCTTGATGCTGCACTTGCCCATGCGCAGAGATTTCACCTCCGTGCCGTGCAGGACGATTCCCGCCTCATATCTGTCCTCTATAAAATAATCGTGAAAGGCTTTCTTGTTGTTGGCGATCATCTTCTGCGTCTCTTTTCCCTTCGCCATGATGCGTCCTCTCCTCTCTTTTCCTTTCCCACCGGCTCAAACTCGATCGCCCGAAGGGTTCTGTCGCAGGAGAGCACCTTCACCTTGAGCGCCATGCCCAAGCGGTAAGTGCGCCCGCTGTTCTTGCCCACGATCTCCCCCGCGGCCTCGTCATAATAATACCGTTCCTTTCCGGGCAGCCTGTGGATATCCACTCTGCCCTCCACCGTGTTGGGCAGCTCCACAAAAATGCTCCGCCTGGTGAGTCCACAGATCACGCCGTCGAAAGTCATCCCCAGGCGTTCCTCCATATATTCCACCTTTTTGAGCTTATCCGTCTCCCGCTCCGCCTCGTCGGCGCGGCGCTCTGTGGTGGAAGAGATTCGCGCTGCCTCGGGAAGAATCTCTTTATAATGCTCTATGCGCTCCTGTGTCATTCTGCCCCGCAGTTGCTCCTTGATGATGCGGTGTATCTGCAGATCGGGATAACGCCTGATGGGGGAGGTAAAATGACAATAATACTGGCAGGCCAGGCCAAAATGCCCGCTGCATCTCACACTGTACTTGGCCTGTTTCATGCTGCGCAGCGCCAGACGGCTGACCATAGGTTCCTCAGGCGTGCCCGCCACCTTCGCCAAAAGCTTCTGAATCTCCTTGGGATGCACCTCCTCGCTTCCGGTCTTGCCGCCTCTGCGCCCCACGGTTTTCATAGAATAACCCAAATTGCCAATGTATTTTACCAGCCTCCGCAAGCTCTCCTTGTCCGGCACATCGTGGACACGGTAGACAAAAGGCAGCTCCATCCAATAAAAATGCTGCGCCACCGTCTCGTTGGCCGCCAACATAAAATCTTCAATGATATCCGTGGCCACATTGCGCTCATAAGCGCGGATGTCCACTGGATGCCCCTCCTTGTCCAGAGAAATCTTGCACTCCGGAAAATCAAAATCGATGGAGCCTCTCGCCTTCCTCTTGGCCCGCAAGACCGCCGCCAGCGTCTCCATCTGGCGAAACATCGGGACCAACGGTGCATATCTGCGGTAATCCGCATCCCGTTCCACCACCGACTCATCTTGCAAGATTTCCTTCACCGCTGTATAAGTCATGCGCTGATTCACACAGATCACCGATTCCACGATCTCGTGATCCACGATCTCGCCCTGGGAATCAATGGTCATCAGACAACTTACGGCAAGCCTGTCCTCCCCTGCATTCAAAGAACAAATGCCGTTGGAAAGAGCGTGCGGCAGCATGGGAATGACACGATCCACCAGATAAACGCTGGTGCCCCGTTTTTTGGCCTCCCTGTCCAGCGCGGAATTTTCCTGCACATAGTTGGTCACATCCGCAATGTGTACTCCCAGATGATACTGTTCCCCGTCGAAACTTAGGCTGACTGCATCGTCCAAGTCCTTGGCGTCCTCCCCGTCTATGGTAACCATCGTCACCTCCCGCAGATCCCGCCTGTCGTTTCGGTCGGCTTCAGACACAGGCTTCGCCACACGCTCCGCCTGCTCCAGCACACGCTCATCAAATTCCATGGGAAGCTCGTAACCTCTGACGATCGCCATAATATCCACGCCCGGATCATTCTCGTGTCCCAAAATCTCCACGATCTTCCCTTCAGGACTCTTGCCGCCATCGCCATAGTCGGTCAGTTCCACTACCACCTTATGCCCGCTCACAGCCCCCTTAGAACTTTCTTTTGCCACAAAGATGTCCTGCGTCACCTTCGAGATATCCGGTGTCACAAAGCCAAAATTCTCTCCCGACTGCTCGTAGGTCCCCACGATTCGGGTAAGGCCGCGTTCCAGGATGCGGACCACTTTTCCCTCCTGCAGCCCTCCTCTGTGCCTTTTGGGGGGCAAGAGCACTACTTCTACAGTGTCTCCATGAAAAGCGCCTCCTGTCCGCGTGCGGCGGATAAAAATATCTGCCTCTCTGCCTTCCGCCTCCACAAAGCCGAAACCCCTCTCGTGCCCAATAAAAGCGCCCACGATCTTTTCACCGTCAAACTGTGTCATTTTCCTCTTTTCTCTCATCGACTGCTTCCCTTTGTATAAAAAAACACCCTTGGCGCGCAAGAGTGTTTGTCCTAAGCAAGATTAAAAAATATTAAGGTTCAGGATCACCGCAAGCAGCATAAAAAGCACCGCGAGCAGCTTTGTAAATCGCACAAAAAAACCTTCCCTTGAACGTCCTTTATTCTTGTCCCAAAAAGTCTCAGCGGCCCCGCTGATCGTTCCCAGCCCTGCCGATTTGCCCTCCTGCAACAGCACGAACACCGTGAGAGCCAAG
Source organism: Candidatus Gastranaerophilales bacterium (assembly GCA_023663225.1). GTDB lineage: Bacteria > Bacillota > Clostridia > Lachnospirales > Lachnospiraceae > Acetatifactor. The sequence goes on from JAMPHU010000009.1 coordinate 14,521, forward strand.
CAGACCAATATAAAAATGATCGTCAATATCGTTCTCAATACAGACATAGCAAACACCTCCCAATGTCAATTACGTTTTATACTATCACAACATTGAGAAAATTTCAACTGTTTTTTTCAGATTTTTCCAAACGGCTCCTTATACTGTGCCGCTCTCCCCAGTTCCTCCTCGATGCGCAGCAGGCGGTTATATTTGGCCACCCGATCGCTCCTGCAGGGCGCGCCCGTCTTGATCTGGCCCGCGTTTAACGCCACGGCGATATCCGCGATGGTGGTGTCCTCCGTCTCGCCGGAACGATGAGAGATCACCGCCTTGTATCCGTTTTTGTGCGCCATCTCCACCGCCTCAAAGGCTTCCGTCAAGGTGCCGATCTGATTCACTTTCACCAAAATGGCGTTCGCCACATGCAGCTTGATTCCCGCGTCCAGACGCTTTGTGTTGGTGACAAACAGATCATCCCCCACCAACTGCACGCTCTCGCCCAACCTTTTGGTCAATTCCTGCCAGCCGTCCCAATCATCCTCCGCCAGGCCGTCCTCGATGGAGAGAATGGGAAAACGCTCCACCAGACGCTCATAATAGCGGATCATCTCCTCCGTGTCCCGCACGACCTCCTGGCCTTTTAAGCGGCTCTCCCCGGGAAAATGATACATGCCTGTCTTTTCATTGTACAGCTCGCTGCTGGCGGCATCCATGGCGATCTTGATGTCCTGGCCCGGCGTGTATCCGGCCGCCTGGATGGACGCAACGATCAACTCCAACACGCTCTCCGCGTCCGGCAGATCCGGCGCGAAACCGCCCTCATCCCCCACGCCGGTGGACAGATTCTTTTCCTGCAGGATCTTTTTCAGATTGTGATAGATCTCCGCGCAGATCCGCAGGCCGTCCGCAAAACTCTCCGCCTGCACAGGCATGATCATAAACTCCTGAAAGTCCACCGTGTTTGCCGCATGTTTGCCGCCGTTTAAAATATTCATCATGGGCACCGGCAAAAGCTTAGGCGCCACGCCTCCCAGATAACGGTAGAGGGAAAGTCCCAGCGCCGCGGCCGCCGCTTTCGCCACGGCCATGGACACGGACAACATGGCGTTGGCTCCCAGATTTCCCTTGTTTTCCGTTCCATCCGTCTCCATCAGCACCCGATCCACCAGGATCTGTTCCAAGGCATTTCTGCCCACCAGCGCGCTGGCGATCTTTTCATTCACATTTTTTACCGCATGCTGCACGCCCAGCCCAAAATATCTGGTCTCTCCGTCCCGAAGCTCCACCGCCTCGAACTTTCCCGTGCTGGCTCCGGAAGGAACTGCCGCCAATCCTTCATAGAGCCGCCCGCTCACCGTCTCCTGCACCGTCACACACGCCTCCACGGTGGGATTGCCCCTGGAATCCAATATCTCCCTGGCATGCACCTTCTTGATCTCCAAATATTGCTGCATCACACACTCCTCCTTACCGATCAGTCTCCGACTTACGTCGTATACGATCAGTCTATCCTCTGGGAGGGTTTTTATACCATTTTAGCGCATTTCTACATATTTCTTCCATTGCGTCTTTTCAAGTTCTAAAGGTCTATGTTAAAATAGAGGAAAGAAAAGGAGGATATCTTATGGCAAAAGTAACGTTAGGACGAACGGGGATCACGGTGGAAAAAAATGCCTTCGGCGCTCTGCCCATACAGCGCATTTCAGAGGAAGCCGCCATAAAGCTGCTGCGCAAGGCATATGACCACGGTGTGAGATTTTTTGACACCGCCCGCTTTTACACGGACAGTGAAGAAAAGCTGGGCGCCGCCTTCGACGGGATGCGAGACAAAGTGTATATCGCCACCAAGACCGGAGCGACCAATGCAGAGGGGTTCTGGAAAGATTTAGACACCTCCCTCCACAATCTGCGCACAGATTATATCGACCTTTATCAGTTTCACAATCCGGCCTTCTGCCCCAAGACGGGTGACGGTTCCGGTTTGTACGAGGCCATGATCGAGGCCAAAGAAAAAGGCATGATCCGCCATATCGGCATCACGAACCACCGCCTGAATGTAGCCAATGAGGCGATAGAGAGCGGTCTCTATGAGACGCTGCAATTCCCCTTCTGCTATCTCGCCACCCAAAAAGACCTGGAATTGGTGGAAAAATGTCGGCAGGCGGACATGGGTTTCATCGCCATGAAAGCGCTTTCCGGCGGATTGATCACCAACTCAGCCGCCGCATACGCTTTTTTGGCGCAGTACGACAATGTGCTCCCCATCTGGGGCGTACAGAGAGAAAACGAGCTGGATGAGTTCCTCTCCTACATAGACAATCCCCCCGCAATGACAGAAGAACTCGCCGCGGTCATCGAGAAAGACCGCAAAGAGCTGCTTGGCGAGTTCTGTCGGGGCTGCGGTTATTGTATGCCTTGTCCGGCGGGAATTGAGATCAACAACTGCGCCCGAATGAGCCTCTTGATCAGACGCTCTCCCTCTCAGGCACAGCTCACTCCCGCCGCACAGGAAAAAATGAAAAAAATCGAAGGCTGCCTGCACTGTAATCAATGCAAGGCCAAATGCCCTTACGGTCTGGACACTCCCGCTCTGCTTGAGAAAAACTACAAAGATTACCGGGAGATATTAGCGGGGACGGTCACAATATAGCGGATGCTTTCCCATGCGCCATATTGTAACCAGCCGCCAGTCCTTATTTTTTCAACAAGAGAGATTTTCCGGTCATCTCCGCCGGCTGTTCCTTCCCCATGATCTGGATCAACGTGGGCACGATATCCGCCAGGCATCCGCCCTCCCGCAGGGTGTAGGCTTCGTCGTAGTTGACCAGGATAAAGGGCACCGGATTGGTGGTGTGGGCGGTGAAAGGCTCGCCCGTCTCGTAGTCCACCAACTGCTCCGCATTGCCGTGGTCCGCACAGATAAACAGCGCGCCGTCCACTTCCTTCACAAGCTCCACGATCTCACCCACACATTTGTCGATGACTTCCACTGCCTCCACGGCAGCCTCCAGCACACCTGTGTGGCCCACCATATCGGGATTGGCAAAATTACAGATGATCACATCATAACGAGCCTCCCCGTTTTCATCCTTCGCCGTAATCGCCTCGCTGAGCCTGTCACAGACCGTGTACGCGCTCATGCGGGGCTTTTTGTCGTATGTGGGCACATACTTGGGCGAATTTACCAAGATGCGCTCCTCCCCCTCATTGGGTTCTTCCACGCCGCCGTTGAAGAAAAAGGTCACATGCGCGTACTTCTCGGTCTCCGCGATACGAGCCTGCTTCATCCGGTTGGCTGCCAGCCACTCTCCGAAAGTGTTGGTCACAGACACCTTGTGGAACGCCACATCCTTGTTGGGGATCGTGGGATCATAGTCGGAGAAACATACATAAGTGATATCCTTGCGGGGACCTCTGTCAAACCCCGTAAAATCGTCATCGCAGAAGCTCCTGGTAATCTCCCTTGCACGGTCGGGACGGAAATTGAAGAACACAATGGAATCGCCGTCCTGCACAGTGGCCACGGGTCTGCCGTCCTCCACCACCACAGTGGGCTTCACAAACTCGTCCGTCTCCTCCCTGTCATAAGAACTCTGGATCGCGCAGACGCCACATGCAGCGGTAAGTCCCTCCCCCTTGGTCAATGCGTCGTAAGCAAGCTTCACTCTGTCATAATTGTTGTCACGGTCCATAGCGTAATAACGCCCCATCACGGATGCGATCCTGCCCACGCCGATCTTCTCCATCTCCGCGGTCAGCGCCTCCGCAAATTCCTTCCCGCTTGCGGGAGGCGTGTCGCGTCCATCCAGAAAACAATGCACAAACACCTTCTCCAGACCATTTCTCTTGGCAAGCTCCAACAGTCCGTACAGATGGGTATTGTGACTGTGCACGCCGCCGTCGGACAAAAGTCCCATCAGATGCAGGGAGCTGCCGTTTTTCTTACAATTCTCTACCGCCTTCAAAAGAGCGGGATTCTCAAAAAATGTGCCGTCCTGGATCTCCTTCGTGATCCTGGTCAACTCCTGGTACACGATCCGTCCGGCTCCCATGTTCAAATGCCCCACCTCGGAATTGCCCATCTGCCCGTCCGGCAGACCTACCGCCATTCCGCTGGCATTGCCTTTCACAAAGGGATACTCCTTCATCAATTTATCCATGACAGGCGTCTTCGCCTGCGCGACCGCATTGCCCTCGATCTTTTCATTCAATCCATATCCATCCAGGATCATCAATACTACCGGTTTTTTACTCATGCCTTCTCCTCGCTTCCGCGCTTGTCCGCGCTTCATTTATTAATTCTTTCCGTAAAATTATACACTGAATCAAAAAGGTGTGCAATAGTTTCTCTTTGTGATATACTCATAAAAGGTAATTGTTCAGTCCTTTGAAGTTACCGGAGAGTTACGCTCCAGAGGGGTAATGGCTCCCATTCGGACACGTTTTCACTCGGTGAAACACGTAGCGGCACATAAGCTGACAAAATACGTCAGCTAAGTGCCGACGTGTTTCAACGGTTCCTCACGGGAACCATTACCCCGCTGGAGCTTAGTTACTGGCAATGTCGAGTGGTCTTGCCGGATGTTGTAATCCGAATTGTGGAATACAGGGGCATAGCCTTCTCTGTAACCTATGCTCCTGTATCCCGCAATTCCAAAGAATATACCATCCGCACAATCCGGATTATAACATCAGTTATACTCGCTGACGATTAGAACTGGTATAAAGACCACACGGCAGTACTGACTACCCCACTGGAGCTACTAAGTAACCGACAATGTCAGGTTTTTGCCGGATGCTGTGATCCGAATTGTGCGGATGATATATTCCAAAGCAGACGCTAGCGATGCCATTACTACGAGCGAGGTGCAGCGAAAGCGTGTCTGTGTTGGAATATACCATCCGCACAATGACCCTCGCTACATCCCCGACAAAAACCCGACACACGAAAGGATCTATCATGGAACCGACCATCTACACCCCCGCGGAACTGCGCCGCCTTCAGGTACTCGACAGGCGTTACCGCAATTTCGCCAGACAATCGATCACAAAACGGGTAGTTTTCTACCACGCCCTCACAGGAGGCGATTACACTTCCATCACTATACGGGATCAAAAAACCCGCTGGGGAAGCTGTTCCTCAAAAGGCACACTCTCCTTCAATTACCGCCTGATCTACGCCCCGTCCAAAGTGATGGACTATGTGGTGGTGCATGAGCTGTGCCATCTGACCCATATGAATCACTCCAAAAATTTCTGGGCGATGGTGGAGCGCATCATGCCCGACTACCGCGCGCAAAAGGCCTGGCTGAAAGAGCACGGGCAGGAGCTCACGGTAGAACATTACATGGCAAAACAGGGGATCCCTCTGAAAATAGAGTGATCCCCCGCTCTTATCTTATCTTTCTTATCTGTCAACTGTTCTCGTCCACGTAGACCTGTGCCCTGTTCTGAATGATACCGGCCACATCTCTGGCGCTCTTTTGTCCTGAGAAGAAAGCCTCCGCCTCCTCCAGAACGATATTCCAGATATCATCATTGCTATATTGCGCTTTGTCCACCGACTTGATAAATGTGATCAGTTTGTCATATTGCTCCTGTGTCAGCGGATCCAGTGTGAGGACTTCCCCGTTCATCCAGTAGGTGTAGTCGTACTCGACTTTTTCACCGTTCTCATCCTCATACCAAGGCTTTTCCAATCCACTTGCCATCCGCGCAATGCACTCTTCCTCCCTGATGGGCAGAGGCCAACTCTGATCCTTCTGATATTCCTCCAACAGATAGTACCGGACAAACTCCCACGCGCCGTCCAAATGCGCGGAGCGGGCGGAAAGGACGTAGGACGTATTGGCGTAGACATAGGAACCCTGCCCGCTGTCCGTGGGGAAGCCTATATAGGAGATATCCTCTCCGTATGTCCCGCCGATGAGGTTGATGGCCGTGTTGGGATCGGAGATTCCCGTGGTTGACAAAAGGATCTGATCCGTCCGATACAGGGACTCATAATTCGACCAATAATCATCATTATAATTTTCCCAGTCGATTTCCTCCGGCAGAGTAGCCGCGTACTCCAGCAGCGTGATAAAATTCTCCGTGTCAAAGGAGCATTTTCCGGTATCTACATCCACAAAGTCACTGCCGCAGTAATTGAACGCCTGATTCAAGAAGTCGCTCCTGGTCAACTCGCCAAAGCCCTGTGTGCCCTCGGGCATGGACGCCATCAGATCCATAAAGTCCTGCATGGTCCAGGTCGTCCGATCTCCCACGATCGACTGCTTCCCCACCACCGTAGACAGGGAGAAAGCGGGGATCACCTGATAGAGCTTGCCGTTTCGTCTGTATGCGTCAAACACATTTTCCATAAACGCCACCTGGGACAATTCCTCATCCTCTTTGATCAGTTTGCCCACATCGGCCAGAAGGCCCTTGGAAATATATTTGTCAATATCCGTGTTACTGTCCACAAAAAGGATATCCGGCATATTGCCCGCAAGGATATCTGCGCTCAACTGATCATATCCCGCCATATAATTATCCGAAGTGATATAGCTTTCATAGGTCTTGGCCACAATGCGGTACGCATCGCTGGAACGGTTAAACTCCACAATCCGGTGCAAGAGATCCGAGCGCAGACTCTCTCCGGCGACCACGATCACCTCCTTATCCGGTATATCCTCCGGATTCACTTTGGTGAAGATCCCACCCACGGATTCATAATTCTCTCTGTCATAATAAAAACCCATAATGCGATTTTCGTCCAATGCGAGAATCGTGTACATGCTGTTCGTGTCCAGATCAGAGTTTACGAAACTCATCAACGGTGTCACATCCGCATCCCCGAAATTGTAGGCGTAAACACCATCGGAATTGGTGAACAAGAGATCGTTCCCAATGCCGGTAGTCAGCGCATTATAGCCGGAATAATACATGCTTGCCGGCATCTTTACAACTCCGTTCTCTCCTTCCGACACGCTGTTGCTCGCGATATCATAGGCCGCGATGTAGAGATTGTAGTCGTCCTCCGGATCATAATAGAACAGATAAACCTGGCCGTCCGCTCCCGCATAGGCGCCGGAAAGGTTGGAGAAGATCCCTCTCTCATCCTCCATAGGTTTGTCGTCCACCTCCACATTGCCTTCCTTGTCGGCGACCATCCGATAGACCTCGCTGGTCTCCCAATTATAGGCCATCATCATATAGTTGCCGTCCTTGTCGGCAACCGCCGTCTGAATCCCACTAACGCCGCTGTTTTCCCCGCTGACCATCTCCAACGGCTCTTCAAAGAGAAGCTTTCCGTCCAGATCCCACGCGCACACGAAATAATCGGATGTGTAGATCCAATTTTCCGGATCCCTGCCGTCTTCCAGAGTATGATCTTTGATCGCATACACAAGGCCGTTCTCACAGAGGCAATAGCGGGAATAGCTGGTGTATTCCCACAGCGAACCTGCGTCTTCTCCCCATTCCTCATCGTCAACAGCCGCATCTTCCGTGCCCTCTTCCTCGGATGCCTCGCTCTCAGTCTCCTCCGGCTCCGCAGCGGGTTCTTCTTCCGGCTCAGCGGCGGGTTCCTCCGGCTCTGTCGCAATTGACACCGATGCTGCAGCGAGATCCGCTACTCCTTCTGCGATTGCCCTCGGCTCTGCGGCGATCGGCGCTGCAACAGGCTCTCCCAGGCCACTTTCGTCAACGCTCTCCTGTACGGGCATCTCCAGACGGACTTCCTGCACATCCGAGCCGTCCTCCTTGACAGAAAAGAGCCTCATATCGTCATTTTGTCCGTCTTCCTTCCAATGATACACATAGACCAGGATATAGATCCTGTCACCGATCTTTGCCATCGTGGTGATGTTGTTGTCATCTCCAATATCCGGCAGTTTAAATTCCTGATAGGAATACACATACTGCTTTGCCAGCGACGGATCCTGCGTCTTCTTTCCTCCTCCGCCGCAGGCGCACAGTCCTGCGGTCATGATGGCCGCAAGTCCGACGCACAGCGCCTTTTTGAAACGATTCTTTTTCATACTCTCCTCCTCACTTTCCCTGACCGTCTTCTATATCGTCTTCCCAATCCAGATCGTCGCCATGCCCTCCTGACAGCCATCGCGGCAGCTTCCACTCCCGCTTTTTTTCGGGCATACCGTTGTCGGAAGTCCCTTCGCCGGAACCTGCTTTATCAGAAGTCCCCTTGCCGGACGTTCCCTTGCCCGCAAGCTTCTTCGCACGGCGTCTCTCCAGATAGAGCTCCCATTTGTCCTTCCCCGCGTAAAACGCATCCTTCAAAGTCCATCCCTTGTGACGCCACCATCTGACAAACCATACTACCGCCAAAATGACCGGATAAAGCAAAAACAAAAACAGAAACAAGGTGAGCAATGCGATGATATCCTCATAACCTCTCGCCACATTCTCCCAATAGGGATAGATAATCGCCTTGCCGTTCATGGATCTGGTGCCAAATGCCAAAATCTTCTTGAGGCTGTTCACCAGAGAATATCTGGCAGAGTTCTCCACAACCTCCACATGCTTTTCCGCCACGCCGATATGCTCTTTCACATATTGCAGGGCAAACCCGCTGACCGGATTGGGCATCACGATCTCATAATGATTGATCCCATAGTCGGTTCCCAACTCCGAGAGCGTCTGATAAGAGACATAGACCACCGTACTGCTCAATCCTGCGGCCTCCTCCAGTCTCCCCGTCGGCCGCTCCACCACGCCGGTGATCATATGGGGGATGCCTCTGATATCCACCGTCTGTCCCACCACATCGTTAGAGCCAAAAAGCTGCCAGGCGGCGTCCTCGTCGATCACACAATAATCCTGCATCAGATCGTTGCCGGAAAAATAGGCCCCCGACACCAGCCGCAGCGGGTGAAACAAAAAGAAATCTCCGCCGATTCCCACCGCCTCCGCATCCAGCGAAGTACGGCTGCTGCTCAATGTGATCCTGCCTGCAGCGCTGTAAGCGCCCACCCACAGCCTGGCATTGTCGCTGATCACTTCTCCTTCGTGCATGGTCTCCAGCGTGATGGAAGCCTCCCTGAGCGCTCCGTCGATGGCGTGCTCAAACTCTTCTATGGCGTCCTCGGTCATTCCCGCGCTGACGGAGAAAAAACAACTGACCTGCGCCACATTGTTTTTGTCGCTCCAGCGCTCTGCCATCTGTTGGGAGTCCTGCGCGTTTCCCATGGATCTGATCACAAGGAAGAGAATCAGACAGACGAGAAGCGAAACCCCACCGCTGATCTGTAATACTAATTTCCTCATAACAGCTCCTCACTTACTCATTTGCCAATCTGACCTGCTGACCCGCCTCCACAGGCTGGGTGGAGGTCGTGATCACAAACTCATATCCGTTTAAGCCGCTGACCGCCGACTGCGTGTCATCGCTGGCCAGCACCTCCACATTCATACGGGTGGCAATATAGCGGTTGCCCAGAGGACTTGATTTGGACTCCACCACCAGCACGAACTTGCCGTTGTTGTCCTCCCTGATCGCGCTGTTGGGCACGATGGCATCATAGCTGGAGCTTCTCTCGCCCACGGACACGCTCAAAGATTGCCCTGCCGTCACACCGCCCGAGATATTAAAGTTGAGTATCTTGTTCGCGCCGGGGTTCTGCGGATCCGGACGGATGCTCGCGAGCACCACCTCCACATCATCGTAACGCCAGGAGTTTACCAGTTCCGCATGATCTCCCACGGACAGACGCTTGGCCTGCTCGTTGGTGACGGAGAAACTTAAGGTGTACCCCTGCCCCTCGGGCTGCAGCACCACCACCGTATCGCCGTTTGCGATCTCCTTGCCCGCCACGGCGTTCACCGTCGTGACCGTGCCGGCAATCTTGGAGACGATCACGGCGTCCGTCGCCTTCTCCTGCTCCTTATTGTACGCCTCCTGTGCCTCCGCCAGCGCATTGTACAGACTCTCCAGATCCAGAACAATACCGATCCTGGAGACCAGCTCGTTTAAGTCCGCCTGCTTCTCGTCGAGAAGCGCCTTGGCGATGGCAAGACTGCCGCCTGTGGAGGCTTGTGTCGCCTCCAACTCCGCCTTGACGGCAGCAAGATTAAATTCGGCGGTATCCAAAGTCGATTTCGCCTCATTTTTTTCTCTCTCCGCGACCAGGCACAACTGCCTCAAATCCTCAACTTTTTTCTGATACTCATCTACTGTCATTTCAAGCTTTTGCAGATCGTTGCCGCTGACCGAAACACTGGTTGTATAATATTCATATTCCGCATCGGCCGCATTATACTGATTGCTTTTCCATGTATAATCATTCTGCGCGTTATCCCGAAATGTCACTGACTCCTGATATCGCCTGACCAGATCTGCAGTCGCATCCGTCTGATCTGTCAAATCATTGCTCTGCGCCAGCCACTTGTCGTATTCCGCCTGCGCAGCATTCACTGCCGCCTGCGCCGCCGCAATTTGACTGCGGTATTTGTCGATCGACACATGTCCCGACTCCTGAATCATGCTGTTCTGCACATCCGCCTGCAAGAGCGCCTTGTTGTAGGCCGTCTGCGCCTCCTCCAGCGCTTTCTTGGCGTTCTTTAACTCCTCGCTCTCCACATCCTCCAGATATAACAGGACGTCTCCCGCCTGCACCTCATCGCCGACTCTGACCGCCACGCTGGCCACCGTCCTGGTCTGGGTCGCCGTGACATTGTAGGGGTCGCCGCTCTCCACCGTGCCGTTGCCGCGGATCTTGGCGGTGATCGAACCCGACTGCGCGTACTGCGCCGCCACCTCAGGCAGGGAATAATTCAAGATTGTCTGCGAGAAAAAGGTCAGTATCAAAAGCACCGTCAAAAAGATGATCGCCACGTTCTTTACCCACTCTCTTCTCTTGTTTCCTTTCTCTTCCATAACCATGCTCCCTCTTATCTATCATTTTACTCAGAAAATACCGCTCAACCCTTGATACCGCCCTGGTAGGTGATCCCTTCCACGAGGTACTCCTCCCCGTACAAAAAGATCAGCAGGCTTGGCACCATATAGATCGTAGCCACGGCAAACGCCAGTCCGATCTCTCCGCTGTTGATCTTGCTCAAGAACACGGACAGCGGATGCGTCTCCGCGTCCGACAGCAGAATCAAAGGCTGTTCCACCATGTTCCAATAGTCGATAAACACCAGGATCGCCGCGGAGCAGAGCGCTCCCTTGCAGAGCGGCATACAGATCTTGCGAAAAATCTGCCACTCCCCCGCGCCGTCTATCTGTGCCGCCTCGATGACCGAGACGGGGATCCGCTTCATAAATTTCGTGAGCAAAAACACCGCAAACGGTGAAAAAATGCCCGGCAACCAGATCGCCCAATAGGAATCCAAAAGTCCCATCCATTCCGACACCAGATAGTTGGGCACCAGCGTCACCTGGTAGGGCATCAGCATCAATATGATATAGGCAAAAAATATGATCTGCCGCAATTTCCCGTCATATCTGGCAAAACCATATGAGGCCAGCGATGCCACGATCAACTGAAAGAGCACGATCGGCACCACCAGTATCACAGAATTCCAGAATTTTAACAGATATTCCGGACTCTTTAACAACACCGTGATATATTGGCTGAAAGACACCATATCCGGTATGAATTTTAAGTTGACTTTCTCGGAAATATACACTTTCCCGCCTGTGGCGCTTGTGGCGAACACCGACCCGTAATTGGCCGAGATCTCCGAGGACGCCATGAAGGAGTTGGTGATGGTCAGCACAATGGGCATCAGAAACAGTACTGCAAAAAACGCGGCGATCGCGGTCGCTAAAGCCAGCTTGAAAGCCTTCCATATTTTTTTGCGCCTGATCTCTCCCTCGGTAGGGACTTGTAGCTCGGTATTTCTCCTCCCCGTCTTACTTTTCATCCTTGCACATCCTTTCCGAAGCCTTTGCACAAGGGCAAATACAGGCTTCCCACAGCATTTTAACCCTCCACATCCTTTCCAAAGTGATTCTCCACGAGAAACAGGATGCCGATGATCACGATCATCACCAGTGACATCAGGATGGCCGCTGCGGACAAGGTTTGATAATCCAAATTCTTAAATTTATTGTTCATGTAATGCTGCAGCATATAGATCGTATCGTAGGGATAATCTGTCGTCAGCAGATAAATCTCTCTAAAAATCTTGAAGGAGTTGATCAGGGACATGATCGTCACAAACAATATAGTGGAGGAGAGATACCGCAGCTTGATATGGAAAAAAGTCTGCAGCGGCGTGGCGCTCTCCAGCCTCGCCACCTCCAGAATATCTTTGGGAATACTGCCCAATGCCGCCATGAACAGGATCATATTGTACCCCAGATTCTTCCACAGAAAAAGAATCACGATCACCACCGTGGAATACGACGATTTCATCCAGTCGATCTTATCCACGCCAAACACCGCCAGAATATCGTTCACCGCGCCATTGTAATGGAACAATACCTGCCAGATCAACACGATGGACGCCACCGGCACCATCATGGGACTCAAAAAAAACGTTCGGAACTGACTTCTAAAGGGAAGCTTTGCCTCCAGCACGATCGCCAGCATCAGAGACAACACCACCGCCAGCGGCACCGCCAACGCGGAAAAGATCGCCGTGTTGCGCACGGCCGTGCGGAACGCCCCGTTCTGTGTCACACTCTTAAAATTATCCAAAAAAACAAATTGCATACTGATGGGATTGTCTACCACAGAGTAGACAATGACCACCAAAAAGGGCAGCAGGAAGAAAAGCAGCACGCCCAGAAAGCTCGGGGCCAGATACAACCCCGACCGCATTTGAATCTTGCGGGCGCTCTTGGACATTTTGCCATGAGGCTTCTTAATTTTGGTTTCCTTTCGCCCCTCATGCGCTTTTTTTAGCAACGGCTTACGCATAACAGTTACCACCCTCACTGGTTCTCATCCACATAGACCTTGACGCGGCTCTGAATCACATTCGCCACATCATCCACAGACTTTTGTCCCGCAAAATACGGGGCAGCCTCCTCCGTGATGATATTGATGATGGTGTCGTCCACCGAAACCACCGGTTTGGCCTCGTTCATCAAAGCCTTCACAAGCTCGATTTCCTCCTCGGTGACTCTGTGGTAAGAAAACTCCCATCCGCCATAGCTCATGCCTCCGCCGACGCCGATCTCAATGGGATTGCCGTCCTCATCCAGGTACGGGTCTCCATTTTCGTCGGTAAAATACTGCACCGTGGTCTCCTCCTCGATGAGCGCATCCAGACTGCTTTTTCTGGTGGGCAGACCCCAGGAAAAGATCTCCTCCTCCTGGGTCAGATAAAACTCCAGAAAACTCCAGGCGGCCTCCTTGTCCTTCGCCTTGGACGCGATCGCCATAGCGTTGTTGGACTCCATCGCACAACCCACACTTCCGTCCGAGGTAGGGTATCCGATATAGTTCACATCCGCGTCAAACATAGCGGGATAGAGTTGTACGCTATTCAAATCATAGATGGAAAGCTCCTCCATCAGCACGTCCCCGCTCTGCAGCAAAAAGAGCGTCTCCGTATCGTCGCTCTGCCAGTCAAATTCATCCGGATAGGAAGCCACAAATTCCAACAGCTCCTTAAACGTATCCGAATCAAAATTGCAGGTTCCCGTGGTATAATCGATAAAACTATCCTGTGCAAACATCAGGCATGTGGAAAGAATGGAACTTTTGTCCGCATAGTTGATCAACGCCGAATCCGGATGCGCCTTGGCATAGTCGATCATCTCGCCGAGCGTCCAGCCCATCTGCGTCCCTAAGTCGGAGGCTCTTCCCACCATCGTCCGCATGGTAAACGTCTTGGGGATCCCCACCAGACATCCGTTCACCGTATATCCGCTCAGCGCGCTCGCAAGAAAATCATCCTGACTCAACACGCTGCTCTTTTGCAGATAAGGAGTCAAATCTTCAAACACATCCTTCGCCGCAAGAGACTCCATATTGACTCTGCTCAGCACAATGATATCGGGACAATTGTTCGAGGAAGCGATCTCACTATTCATGGTAGCGATCGCGTCGGAATAGGTGGTCTCCGTCCAGACGTCATAGCTCAGATAATTCTTGATCGTCAGATGACAGGTGTCGCTCTGCCTGTTAAAATTCACCACGGCCGTCTGCAACTCCTGGCTCTCCGAGAATGTGCCGATCACCATCTCCACCTTGTCGGGGAGCTCGGACACATCCGTCTTGGACAGATAGGCGGCGGAGACCTCATTTGTGCTCCAATCCCGCATCAATGCCAGAATCCTGCCGTCCTCCACGACAGCCATTTTGTCCAGATAGGAGGGATTGATGTCACACCCCACCCAACTGAATAAATCCTCTTTCTGTTGATCCGCCATATTGTAGCCGTACACATGACTTCCGTCATCCACCAGAAAATCATATTCCGTCCCGCACACCAGCTCGGAGCCGTTGCCGCTGGGGAAATTCTCGTAGATCGCGCCCGTCTTTTTGCCGTCAAAATCCACTTCCGCAAGAAGATTCTTGCTCTCTATATCATAGCTTTCATAGCTCACATATACCTTGCCGTCCTTGCCCACGCCGGCGCAGCGGATCCAACTGTCGCCCTCGATCTTGACCTCTCCCGCGAAGGCGCCCTCCGAACTAAACAGAAGGATACTGTCATTCAGTATCAGATAAATGCGGTTCTGATCGTCCAACACCATATTGTCAATATAACTTTCCCCGCCGGTCTTCTCGGTCACATCCTGTTCCCAAAGCTGGTTCCCCTGCCCGTCATAGGCCGCCAACAATAAGCTCTCCGAGATCCAGTTGCCCGTGCTGTCAAAATTGCTGCGATCGGAGGCAGCGTAGATGGTTCCGTCGTCCGCGATCTGGACAGCGCGCACATAAGAGTCGTTCCCGCTGCCGATCTTGACCTTGCTCACCACATCCTGACTGCTCAGGGAGTACTCGCAGATATACTGCTCGGCCTCTCCCTCTCCCTGCGGCCATTCTGTGTCAGAATAATATATGGAATCTCCCTTGATCGTCGCGTCATAGGTAGAGAGATTGTCCGCGTTCTCAAGTGTTATGTACTCCGCCGTGTAGACCCAGCCGCGGCCTCCCGTGGGATCGTCCGCCTGACCATTCCCCTGCTTGCCGCAGGAAGCCAGTCCCATGACCATCGCCGCCGACATCACACCCGCCAGAAGCTTTGTCATTCGTCTTTTGTTTTTATCATTTTTTTCCCAAAAAAACATATACTTCGCCTCTTTCTTTCTAATCTATCACATGATAGCAGTATAGCACAGACTCCTAAAAAAAACACCTTAAGATTTTATTAACTATATAGCTCTCAAAATACGGTATCTTTCACGCTTTTTCGTTTTTGTAAGCATATCCTTTCCACGCCTTTCTTCGCTTGCGGCGGCGCATCAGACTGCCAAGCCTGTTGTAAAACCAAAAGGACTGTACCAAAATATCATTGGCCTTCCCGATCCGCTCTTTCGTGGTTCCTTTATAGAGTTCGCCGCCGCAGACGATCCCCTTCCCCTCCTTCACACAGGCGATCAGCTCCGACTCACAGCGCACCGGATAAGGGAACTTTGTATACGCAAGGCCCACACAGTCCGGCTTGTGGGCGTCGCTGCCGCCAAACGTGGGCCGATCAAACTGCCTGGCGATAAATTCCGCCATATGATTGCTGTCGCTATCCTCACAGGCGTTAAACCCTTCGATAAAATCAAATTTTTTCATCACCGACATACGATTGCGGTATCGCCCGGTGTTAAAGATACTCAGATACCGCTCCCCACAGGGGTGCGCAGGTCCCAAAATGCCGCCGTTTTTGTGCACAATATCGATCAACATATGCACGGGCAGTCCGCGCAGCTCCAAGATTTTTAACTTCACGTCCTCCGGCATGATCACCAGGATATGCCCCCCGTCTATGGTGTCATACTCGATCCCCTTCAACACCACAAAATCCTGATAAAAGCGCCCCTTGATCTGATCCCGCCACGCGCGATATCCCTTGTAGGAATTGTGGTCGCTGATCAACATTCCGTCAAACCCCTTGCTCCGCAGAATACGGATGTACTCCGCTATGGGCACCTTGCCGTCCATGGAGCCTTCCTTTGTGTGACAGTGCATATCAAATTTCATCGTTTTACCCTTCGCTCTTTTTTTTACCTAGTATCTCAAATTTATTTGGAAACATTCAGACTGTAATTGTCAATATCGAGATATTTTCCGAATTTCATCCCCACTTCCCGTATCCTTCCACAGTAGACAAATCCAAATTTTTCATGCAGCTTTACACTGGCCTCGTTGCCCGCTGTGATCACGGAGACCACCGTGTGCGTCCGCTCATCCTCTCTCGCCAAGAGAAGCGCGGCCTCCATCAGCGCCGTCGCCACGCCCCTGCGGCGATACTTCACATCAATGTACACGGACAATTCCACGGTGGAGCGGTACGCCTCCTTCTCCCGATAGGAGGACAGCGTCGCATAACCCGCGACCTGACCGGCCACGCGCGCCACCAGCAGCGGATGATTGTCCACATTGTGGGCGGCATACCACGCCTGCCACTCCTCCAATGTCTTGGGATTGAGATCCAGTGTCGCCACACCATGCTCCACCTCATAATTGTAGATGGCAAGCAGGGATTCTATATCGTCCGCGCTCCCGCCGTCTATCTGTATGTCATTCCGCCGCACGTCACTCTTTTGTGCGTCACTCTCTTGCATGTCGCTCTCTCGCACCTTATCTCTTTGTACGTCATTCTTTCGTATGTCATCTCTTTGCACGTTATCTCTTTGTGCGTCATTCTTTCGTATGTCATCTCTTTGCACGTTATCTCTTTGTGCGTCGCTCTTTCGCATGTCGCTCTCTTGCATATTCTCCTGCATGCCTTTCTACTACAACCTTACATTAGAAAAACCCTTGCAAGCGTTGGTCTCCAAAACTTACAAGGGTTTCACTCTTTTTCTTTATGCGTTCATCTGCGCCGCAACTTCCGCCGCAAAGTCCTCGTTCTTTTTCTCAAGACCCTCGCCGGTCTCAAAACGGACAAATTTCTTGATTACAAGGGTTGTGCCGTTGTCCTTGCCGACCTGCTCCAAATACTTGGCAACGGACTGCTTGCCGTCCTCCGCCTTGACGTACACCTGCTCTAACAGACATACCTCTTTCAACTCTTTGTTCAGACGTCCGTCGATCGCGCCGTTTATCACCTTCTCGGGTTTGCCCGCCATCTTGGGATCCTGTGCGATCTGCGCCGCGATGATCTCTCTCTCGTGCGCCTTGTAATCCTCAGCCACATCGCCGGTAGCCACATACTTGGGACTCAGTGCCGCGATCTGCATGGCGATATTGGTGAGAGCCTCCTTCACGCCGTCATTTACCACAGCGGTCTCAGCCTCGACAATCACGCCGATCCTTCCGCCTCCGTGCACATAAGTGGCCACGCAGCCGTTTGCTGCCTCCACTCTCTCGAATCTTCGGATGCTCAGCTTCTCGCCGATCACAGCGATCTTCTCCACCAACGCCTCGTTCACGGTCTTGGAGGAGTCCTCCTTCCAGGGTTCCGCCAAAAATGCGTCGATGTCAGCGGATGTGGAGTCTGCCGCCTGCTCGGCAACCGCCTTGACAAACTGCTGGAACACTTCGTTCTTGGCCACGAAGTCCGTCTCGGAATTTACCTCGACCACCGCTGCCACCTTGTCTCCCGAAACAGCGATGCTACAGATACCCTCCGCCGCGATCCTGCTCTCCTTCTTGACAGCCTTGGCCTGTCCGTTCTTTCTCAAAACCTCGACAGCCGCTTCCATATCTCCATTGGTCTCCGTCAGAGCCTTCTTACAATCCGTCATACCTGCGCCGGTCTGTTCGCGCAGTTCCTTCACCATAGCCGCAGTAATATCTGCCATTTTTCTATCCTCCATCTATCTCTCTGTCTTAAATTACTCTGCCTCTGCTACTTCCTCAATATCCTGTGCGCTCTCGGCATCCACAGCCACATCTTCCTGGGTGTAAACCGCTTCGCCCTGGTTCGCCTCGATGACAGCGTCCGCCATCTTGGACACGATCAGCTTCACGGCTCTGATGGCGTCGTCGTTGCCGGGGATGATATAATCCAGCTCCTCCGGGTCACAGTTGGTATCGCCGATTCCGATCAGGGTGATTCCCAGCGCGTGAGCCTCCTGTACACAGATTCTCTCCTTCTTGGGATCTACCACGAAAATAGCGTCGGGCACTCTGCTCATGGTCTTGATGCCGCCCAGGTTCTTCTCCAGCTTATCCCACTCTTTTCTCAGTTGGATCACTTCCTTCTTGGGCAGTACGTCAAAGGTGCCGTCCTCGGACATGGTCTCGATCGCGTGCAGTCTGGCGATACGGGACTGAATGGTCTTGAAATTGGTGAGCATACCACCCAGCCATCTCTCATTTACATAGTACATACCGCAGCGCTCAGCCTCCGCCTTGACAGCGTCCTGCGCCTGCTTCTTGGTGCCGACAAAAAGGATCGTACCTCCCTGCGCCACGATCTCAGAAACCGCCTTGTACGCCTCATCCACCTTACCTACAGACTTCTGCAGGTCGATGATGTGGATCCCGTTTCTCTCGGTAAAAATGTAAGGCGCCATTTTGGGATTCCATCTTCTTGTCTGATGACCAAAATGTACACCTGCTTCCAATAACTGTTTCATAGAAATAACGCTCATGTTTTTCCCTCCATTTGGTTAGATTCTTCCGCCGTCTCCTGCAAGGATCTCTCTTCATCGACCCTCCCGCCGGCTCCGCGTTAAGAGGCCGGCTTCTCCGCGGACAATCCGCCACAGTCAAGCCGTCTGGCAGACACCATCCGCAAATAGAAACTGCGTGTTTTATAGTCACAACGAAAGATTATAGCATAACATTGGAACACTTGCAAGAAATTTTTGCTCAACCTCCCGTGATCATCTTGGCAATCTCCTCATAGCTGGCTCCCACGGGAATGTCAAATGTCCCTGACCGAAGCCTCTGACTATATCCGTTATCACACAAAAAAGCGTCATAAGCTGACGCGCTCTCCACCAGACCCGCCGCCGCAAGATCTCTGCTGATGCTCTCCGAACCGCTGCCTCCGCGGATCGTAAACCGCACGGTCTCCGCCGTGGACGCTTCCGGAAGGTTCTCCGATTCATCCGGCTCGCTTGTTGCGTCCGCTACATCCACACCGTCCGCTTCGTCCGGCTCCGTCGAAGGGTTCGGCGCGCTTGAAAGGGCGTTCGTCTGGTAATCTTCGCTTCCGGAAATATCCGGCTCCGCATCATTTTGCCCGCTTCCATCCCCCGATGCCTGCGCTGAATCATCACTGGAAGTGGGAACCGGTTCGTTCTGATCGTCATTCTCCCCGCCTTCCGGCAGGGTCTCTGTCGGATCCTGAGAAGACTGCGACAAATTACTCAACACCTGCGCATCGGGATCGATCATCCCCAGTTGCGCGGCCCTCGCCCGAATCTCGGCATCGCTCATCTCCCGCTTGGGACTGCCCACAACGCCCATGATAAACGCGGTCACCAGGATGCCGATTCCCAATCCCCGCAAATAATATCGCAATTTCATATCCCACATTCCTCACTCATCCTTGTACAGATTGATCACGAGACGCACCTCGCCTACGCCCAAACCAAGTTCCTTTGCGATAGAGATCTCTGATTTTCCCTGTCTGTGGAGGGCGAGTATCCGCTCGTTGTTGCTCATCATATCTTCCGGCTCCACGATCTCCAACTCTTCCGGCATATATGCGTTTATCACCGGCACACTTTGAGGTATTACATTCTGTACAGGCACCGTCTGAGGTATCACTGCCTGCACCGGTACGGTTTGCGGAATCACGGTCTGTGCTGGTACACTCTGTGGGATCACAGTCTGTGCAGGCACGGTCTGTGGAACCACGGTCTGCGCTGGTACACTCTGTGAGATCACAGTCTGTGCAGGCACGGTCTGTGGAACCACGGCCTGCGCTGGTACACTCTGTGGGATCACAGTCTGCACTGGCACCACCTGGGGAATCACGCTCTGCACCGGCACAGATTGCATCAGTGCGGCCTGCGCCACAATCTCCTGCTCCTCGGGAACCGGTTGGATCACGGGCACGGAAACCGTCAATTCCTCCAAAATCTGCGCTCTGCCCTCTGACACAGTTTGCACGACCGGCACATCCGCCACCGTTTGGGGAACCTTCCCCTGCAACTTCGCAATTCGCATGATACCGGTATCTACAGGCCCTTTCGCGGCCTCCTCCATCTTTTTGACAGCCTCCTGCTGTGCCTGTCTCAGGCTGTCCATTGTGGCTTCCGCACCGCGAGTAGTCTCCTCCACCACCTTCACCGTCTCATTGACCTGTGCCACTGTGTTTTTCAAGCTGGTCTGCTTGTCATTGAGCATATCATAGAGAAATACCACTTCCTCATGATTCTTGTGGATATCCTTGATCACCGTGTCCGAATAGTCGCTCACCGCCATGATCTTTTCGTTGGACAGCCGCTCTAAGGACCGCTCGGTCTTTTCCACCGCATGATCTACCACCTCGCCGACCACATCATTCACACGTCCTTTGACGCCGTCCATCTCCTGAGACACCAGCTTTTTGATCTCATCCTGCGCAAGTTCTCTGGACTCCTCGGAAAATTCCTCCTTGCGGGCCGGAATCAGAAAGCTCAATGTAAAAATGATCATTCCTGCTATCAGCAGTACGATTTCCAATATTCCCATTCTCTATATCTTTATGTCAAAGCCGCCGCGTCCCTTCACGATCACCCGCTCTGACTTGTCCTCCTTTTTGCGCTTTCTGCCGCCATCGCCGGCATACTCATTTTTCCCCTTCTCCTTGGCATCCGGCTTCTGGTCCTGCCACTTCGTCTCGTCGCCGGTGTTTACCTTCTGCGTCAGCTCATTGGTCTGTTTGGTTACCTGCTGTCCGTAGTCAACCTGATCCATCATCGGTTTGTTGTCCTGATTTTGCTTGATCGTAGTGAACTCCTGCGTGCGCGTCATCGAAACGATCTCAATAGAACCAAATGCCATACCATCACACTCCTTACCATCGATACCCAAAGTCCCCTATGACCGTCACAGAGGACATACCTTTACATCTCCGTCCACCTTCTCAAATCTACAATACTTTATATTACTGTGCACTACGGTGGACACATCGCCTATAATAATGGTGGTGCCGGGATACACCTCACCTCTGACAAGCACTGCCGCCTTTTTCCCTGGGTCGAAAAGCTTTTGAAGCTCCTTCATCTCCTCGCTTTTGCTCTCTAACTCTGCCTTCTTCACCGCAAGCTTCTGTGCGGATTCCTTCACGTAATTTAACTGATCTGGTGTAAAACGAGCTCCTTTCGCCTTCTTCTGCGCAAAGTTTGCCAGGACGGGCTGTATGTTTTTGATCTCCTGCACGATCTCCCCAATCTCCTTCTGCAAACACTGATGTCTCGCCTTCAACTTCGGGTTGACTCCCACCTCCACAATGGTGGACGCCCCCATAACGGCTCCCAAAGTCTTTACATCGATCTTTTCATCCGCCTGCACACGGCCGCCGGTGATAAATCCGCGCTTGCCCGTGACCACGATCTGCGTACCCGCAGACACATTACTGTGCAAAATGGAAGAAGTGTTCACATAGCCATCCGCCTCCGCAGTGGCGTTTTCCAAAAACTTTGTCACTATATTGCAGCCGGCCTTCAAACTGCCCTTGCCCATACCGTTCATGCCCCGCGCGATGATGATATCGCCGCCAGCTTCGATCTGCGCGCCTTCCACCACACCGTTTACAATCACATTGCCCTTGGCTTTCACCACATAATTGGAGGAAACGTTTCCGTTGACCTGGACGCTGCCGTCAAAATCAATATTGCCAGTGGCGCTCCCCACATTTTCCACCTCATAGACATCGGAGACAAACACATTGTCATCCACCAGCGACACATGACCATTGACCATAGAAGTCAAAGTCATGCGATCCTCTGACAATTCTATATTATTGCCATGTTTCAGGCTTTTCTTTCGCACATCTCTCGGTTTGATCCGCGCGCCCATCAGATTGATGCCGGGCGTCCCCGCATCCTCCGGAATGAGCCTTGCAAGCACCTCGCCCTTTTTACAGTGGTTGACCACGTTCAGATGAAAATAATCCACACTGCCGTCCTCATTCATGGTCGGCTGTGCGTTGATATCCGTGTTGAAATAATACTCGATACGAGCGTCCTCACCATGTCTGGGCGCTAGTCCCTTCGCCACCTCAATGTTCGTGCAATAACTTCCCTCGGAACCAAAAAAATCCTCTAAGACTTCCGTCTGCACGCCATAGACGATTCCCTTATATTTCATGTCGTTAGCAAACTCATCCACCGACATTCTCTCCCCCGTCTCAGACGCAGGAAAAAAACGCGCAGTGGCAACCATAATGTCACTGCTGATCTCTAACACATAAGATTCTCTGCACACGGGACAGGGGCCGCTGCCCAAATGTACCACCGTTTCCTTTCCCTCGTCCACGGCACTCTTTATCTTTTCTATATTACAATCAATCTTCTGCCTGTCCAGATAGTCGATCAACTCCATGATCTTGAGCGGTTCCCCGCCATCCTTCGCTGGGAAGATCCTGACACCGAATCCGTCTTGCTCATTTACCAAACGAAAATATGCATTTTGCATCCACTCTCTCCTATTCCAATTAATTGCTTGTCAATATTCCCATATAACTGCCCATCTTGCCCCTCATTTTCTGCAGGGCGCGGGTGTGTAGCTGGGAAATGCGACTCTCCGACACTTCCAAAATAGAACTGATTTCCTTTAACGTCAACTCCTCAAAATAGTACAGCGTGATCACTTTCTGCTCCTTCTCTGTGAGCAGCTCCAACGCCTCCTTGAGGATCTTAGCCAACTCCTGTTTCTCCACTCTCTCTTCCGGATTCTCAAATCTAGCAGTATTGTGGCTACTGTAGTCCTGAGAGACATCGCTTCCCTGATCCATGTACTCATTGAGGGAAACCAGGCTGGTAATCTTCATCTGAGACTGCCAATCCAGATACTCCTCGTCCGATATGCCGAGAGCTCTCGCTACCTCCACATCGGTAGCGCCACGCCCCGTCTCCTGTTCGATCTCTTTTATCACATTCTCAATCTTCTTCTGCTTCTGCCTGATGGTGCGGGGGATCCAGTCCATCTTGCGGATCTGATCCAAAATCGCCCCGCGGATACGAAGACTGGCATAAGTCTCAAACTTGACCTCCTTGAGACAGTCAAATTTATCGATCGCGTCTATCAGTCCAAAAATCCCGTAACTTACCAGGTCCTCATACTCCACATTGTAGCCCAGATACATGCTCAGCCGCCCCGCGACCACCTTTACCAAAGGCGCGTACTCCAAAATAAGATTCTCCCTGGCTTCCGGCGATCTGGTCTTGGCATATTCTTCTAATAATTTTTTTCTTGCGGTTTCATCCATGGACTTTTACGCCACCTCCATCAAATCGGTTATTCCTCGCTCACAGTCTCCTGCTGTTCCTCCGACTCGACCTCCGTGTCTTTTTCTATGACTTCTCCTTCTTCGCCCTGTTCACCCTCTCCGTTCTCTTCGATCGCTTCCCCTTCCTGACTCTCAATCTCCGGCGGCGTATTCTGCTTTTCAAAATAATCTAACGCCCACTTTAAGATATTGCCCAAAAGGTAAAAGACCACGAGAACAATCAACAGCACAAGCAGCCTGTCAAACATTGGATAATTCTCGACAAACAAAATCACGCAAGTGACGATCCCCGCCACCAGCATTAAGATCAAAGGCATAATCTTTCTATTCATGACACACCATCTTCCACTCAGATCACCGTCTCACTCCTGCCGACGGCCTTGATATGATAATCTCCCGTCTCAGGGAAAAAGATCACAGTACGCCCATAGTTCGCCCCTGTGTCCTGTGCGAGAATCGGAATCTGAAGCTGCGCCAGCTTGCGCTTGGAAGCCTCCACATTGCGGTCGCCCACCTGCATGGCGCTGTTGGGCCTCCCCTGAACCTGAAACATCGTGGCTCCGCCCGCGATCTTGGCAACCATGCGCGCTCTCTTGGCGCCCAGAAGCTCCATCTGACGCACCAGCTCTGCTATGCCTGTATCTGCAAATTTTGCAATATTCAACTGCGAATTACGGATAGCAGTGCTGTCCGGCAGCATAATATGCGCCAACCCTCCTATCTTCGTCACAGGGTCTCTGATCGCGATGCCCACACAGGAGCCAAGCCCCAACGTGGTCACGCCATCAGGACTCTTACAGGTTTTCAAATCTGCCATCCCTACTTTAATTATCTCACTCATCTGCGACTTCCTCTTTCCTACATCATACGTAATCCCTCTCTCTGCCCGAATCTGTTAAACGGACATTCCCAGTGAGGAAAGAATCTTACTATAAGACTCCACATCAGGAATCAAAATAAAATATCCGTCGATCGCAACTTCATCAAAGAACTGCGACTGGATCAGCAAAAGGTGATCTCCGTACACGCCAAACTCGATCGCCGGGACGCTCAATATCGCTCCCGCCATATCTACCGTCAAAGCCGGCGGAGAAGGAAAGATCTTGAGATTGGTCAATGTGGAGAGGGAGTTCAAATAAGCTCCCGTGATAATGTTGCCAACCTCCTGCATGGCGGAAAGCTCCATCTCGGAAAAATCGTCCCCCTCCGGAGCCATCCCCATCATAATCTTGTTGACCAGATGCTTGCCGCTGCTCTTCTCTATCAAAAACATCATGCTGCCGGTGATATCGCCCTCCACGCCGAGAAGCACGCCCACCATGACCTGCTCTTCTCCGCCCATCAGGCTTCCAACCTCAGAAAATTCCACCAGTTTGACCTGGGGCACCTTCATGTCCACCTTGCACTGCATCATCTGCGACAGCGCTGTCATAGCGTTGCCGGCGCCAATATTGCCCAATTCTCTCAATACGTCATAATAATTATCCGATACCTGCTCTAAACTGAGTTCTGCCATAGACACCTCCTTGTTGCCATACTCTCAATAGCGACAAACGGCTCCGCCGTGTCACGCATTTTCCTCCAGTGTGATAAAGCTGAGATCCAACAGAGAGATCAGCTCTCCGTTATGCTTCCCCACGCCGGAAATAAAATTCGGCTTGCCGTCTCTGGACTCATGGGAAACCTTCTCGATCTCGCTCAAAGGAAGTGTCACCACCTCTTTTACTTCGTCCACAATCACGCCCACATTGCCTTCCTGCTCGGACTTTAAAATAATAATACGGGTCGCCCTGGTGATCTCATCCGCCGGCAGTCCCATCTTGATGCGTATGCTCATAACAGGGATCACCTCCCCGCGGAGATTGATCACACCTTTCAGATAAGCGGGCACCTTGGGCACTCTGGTAATATGTTGATTCCTGACGATATTGTCAATGTAGCGAATATCAATGCCATACTGCTCTTCGCCGAAACGGATCACAATAAACTGAAGGGTTTCCACGACGCCCTTATTCTCATCGTCCACTACTGCCATATTGTTTGCGGTATTTAGCTGTTCCATGTACGTTTCTCCCTTCCAGTTAAATCAAAGCGTTGGCATCCAGAATAAGAGCCACTTCGCCGTCACCCAAAATTGTCGCGCCACTGATAAACTTGCACTGTCTGATATATTTGCCGAGAGATTTGATAACGATCTCCTGCTGGCCGATCAACTCATCGATCACCAGACCCGCCAAGTCGTCTCCCTTCTTGACGATCACCACCACCAGGCTGTCATCCGGCGAGTTGGTGCTCTCGATATCCAGCACCTCATGGAGACGAATCAGCGGGATAACCGTACCGCGCAGATTGATCACTTCCTCATTCTGCACCAGCTTGATATCGCCCGGTTCGATGGTCTCCAAAGTCTGTATGGTCCCCAGGGAGATCGCGTACTTTTCGCCTCCCACTACGACCATCAAAGCCTGTATAATCGCAAGGGTCAAAGGCAGACGCACGGTCCAGGTACTTCCCACACCCAGCTCACTCTTGACCTCGACTTCGCCGCTCAACGCCTCAATCTTGGAGCGCACCACATCTAAGCCCACGCCTCGTCCGGAGATATCCGTGACCTGCTTTGCGGTGGAAAAGCTGGGCAAAAACAGCAAATTGATGATCTCCTTATCCGTCATATTGACAGCTTGTTCAGGCGTGATAGTCCCTCTCTCAATGGCTTTATTTCTGACGGCCTCCACATCGATACCGTTGCCGTCGTCTCTGACCTCGATCACGACATTGTTGCCGTCCTGATACGCGTCCAAGAAGATGGATCCCACGGGAGGCTTGCCTCTCTGCGCGCGGACCTCTGCGGACTCCAACCCGTGATCGGCAGAATTTCTGAGCAGATGCATCAGAGGATCTCCGATCTCGTCCACCACAGTGCGATCCAGCTCGGTCTCCTCACCGGTCATATACAATTCCATCTTTTTGTTCAATGTCTTGGAAAGATCACGGATCATGCGGGGGAACTTGGCCACAACGTTCTCGATGGGCACCATTCGCACCTTCATAACCGACTCATGCAGATTGGTCGTAACGCTCTCCAGATACTCAATCTGATCGTTGAAAGCGGCATTGTTGCTCTCCCCCTGGTTAGAAGCCGACACCAGAGAGTTCTTGGCGATGATCAGCTCGCTGACCAGATTCATCAGACCGTCTAACTTCTCGATATCCACACGCACCGTGCGGTTCACAACAGGCTTGCCTGCCTTCTTCTCGCCTGCCTTGGGAGCGGGAGCCGCCTTGGGCGCTTCCTCCTTCTTGGCAGCCGTGGGGGCGGGAGCCGCAGCAGCTACGACCTCCTCCTTGACATCTGCTGCTTCCTCCTCCGCCTTGTTGGCCTCGGCAGCCTGGAAACTCTTATTTTCTTCCAGCGCAAAAGCAGCGCCCTCCACATTGGAGATCTCCGACACATTGGATGCCGCCTTGACCAGATCTTCCAACGGCTCCTCCGAGATCACGATGAGGGAAAAGTCGTTGTCAAACTTCTCGTCCTCCACATCCTGCGCGCTGGGGTCGGACACCAGAATCTCACCTTTCTCCTCCAGAGCCTTGAACACCAAAAACGCTCTCGCGGCCTTTAAGATACAGGACTCCTGCACACTGACATTCAGCCCATACACACTCTTGCCCTGGCCCATGGCCTCTTTGATCACATTGATCTGGCTCTCATCCAGAGTAATGTTGACCCATTTTGAGGCATCGCCGGACTCCGCAGCCGTCTTGGGAGCCTCCGTCTCTGTCTTTTCCTCTTCCTTGTCTCCGCTCAGGATCGCATTCAACTGCTTGATCAGGGGCTCGTTGTCATTGGTGCCCTCGTCCGCGGAAGTCTGAATATTGTTGGTGTACTCCTCCAGAGCGTCCAAACACTGGAACAGCACGTCGATCATATTGGGCTGTACCTTGATATTGCCGTTGCGCACCTCGGAGAACACATTCTCCATATCATGCGTCAGATTTTGCATCCGTTTGTATCCCATGGTACCTGCCATTCCCTTTAAGGAATGTGCTGCACGGAAGATCTCATTGACCGTATCCATGCCTTCGGGATCGGACTCCAACTGCAAAATCTGCGTGTTCAAACTCTGTAAATGTTCCTTCGTCTCATCGAGGAAGATCTCAAGATACTGGCTTACATCCATATTACTCTCCATTCTGCCTTAAAGGCGCTTACACATTGGTATCTTGTCAGCCTTACCTGCTCTGTACTCCAACGTGTGAAATGATTTCCTGTGCAAGTTTGTCAAGGGGAACCACCTGATCGGACAATCCCGCCAGCGCGATGCTCTTGGGCATACCATATACGATCGAGGTCGCCTGATCCTGAGAGATCACATGCACTTTCTTCTTGCTTTTCAGATTCCGAATCCCCTCCGTGCCGTCGGCGCCCATGCCGGTCATGACCACACAGACAATATTGTCAAAATTACTGTCCATAAGGGATTCATACATGTAGTTGGCGCAGGGCTTGACGCCCTCCCTGTTGGGCTCGTCTGAAAGGTGGATGGTATACTTGCCCGACGCCGAAGACTTCACATTCATGTGCTTGCCTCCCATGGCGACATAGACCGTACCCTTCTCCAACTCCATCCCTTCAGCTACCTCCCGCACCGTCACTTCGCTCAAGTCGTTCAGCCTCTCGGACAACGAAGCGGTAAAACCTTTGGGCATATGCTGTACCAAAAGCACCGGAGCGTCCAAATTGGCGGGAAGTTTGGGTATGACTGCCTGCAAGGACTTGGGGCCGCCGGTAGAGCTGGCGATCGCCACAAGCTTTCTGCCCGGGACTTTCAAGGTACTCCTTGTCACATTGTCCGCGCTATGCCGATCAAGCGGTCCCGGCGTCTTGGGAGCAGCCACGTCGAACGTGGGCAGATTACTCTCCACAGCCATAGCAAGCATACGGAGCAGTCCGCTCTTAAAGGTATCCACTCGACAGTCCGCAGCGTTGTCCGGCTTATGTATAAAGTCCAACGCTCC
The DNA here is from genome assembly GCA_023663225.1 of Candidatus Gastranaerophilales bacterium. Classification (GTDB taxonomy): domain Bacteria; phylum Bacillota; class Clostridia; order Lachnospirales; family Lachnospiraceae; genus Acetatifactor. The sequence goes on from JAMPHU010000009.1 coordinate 42,982, forward strand.
CAGCTCCAGTGCGTCCATTGTGATCTTAGCGCCCTCCTGGGTCGCCGTGCTCGCCATCACCACTCTCACCGATATCTTGTACTGCCGCAGTTTCCTCAAAAGCTCCAGACCGTTCATCTTGGGCATATTCACATCCAATACCACCGCGTCATAATTGTTGCGGCTGATCAAATCGAAAGCCTCCAGCCCGTTGGCTGCCCTGTCTACCACCTGGAATCTTACGTCGCTATCTATTATATCACAGAGCACTCTTCTCATGAGTGCAGAATCATCTACGATTAAAATTTTTTTTGCCATTTTCCGCCTCCTCACTCATCATCCTGTGAAGCCCAATCTTTTCTCAGATGCTTGCGTTCTTCCTTAAAAATAAATTTAATGATCTCCTCCCTGGTGCGGTCCTCCAAATTGTAGTACTGTACGCGATGTTCATATGTACCGGGACGGTTTTCCACTTCTTTCACCGCCAGGACCTTCCCGACCACCTCATACTGTTTGCGCTCCTCGTCGTCCTCGATCAACTGATAACCACAATAGATCAGACTGTTCGGCTCATACCGCTGGGTGGACAAAAAACGCAAGCCTCCGCCGCTGATGTCCACGATCACACTCCGCTTGATGGGCAAATTGGGCTGCAGCACCAGTCCGGAATCTTCCTCGATCGACTGAATCTCATCCTCCTCCAGATTTCTAGCCAACATCTCCAGCGCACAACTGAAACGGTAGTACTCTCTGCGCTGATATCTGCGCAAATTGCTGGTAAGCTCCACCGCCAGAATATATACATTGTTGCTCTTATAGCGGTCAATGATCCTCGCAAAACACTGGTAGAGTACATTTTTTCCGGTATAAAACACCAGGTCGTACTCTCCGTCCACCGGAAGAAGAATCAATTTGGACTGCTCTAAGGGCATGGCAATCTCCAGTGAATCCTCCGACAAAATGGAGATCACCTGACTGTAATACGTCTTTCTCTCCCCGGGCTTTGGTCTGTGGTCCACCGCCCGCATCTCTATTTTGTTACCCTCGGCTACAAATTTTGAAAGCATGTTCCCTCTCAACCTCCTATCATTCTATGTGAGCCACTCATTTTTTAGAAATAATATGTGAGAAAAATGCTGCCATTCCGCGCTTTGGTTGACGTTCCGCCTCCTTTTTGTCCAAAAGTCTCCGCGCAATCTGCTCATAAGCCAAACTGGATCTGGCAAGCGGATTTTGAAGGGAAACCGGCGTCTGCTGCATGACTGCCCGCGCAAGCTGCGCGTCCTGCGGCACGCTCCCCAGATAAGTCATTTCCATCTTCAAATACCTGGCCACCACCGCGTTAAGTTTTTGGTACAGGATCTCGCCGTCTTGCACCTTGTCCACACGGTTCGCGATCATTTTGATCTTCGTGTCCTCCTCCTGATACCGCGGATGCCTGTAAAGCGCTTTCAAGAGCGAATAAGCGTCTGTGATGGATGCCGGTTCCGGCGTCGTGACCAAGAGGATCTCGCCGCTGGCCACCAAAAATTCCAACACTGCTTCCGCGATTCCCGCTCCCGTATCCACAATGATAATGTCGGCTATGGAGTCCAATTCCACCAGATTTTGTATGATATAATTCAAATATCCAAGACTCAGATCGGACATCCCCGCGATGCCGGAGCCGCCGGAGATAAAGCCCACCTCCATCGGCCCCCAGGTGATGATCTCTCTGATATTCTTGCCCTGGTAGATCAAATCATACAGATTGTGTTTCGGCACGGCGCCAAACATGATCTCTATATTGGCAAGTCCGAAGTCCGCATCTAAGATGATCACACGCTTCCCTAGTTTCCGAAACTGCACGGCCAGATTGATCGCCGTGTTGGACTTGCCGACGCCCCCCTTACCGCTAGTGACCGTTATCACGCGCGCAAGGGGCTTCGCCTGTTTATTTGCTTTGATAATTCTTAATTGTTCCGCCTGATCCATATCAAGCCCTCCATTACAAGGCATGTTCCCGCCCTTTCAGCTCTTACCTCCCAAAAGCTGCTTTACCGTTCTCTGAGGATTGAATACCTCAATGTCGTTTGGAACATTTTGCCCGCTGGTGACATACGCAATCGTAGTGTCCGTATATAGCTTCAAATTCAGGATGCTGCCCCAGGTCGTCGTCTCGTCCAACTTGGTGAAGATCAACTCGTAATCCGTCACGCTCCGGTAGCTCTCCGCAGTCTTTAACAGATCTTTGTACTTGGTGGTTGCGCTCAATACCAAAAACACCTGATATTCCACGCGCCCCTCGGCAGCCTTCAAAAGGCTCTGCATCTTTTCCAGTTGTTCCTCGCTCTTGGGCGAATGTCCTGCCGTATCCACAAATATATAATCATAATCCTTAAAAGACGTAAATGCCTCCCCAAGTTCTTCCTCTGTGTAAACTACCCGAAAAGGCACCTCCAAAATATTCGCATACGTCCGAAGCTGCTCCGCCGCCGCAATCCGGTAAGTGTCCGTGGTGATGAGCGCGACTTTCTTTTTCTCCTCCATGGCAAAGCTGCTGGCCACTTTGGCGATAGTAGTTGTCTTGCCCACGCCTGTGGGGCCCAGAAAAAACACCGCCTTGGGGCCTTTTGCGGCGGGTTTGATGCCCTCCGACTTGCCAAACTTCAAGACCATTTTCTGATAAATATTCGCCAGAATATAATCAAAGGGAATGTTGGGTTTTTTGTTCTTGTCCGCATCCTCCATAATCTGATTGGCGTACTTTTCGTCCACCTCATTTTCCAGCATGGTATTGTACAGAAGCCTCAAAAACTTGTCCAGCTCTGTCAGCTCCGGCTGCTCCACATCCTCTTTCGCCTTCTCGCTCTTGTCCGCGCCATTCTCGCCCTTGGAAACGCCCGCGCCCGCAGGCTCGTCCTCTTTCTTCAACTGACTCTCCAAAAGATTTTGCAGATTATCCAGTTTGCGCTCGATTTTCTGCGGATCCAGACTGATCCCCGCCTTGGCGAGATCGCTCACCGTGGGAGCCTGCTCCGGCTGCGGTTCCTTCTGAATCTGCGGAAGAACCGCCGTTCCCGCCTGGGGAAGTTCGCGCTTCACTGGCTTGACGGGCTCCTTCTCCTCCTCCAGCGCCGCCGTGACCTCCGTCAGCTTGCCATGGAAGATCGCCGTCAATCCCTTTTGCTTGACTTCCCGCACATTCATAATGACGACGCCCTCACCCAGCTCTTTCTTGGCCGCGGCAACCGCCTCCGCCTCATTTTTTCCCAAAAACTTTTTAATAATCATTTATACTGTCACCATCCCAACCGACTGTAATTCGACATTTGATTCGACTTCATTGTAGGACACCACAACCAGATCCCTATAGTAATCCTCCGTCAAGCGCTTAAAATACATGCGCACTATGGGGGATGTGATCACAATCGGATTCTTGCCCAGATTTTCCAGCTTCTTCACCTCATTGCCCACCGAGTCAATAATCGCCTTGGCTCTGGCGGGATCCAGGTTCAAAAATGCTCCCGTCTCCGTCTGCTTCACGCTGCTCATGATCTCCTGCTCCACCTTCGGATCCAAAGTCGCCACGCTGGTGGTCTCATTGGGCGGGAAATATTTGGTGGAGATAGCGCGCTTCAAGCTCTGGCGCACATATTCGGTCAAAATATCGGTATCCCTTGTAGTGGAAGCATAATCTGCCAAAGTCTCCATGATGGTCAAAAGATCTCTGATCGAGATACCTTCTCTCAGCAGATTCTGCAATACTTTCTGTACCTCTCCAAGTCCCAAAAGCTTCGGAACCAACTCCTCCACCAGGGAAGGGTTGCTCTCCTTCATATTGTTGACCAGACTTTGCACATCCTGTCTCGTCAAAAGCTCCGCAATGTGCTGTCTGATGATCTCCGTCAGGTGGGTCGCAATGATGGAAGGCGGGTCCACCACCGTGTAACCCAGGCTCTCCGCGCGTTCCCGCTGGCCCTCCGTGATCCAGATAGCCGGCAAGTGAAAGGACGGCTCAAAGGTGGGAATACCCGTGATCTCCTCCTCCACATAACCGGGATTCATGGCCATATAGTGATCGAAAAGGACTTCGCCCTCGCTGACCTGGATCCCCTTGATCTTGATAATATACTGATTGGGATTGAGCTGGATATTGTCGCGCAGACGGATGATCGGCACCACAGTTCCCAATTCCAGCGCGATCTGCCTTCGGATCATCACCACGCGGTCCAAAAGATCTCCTCCCTGATTCACATCCGCAAGCGGGATGATACCGTAGCCAAACTCCAACTCGATGGGATCCACCTGCAAAAGACTGGTGACATTCTCCGGCTGGCGAATCTCCTCCGCCTCAGCCTCCTCCGTATCTACCGCCTGCTCGATCTGAGCGGTTTCTATCGTACCCGCGATGTTCCGGCCCACAATGATAAATACCAGGCCAAAACCCACGAACAAAATCGTGTTTAAGTCGGTCAGCACCCCCAAAAAGGCAAGCATCCCGCCCACCAGATAAAGCACCTTGGGCAGGCCGAAGAGCTGTTTGATCAACACGCCGCCGAAATCCGCGTCCTTGCTGCCCTTGGTCACCAAAATACCGGTGGAAAGAGAGATGAGCAGCGAAGGGATCTGGCTCACCAGACCGTCGCCTATGGTCAGGATCGCATATTTATTCAATGCCGACATAACATCCAATCCCAAAGAGGTGACGCCCATGATGATGCCGCCGATGATATTGACCGCCGTGATGATCAGACCTGCCGTGGCGTCTCCTTTTACATACTTCACAGCACCGTCCATGGAACCGAAAAAGCTTGACTCTTCCTGAATCTTGTCGCGTCGCCTCTTGGCCTCCGCGTCGTCGATCGATCCGGTGTTTAAGTCGGCGTCGATGGCCATCTGTTTACCGGGCATAGCGTCCAGCGTAAATCTCGCGGTAACCTCGGACACACGCTCGGAACCTTTGTTGATCACCATAAACTGAATCAACACCAAAATGATAAAGATAATACCGCCGATGACCAGATTGCCGCCGCCCACGAACTGACCGAACGTCTCCACCACATTGCCCGGTTCGCCGTACAGAAGGATCAGTCTGGTGGACGACACGTTCAGCGCGATACGGAAGATCGTGGTGAACAAAAGCATCGTCGGGAAAAACGACATATCCAGCACTTCCTTGCTGAACATGGCCCCAAAAAGGATCGTCATGGCGATGGAAATATTGAACGCCAGCAAAATATCCAAAAGCCATGAGGGAATCGGGATGATGAACATGGCGATGGCCGCCATGATATATAATGCAACGCCCATATCGGCTTTTTTCAGCTTCATTTGCTCTCACTCTCCTCTCTGTAACATTTGCTCTCCTACACCTTGCCCTGCAAGTGATATACAAAGGCCAGCACTTCCGCCACGGCCTGATAGAGCTCCGGGGGGATCGTCTGTCCGATATCCACATTGGCGTAGAGCATACGCGCCAACGGCTTATTTTCTACGATTTCTATATTATTTTCCTTTGCCACTTCTTTGATACGCGCCGCCATATAATCTTCACCTTTGGCGATCACCATGGGCGCGTCCGCCACCTGCGGATCGTACTTGATGGCCACGGCAAAATGCGTGGGGTTGGTGATGACCACATCCGCCTGCGGCAAGGACTGCATCATACGCCGCATGGACGCCTCCTGCATCTTCTGACGAATCTTGCTCTTGACCTTGGGGTCTCCTTCCTGCTGCTTATACTCGTCCTTTACTTCCTGCTTGGTCATCCGCATGTCCTTTTTGAACTTAAACCTCTGATAGATCAAGTCTACAAAGGCGAGGATCATATAAAACATAGCGATGCGAATCCCCAAGTCCGTGACCGTCTGGCTGATGATTTGAAGAGCCTGCATCAGCGACACATCATAAAAATCGAACAAAATCGGCCACTTGTCGCGCAGGTATGTATAACAGATATATGCGATCAATGCCAGCTTGGCGATGGACTTCACCAATTCCACCAGCGAGTTGACAGAAAACATCTTCTTAAATCCGGATATGGGGTTGAGCTTACTGAATTTGGGATGCATGGGCTTTCCCGTGGGTTTCCACCCTACCTGAACGATATTGCTCAAAAAGGCAATCAGGAAACCGATCAACAGAAGCGGCCCCATAATGGTGATCGCTTCCATCAGCATCCATCGAAAGAGCACCCACATATCCAGCTCCGACATATGTCCGTTCTGAAAGGTCAAAGCCTCCGGTATCCGGTCGTACACCAGCGAAAAGATATTCAAAAACTGGATGCCCATTCTGCCCACCCACATTCGCAATACCAGAAATACAGCCAACAGACACAGCCCATTGGCAATCTCGCGGCTCTTGGCTACCTGGCCCTCGCTGCGGGCGTCGCTCAATTTTTTGGAAGTAGCTTCCTCCGTCTTTTCTCCGCCGGGTCCATCGGCAAAGAATTGAAGGTTGTATTTTAAAATCACATGATCGCCTCCACAAAACTCGTGATCACTCTGCGCATCTCCTGATAAATAAAATCCGAAGCCTTCGGCATCATCCCCAAAGTCAAAAAGATCACGGAAAGTCCCGTCAGAATCTTCAGTTGGATACCGATTGCAAACATGTTCATCTGCGGGGAGACCTTCGCCATCACGCCAAGCACGGCGTTTAAGAGCATGATCGCGCAGAACACCGGCAAAATAATGCGAAACGCGATGATCACATATTCTGCCATAAAGGCGATCACCGACTCCAACAGCGCATCCGTGCGCAGTACCGCCCCGTTTACAGGGATCAGTTTAAAGGTATCCGCCAAAGCTCCCAGCAGATAGCGGTACATTCCGCTGGCAATCAACATCATCATAAACATGTACTGATACATGACGCCGGTAATGCTGGTATTTTCTCTGGTCGTCGGATCCATCAAGGTCATCATGGACAATCCGATCTCCATGTCCACCACAGAACCCGCAAAATTTAAGATCGTGATACAGATATTGGTCCCAAACCCGATCAGAAGACCGGTGACAATCTCTTTGGCCACCACTATAGCGTATTCCATCAAAGTGTCGGTGACCACTGCCTCCGCAGGCGTCAACACCTGATACAAGAGAGCCGCCAGACAAAGACTGAGCGCGACCCGATACCTTCTCGGCGTGTTCTGCATACTGAAAAACGGCGCCGTATACACAAAAGCCGCGATTCTGACAAAGATCAACATAAAATATTCTAAATCATAAATTGAAAAAGAATAATTTACCATGCAAAAACGCTCCGCTACTTATGGATATACAGGCTGAAACTGGACCACAGATCAATGGTAAATTCCACCATGCTCGTCATCATCCAGTTGCCCACAAGCATCAAGGTGACAAAAATACTGATTACCTTCGGCACAAAAGTCAAAGTCTGCTCCTGTATGGAAGTGACCGTCTGAAAAATACTGACAAAAAGTCCCACCGCCATGGAGACCAAAAGCACCGGAAGGGCCACTTTGATCACCAGAAACAAGGCCGTTTTCGTCATATCGATTACCGCTTCTGTTGTCATTACTCATACCCCCTGAAATCTATTTTACTAATAAAAGGTCTGCAAAAGCTCCCCTATGATCAGCGCCCAGCCGTCCGCCAACACAAAGAGCAGGATCTTGAACGGCATAGAGATCGTCGTAGGCGGCAGCATCATCATACCCATGCTCATCAGGGTGGAAGCCACCACCATATCTATCACAATAAACGGAATATAGATCATAAAACCGATCCAGAACGCGGCCCGCAGCTCGCTGATCATAAAGCTGGGGATCAGCACGGAATTGGGGATCGCCTCCAGATCCGTTCCATCCCATTCCAGATCCGCGATCTGCATAAACAGATCCACATCCTTCACCTGGGTCTGACGGTACATAAAAGTCCGAATCGGCGCCATTCCCAGCTCCAGAGCCTCCTCCTGATCGATCTCCCCATTCTCAAAAGGCACAATAGCCTGCTCGTTGATCTGAGAGATCGTGGGTTCCATGATAAAAAACGTCAGGATCAACGCCAGACCGATCAACACCTGATTGGGCGGCGCTGTCTGTGTATTCAAAGCCGCTCTGGTAAAATGCAGTACAATGATGATCCTGGTGAAGGACGTCATCATCAAAAGCAGAGTCGGCAAAAGCATGATCAGCGTCAAAATGATCAAAATACGCAGCGCACCGTTGATCTGCCCGTTGTCGGAATTGACTCTGATCTCAAATATATTGCCCGTGTTGAGCTGATTGAGCTCCTCGGGAGTCGTGGCGGTACCGGGCGGGTTGATAGTCGTGGAATAGGTCGTGTCGCCGTTGCCAAGAACATGTCCCGTGTCCCCTGTGGCAAATACTTCCATAGAACCATGAAACCACAATATGCCTACCGTAATCAGCAGGCATATGACTATCCATATTCTCTTACCAGTATGCGTCAATGTTTCCATGTATCTCAGTCCTTTGGTTCCCTGCAGTCATTTGTAGAATCTTTTCTGATCGCCTTGTCAAACAATTCTTTGAAGTTCAGGCTCATATTGCCCGATTCCCTTTCCTTGAGCTGCTCCTTCGGCACTTCCCCCAACAGAGTCACAGAGTCCTTGCAGGAAGCTATCACCCAATAGGTCTCACCCACCCGCACGATCTGCACCCATTTATTGTTGCCAAGAGCAGACGTCTCCATCAATTCAATATTGTTGTTGACTGTCTGCTGTTTCTGATAGTTGGCAATCCATCTCATCACAAATGCCGTAACTGCAAGCACCAAAATAAAAACTACCAGCACAGTTATAAACTGCACGTAGCTGTCAGAAGATGTCAGCAGAATGAACATTAGCCGACAACCTTCTTTACCGCTTCGATAACACGCTCAGCCTGGAAGGGTTTTACAATAAAGTCCTTCGCTCCTGCCTGGATCGATTCGATAACCATAGCCTGCTGACCCATTGCGGAACACATGATGACCTTCGCCCCGCCGTCAACCTTCTTTATCTCCTTCAGCGCCTCAATCCCGTCCATCTCAGGCATCGTGATATCCATCAGTACCAGGTCAGGATTGACCTCCTTGTACTTTTCCACTGCCTTCAGGCCGTTCTCAGCCTCACCAGCCACGTTGTAGCCGTTCTTTGTGAGAATGTCCTTGATCATCATTCTCATAAACGCAGCGTCATCACAAACTAAAATATTCTTTGCCATTGATTCATCCTCCATTTAACCTTTTTGTCGGCAATTATTATTTTCTGGCTACTCTATTTGATAATTTCTGTCACCCTGACACCGAAGCTCTCCTCGATCACCACGACTTCTCCCTTGGCGATCAGCTTACCGTTGACCAGGACATCTATAGGTTCACCGGCGATCTTATCCAACTCAATGATCGTTCCGGGTGAAAAATTGAGAATCTCGGATATAGACTTGACAGTCCGTCCAAGCTCTACAGTCACCTCCAAAGGTACATCCATAATCAGGCCGATATTTTCCTGACCGGGAAGAGGGCCTACATTCTCTGCAAAATTCTGGAATTGTGCCGGTTGAACATTGACATTCTGCATGTTCATCTGCGGCATCCCCATCATGCCCATCTGGGGCATCATTCCCATCTGCGGCATCATGCCCATACCCATCTGGGGTTGCATGCCCATTTGAGGCTGCATACCCATCTGCGGCTGCATGCCCATGCCCATCTGGGACTGCATATCCATTTGAGGCTGCATACCCATCTGCGGCTGCATGCCCATGCCTCCCATTTGAGGCTGCATACCCATCGAATTGTCGGGGCCTGGCGCTGCCGGAGCGGGAGCCGCTGCCGGTTCCGCCTCCGCGGTAGCCGCCGCATCTTTTACCTGCGAATTGTAGAAGGTATCCACAATATCTCTCGCAAAATCGAGCGGGTACAACTGCATAATGGAACTGTCCACCAGATCATCTATCTGCATACGGAAAGAAATCCTTACAAAGGTACCTCCCAGAAAAGGTGCGATCTCCGCGCCCGACTTAAACTGTGTCAAATCCAACAGGGAAGAATCTGGCGGACTGATATCCACCATCTTCTGAAGCATTGTCGAAAGGGAAGTGGCCGCGGCGCCCATCATCTGGTTCATCGCCTCAGAGATCGCGCTCAAGTGCAGCTCACCCAGCTCGCCATCTGTGTTTGTGCCATCCCCGCCCATCATCAGGTCGGTGATGACCTTGACGTCATGCTCCTTCAAAACTAATATATTGGTACCGTCAAGACCTTTTGTGTATTTGATCTGAATGAATACACAGGGTCTTTCGTAACTTGCCATGATCATCTCCCAGTTGGCCAATGTGACCATGGGAGTCGTGATATTGACCTTCTTGTTGACCAAAGAATACAGGGTGGTCGCCGAAGATCCCATACTGATATTTCCTACCTCGCCGATCGCGTCCTTATCCTCAGCCGTCAAAAGGCTCTCATCTATCGCCGAGGCTCCCGCTGCAGCGCCGTCTCCAGCAGCATCACCGCCTTCTGTCGAAAGATCCATACCATTGAGTAGTGCATTTATCTCATCTTGAGATAACATCCCATCCATTTCTTACTCCTCCTCTCTGACCACGGATGTGACCCTGACGGCGTAAGAATCGCCGCTGGCGCCGGGCAATGCGGTAAACTTTCTGATATTACCAACGTATACATCCATGTCATTGTCCACCTTAGAATCAAGACGAATACAATCCCCCACTTGTAGATTTATGAAATCCGCCACCGATATCTGGCTCTTACCGAGCACAGCCTTGATCGGTACTCCCACTTTACGGACCATTGCCTCAAGATATTCCTCAAAGTTCTCATCCTGATTTTTCTGCATTGTGGAAAACCAGAATTTGGTGTTCAATTTATCCATAACATCTTCCAGAGTAAAGAAAGGAAGACAAATATTGATTAGCCCTTCTACATCGCCGATCTTCATATCCAGAGTCACAATGGCGATCATATCATTCGGTGCAATCACCTGCGCAAACTGCGGGTTGGACTCAATCCGGTTTAGAACCGGCGAGATGTCCACCACATTCTTCCATGGCTCTCTGAGATGCTGTACCAGCATGACTAGTATCTTCTGTATGATCATCATTTCGATCTCAGAAAACTCTCGGCTCTTCTCCAAAGGGACGCCCATTCCGCCCAACATGCGATCCAACATGGCATAACCAAGGTTCGTCGCCAAGTCGATCAAGATTGTTCCGTTCAACGGGGCAAAATTTACAATCCCCAAGATGACCGGATTGGACAGAGCATTTGAAAACTCGCTGAATGTAACGGTCTCTGAACTCACCACCGAAACCTGTACACTCTTGCGCAAGTACACGGGCAGATTGGTGGACACCAGCCTGCTGTAGTGCTCGAAAATAAATTCCAATGTTCTCAAGTGTTCCTTAGAAAACTTTGTAGGGCGGCTAAAATCATAATTTTTAACCTGCTTCTCTTCTTCTCCATTCACTTGATCCACATCCAGCTCACCGGTAGACAAAGCCGCAAGCAAGTTATCTATTTCACTTTGTGAAAGGACCTCACCCACAAAAGTTCACCTCCTACTGTACTACTTTTCACAGACTTTTGTCAACCGATCTTCACTTCGCTGATCGCGATCTGATATACGAAATCGGACTGGAACAACTGCTGCACAGCTCGCAATATCTCGGTCTTTAAGCCGTCCATATCTGTGCTGCAGTCCTCCGCCGTGTGTTTCAGTACCACAGTGCTGATTGCATCTTTGACCATATTGGCGTTGGGATCCATATTCTCGCCGCCGTAAGTCTTGTAATCTTCGTGCTTGGTGTTGATGGACAGGGAGATATTGCACACTAGATATCCGCCGTCCTGCAAAAGCATCGTCATATTCCCCAGGTCATAGGATTCCGTGTCGGCCAGTGAAACCGATCCCACCACATTGCCCTGTCCGGGGACGGTCAGTTCTAAGTTCATCGCCGTGGCGATGTTGCCCACTAAAGAAGCTGTCTTATTGTTGGTGCTCATGACACTGATCATCATAATGCTGGTCAATACAATATTTACGATCTGGAGTGCCAAAATTAGCACCGTCAACAAATTTTTTTTCATTTCAGACTACCATGCCTTTCCTGCTTTTTACTGACTGTTATTGTATATCCGAATCTCTACACGCCTGTTCTTGCTGCGACCCTCCTCGGTGGAGTTGTCGGCGATGGGGATCCTCTCTCCCATGCCCGCATGTCTGAGATTGACCGGATCAAGAGCAGTATGGTCTTTTAAATAGTAGAATACGGTGAGCGCTCTCGCGCTGCTCAATTCCTCGTTGTCGGCATATCTCGCGCTGCTCATGGGGACATTGTCCGTATGTCCCTCTATCTCAACAATCCCTTTGCTGTAGCGCATCAGAATGATACCGACCCTGTCCAAAACTGACGCCGAATTTTCTTTCAGTTCAGCGCTTCCGGAGTCAAACAAAAGCGCCCCTTTCATTGTGAGCTGCACATACTGCGAAGTAAAGGTAACCTCGATCTGATCCGAGAGATTGCTCTCGGAGACAGCCTCCTCCACCTGCTCCGCAAGCTGCTCATTCTCCTGGAGATTCTGTTCTTCCAAGATCTCTTCCACGATCTGTTGGAGTACTTCAGGATCGTTCTCGAACTGTTCAAGCTGTTCCGGCTCCTTGGTGCTGTCGGCCGCAGCGCCAGTGCTGTTGATATATTCGCTCAGCTCGTTCAACTGGCTGACGCCGTTGCTGATGAGCATACCGTCGCCTATGGCGGTGGCTCCGCCGTTGAACACGCTGAAGGAGCTGTTCATGGCCGCCACGATCTCCGCTAACTTCGCCTCGTCAATCGTTGACATAGAGAACAGCAGCACGAAGAAACAAAGCAACAGATTCATCAGGTCGCTGAAAGTCGCCATCCATGCCGGCGATCCAGGCGGCGGCGTCTCTTCTTTCTTCTTAGCCACTATTCTTCACCTCCTTCGTCTCCTCCCGCAGTTTCTCTGTCCTTAGGAGCAAGGAAGGACTTTAATTTTTCCTCGATGACACGAGGGTTCTCGCCCGCCTGAATGGAGAGCAGGCCTTCTATCATAACCTCTTTCTGCTGCATCTCAATAGCATTGTCCGCCTTTAACTTGGACGCCGTAGGTGTGCAGATCCAGTTCGCAAGGAGCGAACCGTACAAGGTAGTGATCAGAGCAACCGCCATGGAAGGGCCAATGGAACTCGCATCTTCCATGTTGTTCAACATATTTACCAGACCGACCAGGGTACCGATCATACCCCAGGCAGGACCCATGGAAGCGACAGACTCCCAAAAGGTTGCGTATTTCTTATGTCTGTCGTCCACGCATACCATCTCGGTCTCCATGATGGCACGCACCAAGTCGGGATCCGTTCCGTCTACCACCAACAGGATACCCTTCTTCAAAAACGGCTCATCCAGATCCGCCGCCGCCTCCTCCAGCGACAGGAGGCCTTCCTTTCTCGCTATATTGGACAAGTCTATGATCTTTTTGATCATATCGGATGTATTCATTGTAGGCGCCTTAAAGATCAATGTGATACTCTTAAGGCCTCCTATAAAGTCCTGTAGACTGCAGGACATCAGAATCGCAAAAAATGCGCCTCCAAAGGTAATGATAGCCGAAGCTCCGTCCAGGTAACTCGGAAACCCGCCCCAGCCCGCGTTACTGACGATACCGAACACCAGCATCACCAGACACATGATCATACCAATAAGTGAAGCTATATCCACAACAACCACCTCTTATTCCGCATTTGTATTTACTCGTCTGCCAGAATGCCCTTTCTATATGATTTTACAAGATTTTTGATCTCTTGTCTACTTTCTTTTACAATTAATTTTCTTCCGGTGGTCAAAGTCAGAACTGTGTCCGGCGTCTCCTCCACAATCTCCAGCAAATGTGGATTGATCAAGATTTTTACGCCGTTTATTTTCGTCACTTCTATCATATTGCGCCCACCTTTCCTCAACATAATGAACATTTTTCAGCGGTTTGCACAAATATGTGCACAAAATTTCAGCAGTTTTACACCACCATCTAACACAGATATAAGGGACGGAAAACTTCCGTCCCTTATATCTATTCTACCTTATCTCTTAAGATTTGTCAATTCCTCAAGTAAAGTATCTGACACAGTGATGATACGGCTGTTCGCCTGGAAACCACGCTGCGTGGTGATCATCTCCGTGAATTCGGTGGACAGATCCACATTACTCATCTCCAACTGTCCGGTGGAGATCGAGCCTCCGTTGGCGGTCACATCCACGCCGATCCCGTCGAAGTCGCCGGAGTTTAAGGTGGAGGTGTAGAGGTTTTCACCGTGCTTCTCCAGACCGGAAGCATTGGGGAAGGACGCCGTAGCGATCTGTCCCAAAAGCTTGGTCATGCCGCTGTCATAGTTGGCGTAAATCTTACCGTCATTCTGGATGGATACGCCGATCATGTCGCCCACTCTGCGGCCGGTGCCGATCAGTCCGGTAGGGTCGCCTCTGTCCGCGCCCACGGTGGAAGTCCCCTTGTTGTCAAACAGAACCACATCGGAGAAATCGAGGGTGATATTGGTAAAGCTGGGACCCACGCCAGAGAGATCCATCTGCATGGTCGTCACATTGGCCGCGCCCCCTGCCAATCCGTCAAAATAACCGGTTTTCGGGTGAAAGGTGATGCTGCTTCCCGTGTATTCGCGTCCGTCGAACTCCACGACGCCGTTCTGCCCTGCCAAATTGGGATTTGTGGTGCTCGCGGTACCCGCATTGCCGGCCGCCAGCATATCTTTTACCGTCACCCAAGTAGTAGTGGTCACAGGAGGAGTGGTCGTCGAAGTCACCGTCTGCTGTACTGCAAGAGACAAAAACTCATCCGTAGAACCCTCATAACCGTACACTTTCGCCAGCGCATCCAAGGACTCCTGCCTGGTCATGGTTGCTCCGTTGGCAACGGGCTGGCTTAAATCATCCCAGTTGGCAGCCGTGGTAGCCCAGCCCAGATCGGCAACTGTGGTAGGGTTAGTGCCTGTCGTCTGCAAAAGGGTTGCACTGGTCCACTGGTAATCATCGGTATTATACTTGACCGTGGTAGCCAAATTCTGGTGGGTAACGCCGCCAAACGACGCATTGCTGATATCCACCTCATCCCCGTTGGAGTCCAACAGTTTATCCAACTCGATACTGTACTCGTTCCCGTTCTCGCTGTCAGACTTCTTGAATACGATCTTTGCCGTGTAGCTGTAGCCCAGCGAATCATAGAAGTTGAAGTTGATGGCCTTACCTCCCTTGCTGGTCACGTCCGTGTCGTTCTTGTCTATGATGCCCGCTATGGTGCCCTGAGAAGTGGCCTCGGGGGGATAGGTCAGATTGGCAGTGCTCATAATGCGCAGAGCAGTCACGGTGTCCTTCTTGATCGTGGTGCCCTGGGTATCGGGATCCACTCCCCAACCCATCACATTGTATCCATTGCTGGTCATGGCCAGATTGCCCGCTCCGTCCACGTAGAAGGAGCCGTCTCTGGTGAAGTAGTTGGAGATGCCGTCGCTCACCACGAAGAAATTCTCTCCGGTCAGCATCAGATCGAAGGGATTGCCCGTGGATTGAGCCGAACCCTGACCGGTGATGTTCATGTTGATGGCCGCCGATTTCACGCCCAGACCGATCTGTCTGGCGTTGATGCCGCCTCGGTTCTCGTTGGCGCCGCTGGCTCTCTGTGTGGTCTGGCTCATCAAATCAGCGAACACGATCGAGCTTGACTTGTAAGCTACAGTATTTACGTTTGAAATATTGTTACCAATAACATCCATCTTGGTCTGGTGTGTTTTCAGTCCTGCCACACCAGAGAAAAGTGATCTCATCATAGTGATTGTTCCTCCTAATCTGCTGCGGAACGTCCGCCCTCCCTCTGTCATTCGGGAAGGCTTTTAACCCCCATTCAGGTCCGGTTACATAATGACCGCTCCGTTAATGTTTGTGAATACGTTCTCCTCCGTCTGTGTGCTGTCCATCGCCGTGACAATGGTCTGGTTCGGCACATTTACGATAAATGCCAGATCATCCACAATGACCAGAGAATCCTTGATTCCTTTCTGCATAGCTTTTCTGGCTCCGCCTTCAAGCCGCTCCCACTGTTCCATGCTCAGCTCGATCCCTCTGTCTGTCAGTCGGTTTGCCGCATGTTTGGAGAGCTTTAGCGCTCCGGTCTCGCCTGATGACTTCTGTTCAAAGACCTCTTTGAAGGAAAGACCCTCCTTGGTCTTCGCCTCAGCCGCCCTGGGCGTTCTGCCGTATATCCGGTCAGTCAGTTGCTCTATGGAAAGGAAGCTATTTTTTTGAACCTCCATATTCTCTCAGCTCCTTTCTGCGCCTGCTGTTTACTCTGTGCCTTCCACACCGGCTGTCCCTTCGCCTTCGCCTTCGCCGCCTTCACTGTCTTCGCCGTTTTCTTCACCTTCCGCAGGCTTCTCTCCCTCACCCGCCAGCGTTCTGACTTCCTTCAGCTTTTCAACGTACTTATTCAAAAGCTTCACCAGATCGGACGCAATGAAGGTTTTCTCGTAATCGTTCATGTTGTTGTAGGTCTCTTCCAGCTCGTCGATCGTCTCCGCGTCGCTCATGCCGATACCGTTCACGCCGGGCAGATTCGCCAGCTTGGCCGCAAACTCTTTCGCCTTCTTGAACGCGCTCAGGTAAACGGGATCCACCACCGTATCCAGATCGTCGATGGAGTACAGAGACTCGTCGATGGAGAGATACGCCTTGCCGTTCTCATATACTACATAATCTACCTTGCCGTCCACATAATTGACGTCTCCGGAAGAGTCCGTCGTCTTGATGTACACCTCCTGACCCACCAGGCCGCTTGCCCTCATCAGATCCATGCTGCCCGCCATATTGGAGAGCGCCTCCACCTGTGAAAACTGTGCATACTGGGCAATATACTCCGTGTTGGAGGTAGGCTCTAAGGGGTCCTGATACTGCATCTGTGCCACCAAAAGCTGTAGGAAGGCTTCTTTATCCATTCCGTCTTGACTTGCGCTGTTAGCCTTTTTCAGGGAAGACTGTGACTCGGTCTCTACAATCTTGCCGTCTTTCACCGGCGCCATTAATCCTGCCATATTTTCTCCTTTCTGTCTCAAAAATCATGCGGTGAAATCCACCGTGTTGCCATTTGCTTCCATCATCTTGGCCGCAAGCTGTTCTTCCTCCGGAAGCTCCTCAAGCTCCTCCAAGCTCAAGGCGTCATCCAGTCTGATCCTGCGGGTTCTCTGTCCCTTGGCCGCGTTCTGCTCCTGGCCTCTCTCGCGTCCCTGCTCCAGATTTTGCTCGAACTCATGGGTCTGCACGGTGACTTCGATCGCTTCCACCTTGACGCCCTGTTCTGCAAAACTCTCCTTCAACTGCACCATCTGGCTTTCCAGAGCCGCCTTTACCGCCTCGTCCTGCGCCACGAAGTTGGCCGTGACCACTCCGCCTTTTGCCGCCAAATGAATCTGTAGCGTGCCAAGACTCTCGGGATGAAGCTGCATCTCCAGATCGGTCATGCCCGGTCTCACCTGAAGCTTCATGTAATCCATGATCTGCCGCATAATGTCCTGGGTGTCCACGTCAAATCCGCCGGATACTTCCGATGTCTGCGCGGTCTCCAGATGGGGGTCGAGCTGTGTGAGGTTCTGCATAAAGGAATTGCCCTCATGCTCTCTGCCATGCTCCGAATGATCCCTGTTGTCGGAACGACGTCCCTCTGTGTGCTCGGACTGCTCTGCTTCCCTGGGGACATTCGTCTGTATGTCCGCAGGCAGCTCTTGCGTCTCTTCGCGCTCCGGCTCCTCCACGGTCACCTGGATCAGGTTCTCGAGAGGCTTCTCCTCCTTGACGGGAATCAGATCTGCCGCTTCCGGCTTCACAGTCTCCGGCACCTGCTGCATCAACTCATAGGCATCCGCCACGGTCATGTCATTTGGCCCGCTCTCAAGTATCTGCTCAAGCTCGCCCATCAGCGCCTTGTAATCCGCATACATGCCTTCGTCAGTGAGCAGCGCCACATTATCTTCGGCTCCGAAAGCCTGTAACAGAAACGCGCTCAGATTCTCCGGCTTCAACAGATCCGCCGCTTCCAAGCCCATCTGTCCCAACAGACCATTCAGCTCCTCGGCGCTGATATCCAGCGTATCCGTGATCTCCCCGATCAGCTCCATAGCTGCCGTTCCCAGAATTTCCATGGCTTCCTGCATCTGCTCATCCTGAGGGATCATCTCCACCTGCTCTTCGCCCTCCGGCTGATCGGACTTGACCTGTTTCACCTTGTCAGCCTTGGGGGAGGAAAGAGAGCTCTCCGCCTTATCCGGCTGTTCTGGGGAAGTAGCCTTGTTCGGCGCCTTACCCGGCTGTGCCGCCTGGGGGCTGTTGTCCTTGCCCGTCTGAGAGTTCAAGACGTTCTGGAAACTCATCGTTCCCGCCTTATTCTGGGCCGCCTGGCTTACTGTATTGGCCGTAAGATTCTGGAAAAAATTTCCTACGCCCTTTACCGCCGTACTGGTCATCACATTTCTCCTTTCTTCGTAAATTTTATGAAAATCCTTTACCAAGGCTTTCATACTAATATATCGGTAATACCGCCGAAATAGTTAAGTCCCCGAATCCATAATTCTCGTCAGCTTCGCCGCAAAATCCGGTTCCATGGCAGCCATGATGGCCCCCCTCTTGTCGGCAGTCATCGCCTGCAAAATACGCGCGCAGAGATTCAGATCGTTGGGCATCGCCTCCATGATGTCCGCGGCGCTGGCCGCCTCCATGGACGCGTAAGAATCCGCCAGATTTTGAACCTCCTGCGTCTCCTGGATCTCCGACATCACCTGTCTGTACCAATACTCCGCGGAATCCGGATCAATCTCCTCGTAATATTTCCGGTACTCCTCCGGGCCGGGACCGTTATCCGCGTAGATGACCTCCCTGTAAAACTCGTCTCGGACACGCTTAAACTCCGATTCCATCTCCTCAAAAGGCTGTAATCGCAGCACTTCCGCCTTCAAAGTCTCAATCTCCGCCGCCGACGACGTAGCCTCGCGCTGCATCTGTTCCACTTCCAACTCAAGCTGCCTGATCTGCGCCACAGCCTCCTCCAGACTGCTGTAACCGCCATAACTGTCGGGGTCAAAAGTCTCTGTCACCACACCCTTTGGCAGGATCTTGTTGATCACGGGAACGTCCTTTAACACCGGCGCCAACACAGAACTGCCAAAACCCCCGATATCCATTTTGATCACAATACAGATCACAACGATCCACAGAGCCACAATGACAATGGTCGCAAAAAAGGTCATCACACCTCCGCCGCTGTCGTCTAATTCTTCCTCCTGTCTGGCGATCTCCTTCGCTCTTTTTTTGGCCTCTTTCCGCTGTGCCTTCTGGTCTTTTTTCAGTTTTTGCTTCTCGTCTTTCAGCTTCTTTTTTTCTGCTTCTGTCGAGAGTTCTTCCTGCAATTTTTCTCTTGCCACGTCAGCCACCTGCCTATACTTTCTTTTGACCGTAGGTATAACTTGTCAACTCATCCACGACCTTGCTCTCCGCACGGTTCTCTTCCTGCAAAAAAGCCTCGAAGGCTTTGTCCTTTAACGTCTCATGCGTCTTGCGTTCCATCATCACTGTGGCGAGCGCCTCCCTCGCCTTCTCAAGCCTCTGTTCCGCTCTGCGGACCTGGATCGTCTGCGCTCTGATATAGTCCTCCATGACCAAAATAGAGTGACGATTCTCCTCCATATCCAAAAAGACCAAAACGCCCTTTCTCAGCCTTTCCGCCTCGGACTCATAAAAGCGTTTCCTGTCATAGAGAGCCGAAAGCCGCTCCTCCTCGTCGTCCAATGCGATTCTGGCCGCGGAAAATTCCTGCTTCGCCTGCGTCTCCATCTTCATTTTGATATCCAGAATACTCTGTAAAGAATATCGAAATCTAGCCATTTGATCTTGCCTCTTATCTGTATCACGCAAACAGTCCTTCCATCATCTCCACGCTCTCCTCAAACCCAAACTTGGCTTCCGTCTCCTGACACAGGAAACCGTTCACCGCGTCGATCTTGGAGATCGCATAGTCGATGGAGGGATTGCTCCCGCTCTTGTACGCTCCGATATTGATCAAGTCCTCCGCCTCGTTGTAGGTGGCGAGCACCTCCTTTAGCTTGTTGGCGGCCTGCTTGTGTTCCTTGTCCGCGATCTGGCTCATACACCTGGAGATACTCTGCAAAATATCGACCGCCGGATAATGGTTCTTGTGCGCCAGTTTACGATTCAGCATGATATGTCCGTCCAGAATACTTCGCGCCGTGTCCGTGATCGGCTCGTTAAAATCGTCGCCGTCCACCAACACCGTGTAAAGTCCGGTGATAGACCCCACCGCCGCGCGCCCCGCGCGCTCCAACAGCTTGGGCATCTCCGAGTACACGCTGGGCGGGTATCCTCTCGTCACAGGCGGTTCCCCGCTGGCGAGGCCAATCTCTCTCTGCGCCATGGAAAAACGCGTCAGCGAATCCATCATCAACAGCACGTCCCTGCCCTGATCTCTAAAATATTCCGCGATAGCGGTAGCCGTCTTGGCCGCCATCTTGCGCTCGAGCGCCGGTCTGTCGGAAGTCGCCACCACAACCACCGAACGGCGCATGCCTTCCTCTCCCAGATCCCTCTCTATAAATTCTCTCACTTCTCTGCCTCGCTCTCCGATCAGAGCGATCACATTGATATCCGCTTTGGTATTGCGGGCAAACATGCCCATCAGTGTGGACTTTCCCACGCCGGAACCGGCAAAGATACCGATACGCTGTCCTTTTCCCACCGTGATCAGTCCATCGACCGCCTTCACTCCCAGAGGGAGCACCTGATCGATGATCGCGCGACTCATGGGATCTGGGGGCGGCGCGTCCACCGGATAAGTCGCTCCCTCCACATGGGTGCCGTCCACCGGTCTCCCCAGGCCGTCCAGCGCCTTTCCAAGCAGCTTGTCGCTCACGGTCACCCGCAGGGGCGCTCCCGTGTTCTCCACCATACATCCCAGTCCGATGCCGTCCACGGCATCATAAGGCATGAGCAACGTCTTGCGATCCTTGAAACCGACCACTTCCGCCATGATGGGTTTGTCGTCCTCCGGCAGAATCCTGCACAGATCGCCCAGCTTGGCGTCAGGCCCCGCGGACTCAATGGTGAGTCCCACCACGTTGATCACCTTGCCCAATTTTCTGTAAAACGTATCGTTTATTACTCTATTATATTTTTGAAATTGAATTGCTGTCCCGTTCAAGAATCTTCACCCGATCTTTTTTCCTGGAAAATAGCGCTCTACTCATAGGAGAGCAGTCTGAGTTTCTGGCCCAGCTCTGTAAGCTGCGTCCCCAGGCCGCAGTCGAAAATGCCGCCCTCGGTCTCGATCAGACATCCGTTTTCCCCGACAGTCATGTCCTCCACGATCTCCACCGTACAATTCGGAGAAGAGGCATTGGCGGCAATCTGCTTTTTCTGCATACTCACATAAGGGTAATCTTCCTTGCTCACATGGATCAGGAAACTGCGGCCGCCCTCGATCTTGCGCATAGTGCTGCCGATCAGATGCACCAAAATCTCGCGGTAGGATTGCAGTTCCACATGGAAGATATGTTCATAGATGCCCGTGATCGCATCGACAAACTGCGGCTCCAGCTCGTCATATTTCTGTTGGTAGGAAGCCTCCAAGTCCTGCTCTTTCTGTTCCATCTGCGCCCTGAGTTGATCCGCCTCCGCGGCGGCCTGCCTCTGGCCTTCCTCATAGCCGTCCCGATACCCCTGATCTCTGGCCTTGGCGAGTACGGCATCTTTTTCCAATTCCGCCTGTTCTTTCGCCTCCGCGATCAAAGCGTCCGCCTGCGTCCTGGCGTCCGATAAGATGGCCTCCGCCTCCTCGGTCGCCTGTGCCTTCATCTTTTCCAGATCTTCCGAAAGCTTGATCACATTGCTCTGGCCATCCTCGCCCTCCGCAGGCAGCTCTCCGATCTCGAGCGTCTCCGCCTTTAACCCTGCCGTAAAACCGCCCTCTTCCACTCTCCGGGCACTCAACTCCGCTATCTTCTGTTCTATCAGTTCGTTGGAGCGAAGGACTCTCTTGTCGTCCGCCTGCACCTGCGTGTAATACCCTTTCAGCAGATTATACTTAGACAACAATCTCGTCACCTCCACCTCTGGAAATGACGATCTCGCCCGCGTCCTCCAGCTTACGGATGATATTGACGATCTTCTGCTGTGCTTCCTCCACGTCCTTCATACGGACAGGGCCCATAAACTCCATGTCCTCCTTGATCATAACCGCAAGACGCTTGGACAGATTGTTGAAGATCGCATTCTGCACTTGTTCGTTGGCGCCTTTTAGGGCGATGCCCAGATCGTTGTTGTCCACGTCACGCAGCACACGCTGTATCGCTCTGTCGTCCAGAAGCAGCACATCCTCGAACACGAACATCTTCTTTCGGATCTCGTCTGCAAGCTCCGGCTCCTCGATCTCCAAAGTCTCCATAATATGTTTCTCTGTACCGCGGTCCACAGTATTCAAAATTTCCACAACCGAATCCACACCGCCGATAATGGTGTAGTCCTGATTGACCAAACTTGCCAGCTTTGACTCCAACACCTTCTCCACTTCCTTGATCACGTCGGGACTGGTACGGTCCATGACGGCGATACGTTTGGCCACATCCGCCTGTCTGTCGGGTGGCAGCGCCGAGATGATCTGCGCCGCCTGGCCGGGAGCCAGATAAGACAAGATCAAAGCGATCGTCTGCGGGTGCTCATCCTGTATAAAGTTGATCAACTGTGTCGCATCCGTCTTACGCACAAACTCGAAAGGCTTTACCTGCAAGGACGCCGTCAACTTGCCGATGACGTCCATCGCCTTCTCGTTGCCCAGAGCTTTCTCCAAAAGCTCTCTCGCATATCCGATACCGCCCTCGGCGATATACTGCTGTGCCAGACAGACCTCGTAGAACTCGTTGATCACATCCTCCTTCATCTGTGGGGTGACACTTCTGGTGTTGGCAATCTCCAGAGTGAGTTCCTCGATCTCGTCCTCTTTCAGATGCTTGAATATACTGGCGGACTTCTCCGGACCTAAGACGATCAGCAGAATTGCAGCTTTCTGCAGACCGGAGATCCCTTTTTCCCCTGTCTTTGCCATAACGCTTACCTCCTAACCCCAATCTTCGTTCAGCCAGTTGCGCAAGAGTATCGCAACGGACTCCGGATTCTCATCCACAAATTTCTCAATGATCTTGCGCGCCTCAGACTTGGACTCTTCGCCAAACTCTTCCATGGCCTCGTCAGGCGTAGACTGCAGCAGATCCTCCACGGAGATCTCTTCCTCTTCCTCGCCCGAACGCTTGGGAATCATGGTGCGCAGCACTACAAACGCCAGCAGAGCGATGATCACGATAAACAAGAAGACGCTGGACACAGTGGTCACACTGATATTCAGGCCCTCCCTGTCATGGAATACCGGCGACTCGTAGGCGACGATCGTGATGCGGTTCGCATTGACGCCGGCGGCATTGGCCACCATTGCGTAGAGATCCTCATCCACTTCCAATTTGACATCTCCGCTGTTGTTCGCCTGATACTGCTCCCAAGTCACACCGTCCAAAGCTCCCTGCGCCCGCAGATCCGACTCGTAAATATCCCGGTAGCGGAACAGAGCCACAGACACGGAAGCGTTGGCATAGTCGATCGCCCCCGAATTGCTCAGAATGTTTTCTATGGTCTCGTTGGGAAGGTAGTCCACAATAGACTCACTTTGCATACTGTGGGTGTCGTTGTTGTCGGGATAGACCTCAACCGTTTCGTCATTGGAGCTGGTGCCGGGCACGCCTGCGCCCTGGCTGTTGCTCTCCTCGTAATAATCCTCCCGTCTTGCCAGAAGACCCTCGTCTCTGCCCTCCGGCGCGGAGTATGTCTTGATCGTCTTCTCGTAGGTGTTGTAGTCCACAGGCATGTGAACGCCCACCTCCACCTGGTCGAACTGCTGAGTGGCGTAGAACACGTTCCTCACCTGATTGGAGACCATGGACTGCACCTGATTCTGAAGCTCCTGAGTAGAGCTTGCGATACCCATGGCGCTGTTATCGTCTCCGCCGGAAAACAAGGTCGTGGCGTTCTGATCTGCCACCGTGATATTGGAGGTGGTCGCATTGCCTACAAAGGTCGCCGCCGCCTTCGCGATGGTGGCGGCCTGCGCCTTGTTGATCGTCCCGTCCGTCGTCAACTGAATATAGACATATGACTCCTTCGTCTGCGCTAACAGCGTGCCGTCATTGTTGGCCAGGTCAATATGTACCCTTGCGCTTAAGACGGAATCTATCGAAGAAGTCAGCGTGTTTGCAAACTTATCTGACAAATATTCCGCATAACGCCTCGCACTGTCCGTGGAAGTGCTGGTCAGGCCGCTGCTCATATAATCGTCATATTTGAAACCATCCGGCACAAAACCGGCGGAACCGATCGCCAGATTGGCGGCGGAGAGCTGACTGGTCTCCACATCAATCCGCAGTCCGTCCGAAGACTCCCTGTGTTTGATGCCGGCGGCATCCAAAATCTCGACGATCTCCGCCGCATCCGCCGTGGATTCACAGGTGGTCAGTCTCGAATATTCCGTCCGCGACAGTACCACAAAAATGATCACAAAAGCAAATATGATCGCCGCCGCAATACCGACAATTACACTTTTCTGCCTGGAGGTAAATTGTTTCCACCAGGCCAGTATCTTCGCGGGTATTTCCTTCAACCTATCTACCATGATAGTTTTCTCCTGATTCCTTTATTTTCATAGGTTAAGATATCCCCTTAAATCTGCATCTGAATGATTTCCTTGTAGGCGTCCATCACCTTGTCTCTGATCGCCACCGTGTACTGTAACGCTGTGGATGCCTTGTACAGCGCGATCATCAGATCATGTGTGCTCTCCGTCTCGCCCAGCATGAACTTGATCTCCTCATTTTCGGCGTCGGACAGATAGCCGTTGGTAACGTTGATATTTTCGATAGCCGTGTTTAAAACAGCGTCAAACATAGTGCCATTTGCCGTATCCTTTTTCTCCGACAATGTCCCCGTCAAAGAAGAAATGTCACTGATACTGCCCTTGGCCAAAACACCGTCCAACGCTGTAACTGCTGCTAAATTCATAACCTTTCACTCCTCACTCCAATTACTTCATCCTATCCTCAATTACCCAGTTCCAAACCCTTAAGCGCCATGGATTTGCTGGCGTTGAAGGCCGTCGAATTGGCCTCGTAAGCGCGGCTGGCGTCAATTAAGTCCGTCATCTCCTGAATGATGTTGACGTTGGGATAGGTTACATAACCGTTCTCGTCCGCATCGGGGTGGGAAGGGTCATAGACCATATTCATCTCTGTGGTAGTGTCCTCGTAAAGACCGTCCACCTTGACTCCTAAATGGGTATATCCGTGGTTGTGAGACACGGACTTCAAAACATGCTCAAAACTGTTGAGCGCCCCCTTCTCCGCAAAAGTCACAACCTTGCGGACATAAGGCGTGCCATCCTCCGTGCGGGTGGTATTGGCATTGGCTACATTCTCGGCGATGACGTCCATGCGATATCTCTGGGAGGTCAAGCCGGATGCATTGATGTCAAAAGCAGTAAACATCCCCATAATCATTTATCCTCTCTTTCGTCTGTTCATTCCTATATGAAATGCCTCACACGGCTCCCTCAAGCCGGTTATTTTTATTTCATAACAGTCTGAAGGTTCTGGAACTCCTGCTTGATGCTGTCAATCAAACCCTCGTATACCAACTGATTCTTGGCCAGATATACGTTCTCGTTCTCGGGATCCACATTGTTGCCGTCCAGCCGATAGGAATACCCGCCATAGTCAACGTAGGAACGCCCCTTTAGTTTCTTCAGATCCACATTGGCCACGCGCTCATCCATAGACCCGCCGTGGGTGCAGCCCAGCACCTCGCGAAATATTTCCTGAAACTCCACATCCCGCCTCTTGTAAAAGGGGGTATCCTTGTTGGAAATATTGTTGGAGATCGCTTCATTCCGAAGCCAGGAGGCATCCGCCGCCCGATCCAGCACGTTTATGTAATCAAATGCATTCGTGTTAATCATAACTAACTCCTCCCTATCATACTCACACTACATTATTATAAATTAATTTTGTAAAAAAACAACCTCCTTTTAAAATAGTTTCCACTATTTTTTGTTTTGTCTTTTTAATTCTGCGATCTCGTCGAACACCACATCGTTGAGCACCTTTATGTAGGTTCCTTTCATACCGGAGGATCGCGACTCGATCACACCGGCGCTCTCAAACTTCCGCAGCGCGTTCACGATCACGGATCGGGTGATCCCCACGCGGTCTGCAATCTTGCTGGCAACCAGGACGCCTTCCATGCCGTCCAGCTCGTCAAAAATATGGGTGATCGCCTCCAACTCCGAGAAGGACAACGTGCTGATGGCGGACTTCACCACCGCCTGCTTACGGTTCTCCTCCGCATTCTCCTCATTCACCGCCCGCAGCATCTCCAGGCCTACCACCGTGCTGCCGTACTCGCATAGAATGATGTCGTCGATGTCATAGCTCTCGCCGCATTTATAGATAAACAGCGTACCCAGGCGCTCCCCCGCAATCTCAATCGGCGTGATGGTCGCCTGCACTTTCTTGGTGTCGATGGTCTCAAACCCCAACGTCTCCAAATTGACATTCTCCTTGGTGGAGAGAATACCCAACAGACGCTCGTTCAACATGGGATCGATAAAACCGCCCACCGTCTCGTCGATCAACTCCGTGATCGGCTCAATGTCGTCCAGGCAGCCTACCCCCAGCACCTTGCCTTTCCGGCTGATGACCAGCACATTGGAGTTCAGGATTTCACGCATAACCTTACAGATGTCGTTGAACACTACTTTACTGGAATTGTTGTTGTGAAGAAGCTTTTCGATCTTCCTCGTCTTATCCAACAGTTGTACACTGCTCATACCTGTACCTCCGTTTCCAAAACCTCCTCCGGCACGCTACTCACTACAGATATGACTATTCTATCACAAATAAAATCAGATTACAATGTAAAATCTGGTAGGACCTTTGTACCGTCTACTGATGGACGGTTTCTTTCTTGTTTTCCACGTATCCGCACTGGCTGCCCGAACATACCAGCTTATTGCCTTTTTCCAGCAAAGGCGCGCCACATCTGGGGCAATCCACTCCCGCAGGCTTCTGCCAGGTCATAAATTCACACTCGGGATAACCGATGCAGCCAAAATATCTGCGGCCTTTTCTTGTCATTTTTACCACAATATCCCTGCCGCACGCGGGACAGGCCACGCCTGTCTTTTCATAGTAGGGTTTGGTGTTGCGACATTCAGGGAAGCCGGGGCATGCCAAAAAACGCCCGTGAGGCCCGTATTTGATCACCATCTGCCTGCCGCAGAGTTCGCACACCTCGTCGGAGACTTCGTCCGCTATCGTCACTTTTTCCAAACTTTCCTCGGCACATTTCACCGCCTCGTCCAGATCCGGATAAAAATTGGACACAATGGTCTTCCACTTGACCTCGCCGTCCTCCACGCCGTCCAAAAGAGCCTCCATGTTCGCCGTAAAATTCACATCCACGATGCTGGGGAAGGACTCCTTCATCATCCGGTTGACCACATCTCCCAGCTCGGTCACGTAAAGATTTTTGTTCTCCTTGGCCACATAACGCCGCTTGATGATCGTGGTGATGGTGGGCGCGTACGTGCTGGGACGCCCGATCCCGAGCTCCTCCAGGGCCCGCACCAAAGAAGCCTCCGTGTAGCGGGCGGGCGGCTGGGTAAAATGCTGTTTGGGATCAAACGACAAAAATTCTAACTGACTCCCTATGCTGATCTCCTGCGCCAAAAAGTTCTCCTCTTCCTTATCCTCCTCGGATGTATAGACGCACATATAGCCGTCAAATACCACTCTCGACGCCGCCATGGTAAAGAGATGCTCCCCCGCCTGTATCTTTACGGAGGTGGTCTCGTATCTGGCCGCACTCATGCGGCTGGCCACAAAACGCTTCCAGATCAACTGATAGAGCCGGAACAAGTCTCTGGGAAGCTGTTCCTTTAAGGCTATGGGACTGCGGTTTAAATCGGTGGGTCTGATCGCCTCGTGGGCATCCTGTATCTTCTGTCCCGCTTTCTTCTCCGACAGATCGCCTATCTGATACGCCTCGCCGTAATGGGCGTCAATATATTCCTTTGCCATGTGCTCCGCCTCCTCAGAGACGCGGGTGGAGTCGGTACGCAGATAGGAGATCAGGCCCACCGTGCCCTCTCCCTTGACCTCCACACCCTCGTAGAGCTGCTGCGCCAGACGCATCGTCTTTTGGGTGGAAAAATTCAGCACCTTGCTGGCCTCCTGCTGCAAGGTGGACGTAGTAAAAGGAAGGGGCGGTTTCTTGTGTCTTTCCCCTTTTTTCACATCCGTCACATGATAGGAAACGCCCTCCAAAGACCGCAGAATCTCGTCTATGGCGTCCTTGTCGGGAATCTCCTTCTTTTTGCCCGCCGCGCCGTAATATTTGGCTGTGATCGGCTTCTTTTCCCCTTTCACCTTCAAATTGACATCCAAAGACCAGTATTCCTCCGGAATAAAGGCGTTGATCTCGTCCTCCCTGTCGCAGATGATCCGCAGAGCGACGGACTGCACGCGCCCCGCGCTCAATCCCCGCTTGATCTTCGCCCACAAAAGCGGCGAGATGCGATATCCCACCATACGATCCAGCACTCTTCTCGCCTGCTGTGCGTCCACCAGATTCATATTGATCTCGCGGGCATTTTTCAGGGAAGCCTTGACCGCCGTCTTAGTGATCTCGTTAAACGTGATACGATAGACCTTTTTGCCCTCCAGCTTCAGAGCGTGGTACAGATGCCAGGAGATCGCCTCCCCCTCCCTGTCAGGGTCAGTGGCCAGATAGATCCGCTCCGCCTTCTTGACTTCCTTGCGCAGATTGGCCAGGATGTCTCCCTTGCCGCGGATCGTGATATACTTAGGAGCATAGTCATGCTCCACATCGATCCCTAATTGACTCTTGGGCAGATCCCGCACATGTCCGTTGCTGGCCGCAACCTCATAGTTCGCTCCCAAAAATTTTTTGATCGTTTTCACCTTTGCCGGTGACTCCACTATTACTAAATACTTCGCCATCAGTCTCTCCCTTTGCCGCCTGTCATCTATCGAAATGTTTGATCCTGTCGCTTCTATATATATTAAATGAACCGTGAAACACTATACACCAAAAAAAGTTTCGGCGCAAGTTTTTTTGAAAAATTATATGCGGGGTTGTAACGGTTCAGCATTTTGAAGTTGCGGAAAGTACGGAGAGTTACGCTCCAGCGGGGTAATCATTCCCATTCGGACACGTGCTTCAACGGTTCCTCATAGGAACACGCACAGCGCAGGACACAGGACATGGAGCGGTAACAAACGAGGCGGCGGGATAATTAGTACTACCCCCGCCGCCCTGTTTTATTTTTTATCTGACCAACAAATGAAAATCTATAGTTTTATTTTTCCTTTACGGTATCTGCCAAAGAAAATTCCATCATCAACATACTTTCCTGTTTCTGATATCCACATAGGAAATTCGCCTGTTGATATTGCGGTCTGACCATTTAGCATACCTGTATGGAAAGCGCCCCTTTCCAAAATCATTGCTGTATTATTTCAGATATTTCCCAAAAAACTGCTCCAGCTTGTCAAACGGGATGGCATCCTTCCCGCCGCCGTCATACAGGTCAGTATGGACAGCATCCGGGATGATGAGCAGCTCCTTGTTGTCCGCATACGGATTATCCTTTACCA